>WFNZ01000031.1 GCA_015488335.1 Thermovibrio sp.
GGCTCAATGAACCTGCGGAACACCTCAATTACAAGCCCTATCGGGCTTCTTACCACTTGCCCCGCAGGGCGCGTGTCCCTTATTCTCCTGTCAAAGACCGCTTTTGACGGCGATGTTTGAATTTATGCCTCTCTTCCCAGCCTGTCAACCCCTCAGGCCAGATTTATTCTCAATCGGCCTTTTAGGTTTTCAATCGGCGAGGCAAAATTCTAATCTATACCTCACCTTTTAGATTGTCAAGCTCTCAGGCTCCAACACCTTGAGGGAGAGCCTGAAAGTCTGCGAGAGGCCTATTCAGTTTTGTTTCAAAGAGCGCAAGTTCATAATTTATGACTCGCTTGATGCCCTGTCAAGGGCTGGTGGAGAGGAACCTCAAGTTTGAGGTTCGTTCCTTTGACCTATTCTACTGTCTCCAGACTTTTACCTTGTTGCTTGCTCTAAATTTAAGTAAGCTATTAGAAAATGTCAAGTCCTATTTTAAATCATGGAGCGGGCGACGGGACTTGAACCCGCGACCTCAACCTTGGCAAGGTTGCGCTCTACCAACTGAGCTACGCCCGCTCAAGGCGGTTAGTAAAGATAGGAACTATTGCTGGTTTGTCAACTCCCCTTTCGGACCAACCTGAATTGTCAGATAGGTTTCGCTAAATCCTCTGCTTACCTGTATCTGGAGAACCTGTTCGGGGTTCGTGAAGGTAAGTTCGGCGCTCTTTCCGTATATGGTTATTGTTAGCGGTTCCCAGCCTTTGTCGGGAAGTGTTGCTTTGTAGTAGGAAACTATGTCTTTAACAGAAGCATTCCCTTTAAAAATGAGTCTCCCAACCTTTATGTTTCCCGACTCGTAGATGAAGCTCTTTTCCGGGATAAGATGAAAGCCTGGATAGACAGGAATGTTCTCCTCTAAAAGGTCTGCTTTGACCTGTTGCTCCTGAGGAACTGGCGCTGTTTCAACTTTTTGGTGGGAAACGGGAGCACAGGCCGAGACTATTAAAATAACCGGAATAAGAAAAACCTTTTTCATTTTCCCCTCCTGAATTAAAAGATTCTAACCGGGTCTACGTCTATTTTATACCTGATTGAGAGGGGTCTGAAGAGGAGCTCCCCTTCCTCTTTCAGCCTTTTCAGTTTATCCAGAAGATTCTCTTCTGAAGTTGTAAGGAATGCAATGTATCTGTATTTCCCTTTAAGTCTTGGGATGGGAGCCGGATTGAGCTTCGGGAATTTAAAGTCGTTGGAAAGTTTAATGGAAAGGGTTTCGTAGGCTTCCCTGAGTTTCTGGAGTTTCTTCTGTTTCTCAAGCTGGAACTCAAGGAGAACCCCAACGGAGTATGGCGGGTAGCCAAAGAGCTTCCTTGAGAGGAGCTCCCCCTCGTAAAACTCGTCAAACCTGTAGTTAACGGCATACTTGATTGACGGCTTTTCAGTATCGTAGGCCTGGACGATTGCAGAGCCGGGCTGGAACCTTCCAGCTCTTCCAACTGCGTGGACGATTGACTGGAAGATCCTCTCCGAGGCTTTGAAGTCTGGGGCTCCCCCCAAAAGGTCTGCAACTAAAATGCCCACAAAGGTGAGGCGGGGGAAGTTGTGCCCTTTAACTGCTATGTTTGTTCCAACTATCACGCTGAACTTCCCCTCTTTTATCTCCTTTATCAGCTGGGCTCCCCTGAAAGGGTCTCTTACCGTATCAAGGTCTAAACGGACGATGTTCCAGCTGGGGTAGAGCTTTTTTAATTCCTCTTCCACCCTCTCTGTTCCGTATCCCTTAAACTCCAGGGGAGTTCCACACTTTGGACACCGGAAAATAGGCCTGTAGCGCCTTCCACAGATGTGGCAGATAAAGAGGTTTTTAGCCCTGTGGTAGGTAAGGGAAACCTTGCAGTATTTACACTCTGCCACGTAGCCGCACTTTGGACAGAACCCCTGAGAGTAGTAACCTCTGCGGCTTATGTAGAGGAGCCCCTGATTTCCACTCTCAACTACCCTCTCAAGGACTTTAAGGAGCTTCTCTGTGAATATTCCCTTTCGGGGTTCTGTTTTGAGGTCAAGGAGCTCCACTTTTGGAAGCGGAAGACCGGTAACCCTGTTTTTCAGCTGAACGGTTGTGTATGTTCCCTCTTTTGCCTTTTTGTAAGACTCTACAGAGGGAGTTGCAGAAACGAGAACAGCTGGAATTCCCAGAATCTTAGCTCTGCGAACGGCAACGTCTCTGGCGTTGTAGTAGGGTCTCTGCTGCTCTTTGTAGGAAGAGTCCTGCTCCTCATCTACAACTATAAGACCCAAGTTCTTAACAGGAAGCAGGACGGCAGGCCTTGTTCCAATGAATACTCTGTAGCGCCCCTGAAGGGCTGAAAGCCAGAGGGAAACTTTCTCTCTCCTTGTTAGTTTCCCGTGGAAGACTCCAACCTCGCCAAAGTAGGCCTCCACCCTTGCGCGGAGCTCCGGGGTTAAGAGGAGCTCTGGAACCAGAATTATCACCCTCTTACCGGAGTCAACAACCCTCTTTGCCGCCTGAAGGTAGACCTCCATCTTTCCTGAGCCTGTAACCCCGTAGAGGAGATGAACCCCAGTCTTGAGGATTTCTGAGAGAGCTCCCTCCTGCTCAGCCGTAAGTTTTACTCTTCTTTTATCTTTAAGCTCCTGACGGCGAACCTCTCCCAGTTCCCTTTCGTAAACGACCTCTGCAAGGCCCAACTCACACAGTCTTCTTACAGCAAAACGGGAGAAGTTCTTGTTAACTTCAGAGAGAGGAACTATCCGGTTTTCCTTTAAATAGGAAAGGAGCTCCCCGATAGCTTTCCCTCTACCTGTGTAGTTATCTGAAACAAACTTCAGGTAGGGAACCCTTTTAACGGCGTCCTTCTTTATCTCCTCAAGGAGCTCCACAGCTCCCTTCTTCACGAGCCTCTTTACGCAGTCGTTGAAGTTTGAGATGGAGAGTCTTTTTTTGAGGGTTGAGAGGGAGAGAGCTCCGGAAGATGAGGAGAGGAGCAGAGAAAAGATCTTCTCCTCGTTTGGGGAGAGCTTTCCGGAAAACTTACGGTTAACCTTCAGTTTAATGTTCTCTTCAACGACAAACCCTTCAGGGAGAAACCGGAAGAGGGCTTTGCCGAAAGAGGAGCAGTAGTATTCAGAGATAAACCGGCAGAGGTTGAGGGTTTCTTCCGTAAAGAGGGGGTAGGGGTCTGGAATGTCAAAAACCTCTTTTATTTCGCAGGAAAGGGGAGTTTCTTCTCTTACAGAGGTTATGATTCCCGTCTTTAACCTATCTCCCCTCCCAAAGGGGACGATAACCCTCTTCCCAACTTCAGGGGGGAAACTCTCGTAGCCCGTTAGCCTGTAGGTAAAGGTCTGGTCTAAAGGGATGTCAAGGGCAACTTCAACAAACACCTTACCTCTTCCTTACGGTGGAACCGACGGCCATAAGGAGAAGAAGCAGAGCAGAAACTATCACTAAAGCAACAACAAAGAGCTCAAAGAGTTTCGGCACAGCTACCTCCCTTTGCCGGGGGAATTATAAATCGGCTCCACCTTGATAGCGTCTATGTAGGGGAAGTTGAACTTCGTTGCCTTGACGTAGCCAACAACCTTTACTCTCTTTCCTACCAGTTTTGAGAGGTCGCCGTAGTCGTAGTGGACGTAGATACAGCCGGAAGAGTCGCAGACTAAGGGGTCTCCCGGGTATGGCGGGAACAGGTCTTGGGGCCTTTTGTATGTGAGCTTCCCTATAACCCTGACGTAGCAGCCCCAGTAGCCTTTCGGGTGGTTGGCAAGCAACCCTGCCGGGTAGGTTATCGTGTAGTCCCTGTCGGTTGTTTTACACCCTGCCGCAAATAAACCTGCAAACAGCAGGAGAGAGAGCTTTAAAAGAGAACTTTTCATATGCCACCTCTTGTGCAATCTTACCCAATTTCTCAAGGTCTGATGAGAGAAATTTGTCTATAGCCTTTGATAGAGAGTGTTCATCCGGCGGAACTGTTGTTCCGTAAGGGGGGAGAATCACCTCGGGGAGAGCTCCCACATTTGTAGAGACAACAGCCGTTCTGCAGGCCATAAACTCTAAGGGAGCTCTCACTATCACCTCTGAACCGACCGACGGAACGACCGCCAGATCGCAGGCAGACATAAAGTCTGAGATGGGAGAGATCCTTTCCGGGATAAAGAGAACTTTTTCTGAAACTCCGAGTGTTTTAACAAGGTTTTTTAAATCTTCCAGCTTTTCATTCTTCTCCTCGCCAACGATAACGGCTAAAAAATCGTCTCTCTTAAGAAGAGAAAGGGCTTTTAAAAGGAGCCTGTGACCTTTAACAGGATCTAAACGGCCGACAACTCCAATCAGTTTTCTGTTTCCAGCGTTAAGTTTCTCTCTAAACTTTTTTCTTCCCTCTTCTGAGAATCTAAAAGTTTCCTTATCAACTATTCCCGGAATAAAAATTTTTGGAAGAGGAGCTATAACATCGTTTACCAGCCTTTTTGACGAAACGATAACGCCGTCTACGAACCGCCGGTGGAGCTCCCTGTTCAAGAACGTATTTCTAACACCTTTAGCCTGACCGTGGAGACGGAAGAGGCGGTAGCCGTAGCGGTTTTTTAGGAGAGCTCCGAAGAGCATCTCATCTCCCCTGATTGTGAAGACAACGTGAGGCTTAAAGGTCTCAACAGCCCTCTTAAAGGAGAAAAAGGCCTTAAAGGGAAGCCCTTTCCGTGGGTCTTCTATGGAAAGAACGTTAAAACCTATCTCCTTCGCAATTCTGTAGGCCGGAAATCCGGGGATTGCGGCAACCGATACTATGCACTTTTCAGAGAGGGCTCTCGCAACTTTTAAGCCTAAATCGGTCAGCGCGCTGTTCCACCGCTCGTCAAGGACGACAAGAGCTTTCACGTTTTTCAATCTCCCAAAGCTTCAGGTATTTGAGGAAAGAGTAGTAAGAGGCCATAACGCTCAGGACAAAACCCTCAAAGCCGTCTAAGAAGCCCCTCTTTAAAACATACCGCCTAAAGAAGGAACCGGCCGGAGAGGTGAGAAGTTTAAAGAGTGAAAACCGCTTTCCTCTCTCATAAGCTCCTTCTGCGTAAAGCGTTGAGTAGAGGTCAATTTTTCTAAGGTGTTGAGAGATGGAGTCGTAGGAGTAGTGGAGGAGCTCCCCTTTAATCGTTCCCACCTCTCCATCAACTTCTAACCTCTCGTGGACCATATTACCTACCCAGCGGCACATCTTTCTCTTTGCAAGCCTCAGCTGGTAGTCAGGGTTCCAGGCATGGCGTATCCACCTGCCAAGGTAATTAGTAATCCGGTTCATCCTGTAGCCTGAAAAGTGGGAGCTTTCAGAAACGGCCTTTTTTATGCTCTCAGAGAGCTCCGCTGATACAACCTCATCGTCGTCTAAAAAGAGAACCCAGTCTCCCCTGCACAGCTTGAGGAGGTAGTTCTTCTGGTTCACAAAGTTATCAAAAGGCCTGTAGTGAACTTCCGCTCCAAAACTCTTGACTATCTCAAGAGTTCTATCTTCTGAGCCTGAATCAAGAACAACAATCTGGTCTGCAATCTCTTTAACGCTTTCAAGAACTTCCTTTATATGTCTTTCCGAATTAAAGGTAAGAATCCCAACGCTCAAGCTCAAACCACTTTCTCCTTCTTAAACCATTTATAAAAACTGTATAGCGGCGTTGAAAAGATCAGAACTCGGCCGAAAGCCGTAAAAATATCCTTTCCTACGGGAACCCTTGGCAGACGGTAAGGTTTTGAGCTTTCTGAAACAACTCCCCGCTTTGTTGTAAAGAGGTATTTAAAGTGTTCCTTAGCAATTCCTTCAGAGAACTCTGAAAAATGGCCAAAAGGCCAAGAGAAAGTATCTACTTTAACTCCTAAGTTTTTCTCAATCAGCCTTTTTGACTCTTTCAGCTCGTTCTCTATCCTTTTAGAGGCCTCATTTTCCGTTTCAAACTCTCCCAGAGATTTAAAACTTCTCTCCAGCTCCTTTTTTAAACTCTCTTTCCAGCTCCCTTTTTTGGAAAAAGACCTGCAGAACTCAACAACTTCAGGGTTCACCTTAAAGAGGGGCGACGAGAGAGAGCTCTTAGTCTTAAACCTCGGAGTGCCGATTCCAGCACTTCCAAAGAGGAGATACTCCCAGTGGAAATTACTGCCGTCGTAGAAGTCAACGATTTCAGGGGAAACCGGCTCCCTCAGGTGCCTAAGGCCGTGGGAGCCGAAAGTGAAAAGGTCTTTCATCAGGGAGAGCTCCTCCCAGGTAAGGTAATCCGCCCTCTCCCCTCTCAGGTAGGCCGTATGGGACTCAAACATTGAGAGGGGTTTTTGAAGTTCACTGAAAGAGACTTTGCCGCTCCAGTAGTCTGAAAGGTTCTTCCTTACACTACCGGAACCTATCCTGTCTGCAGTTATAAAGAGGTGGGCTGGAATTCCCATTTTCTTCAGAACGGGATAAGCATAGACGAAGTTGTCGGCGTAGCCGTCGTCAAACGTAACTGCAGCCCTTGGGCTGTTTCCCCTTTCCTCAAAAAGGGCCTCAAAAGGAACAATCTTAAATCTCCTCTTTACAAGGGTCAGAAACCGAACGAAATCCTTTAGGGAGAGGTCATCTTTCCCCTTTTCAGGGTATACTTTGTGGAGGTAGAAAACCACATCTGCCATAAAAACTCCTCAAACAGGTGGCTTTAGATGAAACTGATAGTTCCATCACCTGCAAAGGTTAATTTATCACTCTGGATAAAGGGAAAAAGGCCAGACGGCTACCACGAGCTTGTAACCGTTATGCACACAGTTAACCTGTTTGACACCTTAACATTCCTACCGTCTGACCGTTTTGAGCTTGAGATAGAGGGAAACCAGCCCCTGCCCCTTGGGAAGAGCAATCTGATAGTTAAGGCAAAGGAGCTCTTTAAAGAAGCAACGGGAATAAAGCCCCACGTGAAAATAACACTAAGGAAAGTTATTCCCGTTGGTGCAGGGCTTGGGGGAGGAAGCTCCAACGCGGCGGCAACTTTAAAAGGACTTAATACCCTTTACGGCGAACCGCTGGGAGAGGGAGAGCTCCACCAATTGGCAGCACAGATTGGAAGCGATGTCCCTTTCTTCATAAAAGGGGGATTAGCAGTCTCTTTCGGCAGAGGGGAAAAGCTCAGACACTACAACCCGGCAAGCTTCAAACTTCTTTTAGTCTATCCAAACTTCTCCTGCTCAACTGCAGAGGTTTACCAGAAGCTCCCAAAAATAGAGAGAGAAATTACACCTGAAGACGCTGAAAAACTGATAATCTCTCCCCTTGTAGCTCACAGGTTAAAAGAAGTTAAAGAGAACATGGAAAACGACCTTGAAAGAAGCGAAGCTGAATGCGTTAAAGAGGTCAAAAAAGTAAAAGCAGCTCTCGAAGAGATGGGTTTAAAACCTCTTATGAGCGGAAGCGGCTCATCTGTTTTTGTACTCCTTGAAGAAAACGATGAAGTAGATTTAACCCCCTTGAAAAAGAGCGGCTGGTGGTATAAATTTCTCTCCGCAGTGTAGAGCTGGGGCGTAGCCAAGCGGTAAGGCAGCGGACTTTGGATCCGCCATTCGCAGGTTCGAATCCTGCCGCCCCAGCCATTTATTTATTGTGGTGGGAGTAGCTCAGTTGGTGGAGCGCCGGGTTGTGGCCCCGGCGGTCGCGGGTTCAAGTCCCGTCTCCCACCCCACAATTCCGCCATGCGGGAGTGGCGGAACTGGCAGACGCGCTGGACTTAGGATCCAGTGCCCTCGTGGCGTGTGGGTTCGACTCCCACCTCCCGCACCATAGGGCGGGCGTAGCTCAGTTGGTAGAGCACAACCTTGCCAAGGTTGGGGTCGCGGGTTCAAGTCCCGTCGCCCGCTCCATTAAGGCGGCGTAGCCAAGTGGTAAGGCAGGGGACTGCAAATCCCTTATTCGGCGGTTCGATTCCGCCCGCCGCCTCCACTTAATAAACAGTTCTCCTTAATAGTATGGTTACAGTAAATCAATGGTTTTTCTTTCAGCTTTTTGCTCTTCCTATCAACGTAAGAAATCCAATATTTGCCTTTTCTCTTTCTTACCTCTATAGGTTCTGTTGGAGCCATTTTCCTGTGACAGTTGGAACATAGAACGAGAAGATTATCTATAGAATCCGAGCCTCCTCTACTAAAAGGAACGATATGTGCAACTTCAAGAGGAGTTTCAGTTCCGCACAGCTGACATCGGTTCTCCAGCTTGAGGATTTCTTTCTTTACTCTTTCCCAGTTTTTCCGCTCCTTAGCACTTCTAATCTTTCTTTTAGGCTGAACTTCTGTTAACGGCAGGTAAAAAGATAAAAAAATTGGTTTAGTTAACCGAATGAACTTTCTAATTTTGAATGAGAAAAACTCATGGAACTCCTTTTCATCAGTAAAAATCTTAAGAGCTACATCACCTCCTTTAAGAGGATACTCTTCAGACGGCGTTATAGACGACAGGATTTTTATAAATTCATCAACATTAAAGTTTGATACTTCATAACTCCGTTTTCCTGAGGAATCATGAATCCAGAGTAAGCATCCAGGAAATTCCTTCAAAAATCTATCAATCGTTCTTTTAACAAACTCTGAAGAAGCTGCTTTCTTGAAATTCTTAGAAAGAAACATCACTGCGGGTTTATTGTAAAAACTGTTAAGAGAACAAGAAACGGATCTGTTTTTGAAAATGCAAACCGAATACTTAGGCAGGTGAGAAATTGACGTTAAACGTCTTCCTTTTTCAAGACTTCTCCAGCCATAAGAAAACTCAATCCAATCTCTCCATAGTGTAATTTTTACTGCAAACTCTTTACCAAATTCTTCAAAAAGTAAACAGTGTATGGAATCTGCAAATTTCCACAAATAATTAAACCTGAGTTTATCCTGAATATCACTGTTTGATGCTCCAGCATTAAAAATCTCTTCTTCTACTCTTTTCAAAAAATCCAAATTCAGCTTTTCCTCTCGTCGTATTCAATTTTTACATCTGGTTCCGGAGCAGGAAGAGTTTCGGCGGGTTTGCTGATTTCAAACTTTCCACTCTTTATCCACTCTTTCAGGATCTCAGCGATTTCACGGGCTTTATAGTAAGAAGAGACCGGAGAGGTTAGGACTTTTTTGCCGTTTATCTCAATGTAGCCCCGGCGGAGCTCCCCGTAGCTCACGTACTTAATCGGCTTTGCGTTTCCAGAAGGGTAGTCAACAGAGTAGTCTATTACAGGGGCAAATATCTCGTCGTCTCTAACAGAGGTGTAGTAGGCAATTCTCTCGTTGAGTATCGGTATTGGAATTCCAATTCCGACGAACATTGAGACGCCGTAGCCCAATATTGATGCAGCCTTTATAAAGTCCGTTGACATCTGTTTCATATCGCCAACAACCATCAGGGTTCCAGCTCCCTCCATGGGCTGACCTTTCTTGCTCCTCTTCACTCCAAAGGGAGAGTGCTGGGTTCCGTGGAAAGCGACATAGCCTATTCCACCGCCAAGGAAGATTCTCGTTCCTATTCCAATGGTCTCAAAGAACGGGTCGTTCATAAGTGGAGAGAGCTGGCCGGCTCCGGAGTAGGTCGCGTTTCCAAAGTTTGGCTTCAGCGTTCCCATGTAGGTGTAGATAGTCCTTGAGGACTTGTTGACGGCAACGTTGTAGTTCTGGTAGGCGTTCCTCGGGCTGCAGAGGATTGCGTCGTTTATCGTCTTTATGTTTATGAGCTTCTTTATCTCTCTCCTTGGGTAACAGTCCGTTCCGTAAGCGTAGGCTTCAAGCTCTATGTCCTCTCCGGCTATGAGCTCCTCTATAACGTGGGCTCCGCCGTACTCAAACTTTCCCGGGTAGACCTCGTTCCGGGGGTCGTTTTCGGGAAGGGCTGTTGCTCCTATGTAGAGGTCAACGGCTGCAATTCCTCCGTAGGCTGGAACGCCGTTGAGGTAGATCTCCTCCATCTTCATTCTGGGCTTTGTGTGGCCAACGTTTAGAAATGCTCCTGAGGAGCACATTGCACCGAAGGTTCCGGTTGTAACTACGTCAACCTCTTCTGCCGCTTTAACAACTCCTAACTCCTCAACTATCTCTATCATCTCCTCGGCAGTAACGACAACCGCCTCGCCTCTCCTTATCTTCTCGTTTATCTCCTCGTAGGTCTTAACAACCTTGAACTGCTCCATTGGCTCTACCTCTTTTGAGTGGGTAATTAAGAATTATAGTGGTTTAGAGCTCCCTGCCGAGTTTATCTATAAGCTCCTGAAACACTCAAGGAGTTTCTCAGCTCTTCCATCGTAGAGGATAACTCCCGTTTTCTTAACCGTTTCTCTGAAATCGTCTGAAACTAAAGAGAGGTCTACAAGGTCAAAGCTTTTGAGCGTGGGGAACTCCTCAATCTTCGCCATTACGCTAAAAGGGATTTTAGAGCCACAGTCAACGGCTATGTCAAAGTCTGAATTTTCCCTTGCAGTTCCCTTAGCCCTTGAGCCAAAGAGGTAAATGCGGCAGTTGGGAAGGTATTTAGAAACTATTTCAACAATTTTCTTCAGTATCTCTTCGTCCGTTAGAAGTCTAACCCTTATCACCTACAGGCTCTGCCATAAGGTCAACGTTGCTTGCAAGGTCTGTTATTCTGGCCTTAACGAACTCTCCAGGTTTGAAGTTCCCTTTAAGGTAGATGATTCCGTCTATCTCGTAGGCGTTCCTGTAGCTTCTGGCCTCTACGAAGCCAGGCATTTCTGAAGAGGGGGAGTCAACAATGAGCTCAAGCTCTTTTCCGATTAACTCTCTATGCTTTTTCTCGTAAATCCAAAACTGGGTCTCCTCAAGGAGAGAAAGTCTTGATTCTTTTAGCTCTTCCGGAAGATCTCCAAGCTTGTAGGCGGCCGTTCCCTCTTCCCTGTAGTATTTGAAGAAGCCCACCCAGTCAAGCTCAGCCTCTTTTATAAAGGAGTGGAGCTCCTCAAACTCCGCCTCTCCCTCTGTAGGGAAGCCGACTATAAATGTTGTTCTGATGGCAACTCCGGGAATCCTCTTCCTGAGCTTCTCTATGAGATTCTCTGCAAACTTCCTTGAGTATTTCCTGCCCATAGAGGCAAGGACTTTGTCGCTTATGTGCTGAAGAGGAACGTCAAAGTATTTAAGGACTTTCTCAGAGGAAGCTACAAAATCTATGAGTGAATCTGTAATGTGGGACGGGTAGGTATACATGAGCCTTATCCATTCAATACCCTCAATCTTTTCAAGTTCTCTCAGGAGTTTGACAAGTCCCTCTTTCTCGCCTCTGTCGTAGAGGTAGGCGGTTGTGTCCTGAGCTATAACGTAGAGCTCTTTCACTCCAAGGTCTGCAAGCCTCTTGGCTTCGTCAACAAGCTCTTCAATTGGTCTGCTCCTTAAAGGCCCTCTGATTAGGGGAATGGCACAGTAGGTGCAGCCGTTTGAACACCCCTCAGAGATTTTCAGGTAGGCAAGGTGTTTTGGAGTGAGAATCTCCCTTAAAAGGTATGGCTTCTGGAAAGAGGCCTTTCTGTTTAAAATCTTCTCAACGCTTGAAAGGAGCTCGTTTACGCCGATGAATGCGTCAACTTCAGGGAGCTCCCTCTTTAACTCCTCCTTATACCTCTGGTAGAGACAACCTGCAACAACAACCCTCTTCTCAGGAGAGTTTTTCTTCTCCTCTATGGCGTTGAGAATCTCGTCTATTGACTCCTCCTTAGCAGGCTGGATAAATCCGCAGGTGTTAACAAGGATTACGTCGGCATCCTCCAAACTGTTCACGAACTCAACGTCTCCTGTAGCCTTTAAGAGGCCAACCATGGTTTCAGTATCAACAAGGTTTTTAGGGCAGCCAAGGCTTATAACCGCAACCTTTTTCTTCAACTCACTCTCCCTCAGTAAACCTTTATTCCGGTTCCCTCCTTAATCTTACCAACAACCTGAACCCAGGGCTCTCCTTTTTCGCTGAGCCTTGAGAGGAGCTCCGGTAATTTCTCCTCAGGAACGGCAATTAAAAGTCCACCGGAAGTTTGCGGGTCAAAGAAGAGCATCTTCAAATCTTCATCAAAACCTTCTGGAAACTCCACCGCATCCCCAACGTAGTCAACGTTGTCGTATGTAGCAGCAGGCAGAAGCCCCATAGAGGCGTACTCTTTAGCTCCGGGAAGGAGCTTAAAGGCAGAGGAATCTATTTCTGCTGAAACTCCGCTGAACTTGACCATCTCGTAGAGGTGCCCTAAAAAGCCAAACCCTGTAACGTCTGTGCAGGCACTTACTCCAACTGAAACCATAGCCTCAGAGGCAGATTTATTAAGGTGGGTCATAACCTCAGAAACAGCCTTTACCTCCTCATCTGATGCCATATCTGCCTTTATAGCAGTTGTCAAAACGCCGATTCCCAAAGGCTTTGTGTAGACAAGAACGTCTCCCGGCTTAGCCGTTGAGTTCCTGACAATCCTTTTAGGGTGAGCGATGCCTGTAACAGAAAGGCCAAATTTTGTTTCAAGGTCGTCAACTGTGTGGCCTCCAACAAGGGAAACTCCGGCCTCTTTTAACTTTTCAGCTCCTCCCTTTAAAATCTCTGCCAGGTAGTCCATGGGAACCTTGCAGGTGTCAAACATAACAAGGTTTATTGCCGTTATGGGCTTTCCTCCCATTGCGTAGACGTCTGAGAGGGCGTTTGCAACGGCAACCTGGCCGTAAACGAAGGGATCGTCAACAACGGGAGTAATAAAGTCCGCAGTTTGAATCAGAGCTATCTCGTCTGTAAGTCTGTAGACTCCGGCATCTTCGGCCGTTTCAATTCCAACCAATACGTTTTCATCTACAGGAAAAGAGACCTTACTCAAAACCTCTGAGAGCCCGACCGGGCTGAGCTTTGCTCCTCAGCCGGAAGCCCTAACGGTTTGGGTCAGTTTAAACTTCCTACTCAACTATCTTTCCCTCCTCTTTCAGCCTCTTTATGAGGTGGTCTTCCTCTCCTGCCTCTGCCCATCCTTTAGCCCTTAAGATACAGCTGTCGCACCTCATACAGGGGATTTCCTCCCCTCTGTAGCAGGAGATTGAGTAGGAGTAGTCTGCACCTAAAGAGAGACCAAGCTTTATGATTTCGCCCTTTGTGAGGTTTATAAGGGGAGCATGAATCTTCCACTGTTTCCCCTCTGCTCCAAGTTTTGTTCCTCTGTTTAAAGCCTCCTCCATAGCTGAGAGGAACTCTGGGCGGCAGTCTGGGTATCCACTGTAGTCAACGGCGTTCCAGCCTCCTACAAGGTGTGTAGTCCCTCTGCTTTCAGCGTAAGCCGCAGCAATGGAGATAAAGACCCCGTTTCTAAAGGGAACGTAGGTTATGGGAATCCCTCTCTCCTTTACCTCCTCAACGGAATGGGTTTCAGGAACTTCTAAGTTCCTGTCTGTAAGTGCAGAAGCTCCAAACTTTGATAAATCAACTTCAAAGAGAATGTGCTCCTTTACTCCGGCATTCTTCGCCGTTATCTTTGCCATTTCTATCTCTATTGAATGCCTCTGGCCGTAGTAGAAGGTGATGGCGTAAACTTCGTCAAACTGCTTCTTTGCCCAGTAGAGGGCCGTTGTTGAGTCAAGACCTCCCGAGAATATGACCACTGCCGATTTCATACTTTCTCCCAAAAGAGTTTTAAGGCTAAGGATATAATAATACCCGTAAACCGGATTTAAGGAGGGTCTTATTCCTCTTGACCTTTCCGTTGATAGGAAGAGAGAGGAGCGGTTTTTAGAGGAGCTCCGCCAAATCGTCTTAAATCTCTTAAACGGTAAAAATTGCAGAGTCTACCTGTTTGGCTCAAGGGGGAAAGGGAATTACCGCCGCTCCTCCGATGCCGACATAGCCGTAGAGGGTTTGACTGAAGAAGAATTTAATAGGTTTAAGCTCCTCTTAGATGAGACGGTTGAGGGGAGCTCCATCCCTTTTACCGTTGACGTTGTTAACCTGAATAAAGTTTCGGAAGATTTTATAAGAGAAGTTCTCAAAGAGGGTATCAGGTGGAAATAAAAAAGCTGAAAGACCTTGAGAAAGCCCTCAAGAATTTTGAAGAATCCCTCAATATTGAACTCTCTGAATTTCCGCCGTCTGTAAGGGACGTTTTAGAGAGCGGGCAGGTTCAGAAGTTTGAAGTGAGTTACGAGCTTTTTTGGAAAGTTGGGAAGGAGCTTTTTTCAGAAGAAGGTATAGACGCAGGTTCTCCACGCAGAGTTTTCAAAGCCTTGTTTCAACTTGGCTACTTAACGTATGATGAGTTGGAACTCTGCCTCTCTATGGTCAGCGACAGAAATCTCCTTCCCCACGTCTACCGCCGTGAGGTTGTGGAGTCTGTTCTACCCAAACTCAAAAACTACCTAAATTTGATGAAGTCAGCTGTTTCCGATTTAAAGGAGCTTTAGAATAAAGGTTCCTCCGAATTTGACGACCCATAAACAACAAAATAAAATTACGGCGACAATTACTACAGTGCGGGGAGAGCATTGACATTTCAGGAACTCATCTTCACCCTTCAGGACTACTGGGCAAAGCAGGGCTGTATTATAGCTTCACCATACGACGTTGAGCAGGGTGCCGGAACGATGCACCCGTTTACTTTTCTGAAAGTTCTCGGGAAAGAACCCTGGAAGGTTGCCTACGTTCAGCCCTGCAGAAGGCCGGCAGACGGCAGATACGGAGAGAACCCAAACAGGCTCCAACACTACTTCCAGTTTCAGGTTATTCTAAAACCATCTCTAGAAAACTCTCAGGAACTCTACCTTGGAAGCCTTGAAGCCCTTGGTTTTAACATGAGGGAGCACGATGTAAGGTTCGTTGAGGACGACTGGGAGTCTCCAACACTTGGTGCCTGGGGACTCGGCTGGGAAGTGTGGTTAGACGGTATGGAGATTACCCAGTTTACCTACTTCCAGCAGGCAGGCGGGATAACCCTTGACCCAGTATCTGTTGAGATTACCTACGGCCTTGAACGTATAGCCATGTATATACAGGGAGTTGACAGCGTTTACGATATTGAGTGGACAAAGGGAGTTAAATACGGAGACCTTTATAAAGAGAACGAGTATCAGTGGTCTGTCTACAACTTTGAGAAGGCCGACACAGAAATGCTCTTTAACCTGTTTATCATGTTTGAGAAGGAGTCTGAAAGGCTCGTTAAGGAAGATTTAGTTCTTCCCGCCTACGATTACTGTTTGAAGTGCTCCCACGTTTTTAATCTCCTTGACGCAAGGGGAGCAATCTCTGTTGCCGAAAGGGCTTCGTTTATAGGAAGGGTTAGGAGACTGGCTGCAAACTGCGCTAAAAAGTATTTAGAACTGAAAGAGGGTAAAGGTGAAGGCGCAAAATCTACTGCTTGAGATAGGGTGTGAGGAACTCCCGGCTTCCTTCGTTGAGCCGGCACTTTCCTACCTTAAGGAGAAAATCTCTCAGAAACTCTCAGAGAACCATCTCTCTTTTACATCTGTTGAAACTTTCGGAACTCCAAGAAGGCTCATAGTTATCGTCTACGACGTTCCACAGGTTCAACCAGACAGGGAAGAGCTGATAGTTGGACCCTCTGAAAGGGCTGCATTTGACGAGAACGGAAACCCGACAAAGGCGGCACTTGGATTTGCGAAGTCTAAAGGGGTTGACGTTTCAGAATTAACAGTTGTTGAGAACCCTCCAGGCAGAAAGGGAAGATACGTTGCTGTCAGGAGAGTAGTTAAGGGGAGAAAAGCTGTTGAGGTCTTAAAAGAGATTCTCCCGGAAGTTATTACCTCTATTCCTTTTAAAAAGAGCATGCGCTGGGGGGAGAAGAGGATAAGGTTTGGAAGGCCGATAAGGTGGATAACCGCCGTTTACGGGAAAGAACCGGTTGAGTTTGAGATAGACGGAATAAAGAGTTCAAATGTCTCTTTCGGCCACAGATTTCTTTCTCCAGAGCCTTTTGTTGTTGAGGAGCCGTCTGAGTTTATCTCTCAGCTTGAGGAGAGGTTTGTAGTTGCAGACATAGATAAGAGAAAGGCAATAATCCTTGACAGGGCAAAGGACCTGGCAAAAGGGATTGGTGGGGAGTTCCTTGAAGACGAAGAGCTTTTAAACGAAGTTGCAAACCTTGTTGAGTTTCCATACCCGATACTGGGCTCCTTTGAAGAGGAGTTTTTGGAGCTCCCTAAAGAGGTTCCCGTTGTAGTGATGAAAGACCACCAGAAGTTCTTCTCAGTTGTTGATAGAAACGGGAACCTGAAAAACTACTTTGTAGGCGTTTCAAACATAAAACCGGTTGATGACTTAACAGTTCGCTTAGGCTACGAAAAGGTTTTAAGGGCAAGGCTCTCAGACGCCTACTTCTTCTTCAAGGAAGACAGGAAAAAGAAATTAGAAGAGAGGGTTAAAGACCTCTCAGGGATTGTCTTCCACGAGAAACTGGGAACAATGCTTGACAAGACAGAAAGGCTTGAGACTTTAGCTCCTTTTGTTTCTATACAGTTGAGATTTGATAAAGAGGAAAAGACTAAGAGGGCTGCACACCTGTGTAAAGCAGACCTTTTAACAGAAATGGTTAACGAGTTCCCGGAGCTCCAGGGAACTATGGGCAAATACTACGCCCTCTTAGACGGGGAAGACGAGGAAGTTGCAGTAGCCATAGAGGAGCACTACCTACCGAGGTTCTCAGGAGACAGAGTTGCAGAGACAGAAACGGGTATTTCACTCTCAATAGCCGAAAAAATTGACAACCTTACTGGTTTCATAGGAGCAGGGCTCAAACCTACCGGCTCGGCAGACCCGTTTGCTTTAAGGAGAAACGCTTTAGGTTTGATTCAGACATTAATTGAAAATAGAATCTCCACCGGAATAACCCCTCTAATAGAAGAAGCCAGCAAACTCTACAGGGATCAGGGCATAGAGCTCTCTGAAAATACCGTTGAAGAGACCCTCTCTTTCATAAAGGAGAGGCTCAAGAACTACCTGAGGGATAGAGGCTTCAGCCCCGATTCGGTAGATGCAGTCCTTTCCGTTTCAGACGACCCGTACGACTCTCTCCTAAGGGTGGAAGCAATAGAAAAGTTGAGGCAGAACCCTGAGTTTGAGGCCGTTCTTTACACGATGAGAAGAGTTGTTAATATAATTCCTGAAAACTTTTCTCCTTTACCTTTTGAGCCTGAAGGGGTGTTCGAAGTAAACCTCTGGGAAACGTTCCAGAGGGTAAAGGGGGAAATTGAGGAGCTCCTTAAAGAGAAAGACTACGAGGGGGCACTTCTGAAAATCGGCGAGCTGAAACCGGCCGTTGACAGCTTCTTTGACAACGTGATGGTTATGGACAGACGAAAAGGTCAGAAACAGGAGGCTCAGCCTCCTTAAAGCAATAGCAGACCACCTCTTAAGATTAGCAGACTTTTCAAAACTCGTATTTTAGGGGGCGCGGAGATGCCTAAAAAGATGGTCTACTACTTCGGCGGCGGAAAGGCCGAAGGAAGTGCCGAAATGAAGATGCTTTTAGGTGGTAAGGGTGCAAACCTTGCCGAGATGACCAACTTAGGACTTCCCGTTCCGCCGGGAATCACAATAACAACAGAGGTGTGCAAGGAATACTTCAAGGAGGGACAGAAGTTCCCGGAAGGAATGTGGGAGCAGGTTTTAGAGGGGCTCCACAAGATTGAAAAGGAAATGGGCAAGAAGTTTGGGGACAGGAAGAACCCTCTCCTTGTTTCTGTCAGGTCGGGAGCTCCCGTCTCAATGCCCGGAATGATGGACACAATCCTCAACTTAGGCCTCAACGACGAAACCGTTGAGGGTCTTGCAGAGTCAACCGGAAACGAGAGGTTTGCCTGGGACTCCTACCGCCGATTCATCCAGATGTTCGGAAACGTCGTTATGGGAATCCCTCACGAGAAGTTTGAGGAGATTTTAGAGGAGAAGAAGAGAGAGGTTGGAGCAAAGCAGGACGTTGACCTTACAGCAGAAGACCTGAAAGACGTTGTAAAGCGCTACAAAGAGCTTGTTAAAAAGGAGACCGGAAGGGACTTCCCTCAAGACCCTTACGAACAGCTTAAAATGGCCATAAAGGCCGTTTTTGACTCCTGGAACAACCCAAGGGCCATAAAGTACCGTGAGATAAACAAGATACCGGAAGACTACGGAACAGCCGTAAACATCGTTGCTATGGTCTTCGGGAACATGGGAGAGACCTCCGGAACGGGAGTTGCATTTACTAGGAATCCGTCAACAGGAGAAAACGTCTTCTATGGTGAATACCTGAAGAACGCCCAGGGTGAAGACGTTGTTGCAGGAATCAGGACGCCACAGCCCCTTACAAAGGCTCAAAAGACAAGCGAAGACCAGGTTTCCTTAGAAGAGGAGTTCCCCGAAGTTTACAAACAGCTCCTGAAAATCAGGGACATACTTGAGAAGCACTACAGGGATATGCAGGACATTGAGTTCACAATAGAGAACGGCAGACTCTGGATGCTCCAGACAAGAGCTGGAAAGAGGACTGCAAGGGCTGCCGTAAAGATAGCCGTTGACATGGTTAAGGAGGGGCTTATCACAAAAGAGGAAGCTATCCTAAGGGTTGACCCATCCCTTATTAACCAGCTCCTCCATCCGATGCTTGATGAAAAAGACAGGAAGAAAGCAATAGCCGAAGGAAGGCTTATAGCAAAAGGTCTCCCTGCCGCTCCGGGAGCTGTAAGCGGTAAAGTTGTCTTCAACGCCGACGAGGCTGTTGAACTAGCCGAGAAGGGAGAGAAGGTAATCCTGGTCCGCCACGAAACATCCCCCGAAGATATCCACGGAATGCACGCAGCTGAGGGTATCTTAACTGCAAGGGGTGGAATGACTTCCCACGCTGCTGTTGTTGCAAGGGGAATGGGCAAGACCTGTATAGTTGGTGCCGAGTCTATCCACGTTGACTACGATAAAGAGGAGTTCAGAGTAGGAGACGTTGTAGTTAAGAAAGGAGACGTTATAACCTTAGACGGTTCTACCGGTGAGATATTCCACGGAGAGTTAAAGACAATTCCTGCCCAGATTTCCGGCGAGTTTGAAGAACTTATGAGGTGGGCAGACGAGATAAGAGAACTCCAGGTAAGGGTAAACGCTGACACTCCTGAAGATGCAAAGCAGGGAAGGGACTTTGGAGCTGAAGGTATAGGTCTGTGCAGAACTGAGCACATGTTCTTCAAGGAAGAGAGAATTCCCGTTGTTCGTGAAATGATACTTGCAAAAACCAAAGAGGAGAGGGAGAGAGCCCTTGAGAAGCTCCTTCCAATGCAGAGGGAAGACTTCATTGCCATCTTTGAGGTGATGGACGGGCTTCCTGTCAACATAAGGCTCCTTGACCCGCCACTCCACGAGTTCCTCCCAAGAACTGAAGAAGAGTTTGAGAGAACAGCAAAGGAGATGGGACTTCCCGTTGAGGAGCTAAAAAAGAGGGCTGAGGAGCTCCACGAAGTCAACCCGATGCTGGGCTTGAGGGGTTCAAGGCTTGGAATAGCCTACCCCGAAATCTACAGAATGCAGGCAAGGGCAATCCTTGAGGCCGCCTGCATCTGTAAGAAAAACGGAATTAACGTCCTTCCTGAAATAATGCTCCCTCTGATTGCAGACGACAGGGAGCTGATGAAACTGAAAGAGCTGATAGACGACGTTGCAGCAAAAGTCTTCCTTGAGCAGGGAACAGAGGTTGAGTATCAGGTTGGAACGATGGTTGAGGTTCCAAGGGCTGCCCTCATTGCCGATCAGCTTGCCCGCTATGCCCAGTATTTCTCCTTCGGAACAAACGACCTTACACAGATGACCTTCGGCCTCTCAAGGGACGATGCTGGAAAGTTCATAGGAAAGTACATAGAAGAAGGAATCCTCAAAGGCGACCCGTTCATGCACATAGACGAGAACGGCGTTGGAAGGCTTATAGAGCTTGCAATAGAGAAGGGGAACTCCGTTCGCCCCAACATGAAGACCGGAATCTGCGGGGAGCACGGTGGAGACCCGAGGTCAATCAACTTCTTCCAGAAGGTTGGAGTTAAGTACGTAAGCCCATCTCCATTTAGGGTTCCAATCGCAAGGCTTGCGGCAGCTCAGGCTAAGATAAGACAGATGAGAGGAGAACTTTAATAGATTCTTTTAGACCGGAATTGGGGCTCTGCGCCCCCTTTTTCTTTTCAAAAGCCGTAAAATTAACAACAAATCTCACGAGGGAGGAAACCTATGAGAACTCTTCTATCAGCGCTTTTAATTGCTCTTGTCATTTCTGGATGTTCTCAAGCAGAACAGAAAGAAAACACCTCACCAGATAAAATATTAAACAAAAATGGCCAAGTTTCAAATAAAAACAGTTTAGAAGAAGCAGAAAAAGTAATAAAAGCCCTACTTAATCCTCTATCCACAAGAGGAATAAAGGTAAAATCGGTTAAAGCTACGCAGGAAGTTAAAGTTCCAGGATTTAAAACGTTTGAAGTTGACTTGATAGACAACAGAAACCACAGAGAACTCAAAAGGTATATCTTTATCAACACAGAAGACAAGTATATAGCTCTCCAGATATTTAAGTACTCAATTAAAGGAAAGAGCGTTATTCTTCAAACACTCAAACCGAAGAATGCTGAGAAACCCTTAAAAGTGAACATTTCATTCATAAAGGAGATAGACAAAGAACTAACAAGGGCAAACATTCCCCATGTTGTAGGAAAGGGTGAAAAGAAAGTTTACATTGTGTGGGACGTATTCTGTCCATTCTGTTATGGTCACTTCAATCAGGTTGAAGAAATAGCTAAAAAGAATAACGTTGAAATCCATATGATTCCTTTGGCAGTTCACGGAGAAAACTCTATTAAAGGTCTTGTTTACTATACAAAACTTGCCAGAGAAAAAGGAACAGCAGAAGCCCTTAAAGAGCTCTACAACATGGGAAATGGCGATTTTATGAAGTATGCAAAAACCCTTGAAAATAAAATCAAGCGTCAGAAGGAAATAACTCCTGACCAGGAAAAGATAATAAAAACTATTAAAGACATAGAGGTTAAGCTGGTTAAGAATGGAGTAAGGGCGACACCTACACTAATTTATGCACCACCTGGAGAAAACAGAGGAACGATACACGTAGGATTTATGCCTATAGACAAACTCATAAAAGAAAAGTAATGGAAGGAATTACTTTAGAAGACTTATCCATCGGCTATAAAAGACCCCTTATCTCCTCCCTCTCTGTTCACATGGCAGAGGGGGAGTTCTGGGTCGTTGTCGGCCCAAACGGTGCAGGAAAGAGCACACTCGTTAAAACCATTCTTGGAATTATCCCCCCCTTATCCGGCAGGATACTCATTCACGGAAAAGATTGTACAAGAAGGTGCGACGAGAGGCGGTTTTTAAGCTACGTTCCGCAGATGGAGAGCTACTCCCACTCTTTTCCCGCAACGGCTTTAGATGTGGTTCTCTCTGGTCTGTTCCCAAGGTTGGGAAGGTTTGAAAGGGTAAGGGAGAAAGATGTTGAGAGAGCTCTCCGGTGGATGGAAGAGCTCCACCTGAAAGAGGTTGCCGATAAACCATTCAGCAGACTCTCTGGCGGCCAGCAGAGGAAAGTTCTCATAGCAAGGGCCCTCATCAGCGACCCCCACTACATTTTCTTAGACGAGCCGACAACGGGAGTAGACTTGAGGAGCTCCCGCAAAATCTTAGAACTCCTTGACAGGCTCCACAAAGAAAAAGGTTTCGGCATCTGCATGGTAACCCACGACATTAACTTCGTCTGGGATTACGTAGACAGGATAATACTTCTGGGATACGGCGGAAAGTACTTCATCGGAAACAAAGAAGAGATACTCAACGAGGAGCTCCTCTCCCGCATCTACCAGGTTCAGGTAAAAATTGTTGAAACGGAATACGGCCCAATTTTCCTGGTTGGAGACAAGCACTTTTAATTTCTTCTTTTCTTGAGGAGCTCCTTCGCTTTAAATAGAATGGCAACAACTGTCCACGCAACAGTTACCACGAAGAAAAACCAGAAAAAGAGAGTTCCAGCTTCAGGCCTGTTTATCAAAATCTACTCCCTTATCTGACCGTTTCCAAAGATTATGTATTTAGGAATTGTTAAGTCCTCAAGACCCATAGGGCCACGAACGTGGACTTTGTCGGTTGAGATTCCCATCTCAGCTCCAAGGCCGAAGACGTTTCCGTCTGTAAACCGGGTTGAGGCGTTTACGTAAACGGCAGCAGAGTCTACCCTGTTTAGAAACTTCATTGCGTTTGTGTAGTTCTCTGTAACTATTGCGTCGCTGTGGTGTGAGCCGTAGGTGTTTATGTGGTCTATTGCTTCGTCCAAAGAGTCAATAACTCTAACGGCAAGGATTAAGTCTAAATACTCTGCATACCAGTCCTCTTCCGTTGCAGGCTTTATGTAATCCGGGTCGTAACTCCTTGTCCTCTCGTCTCCACGGAGCTCCACCTTAGCTTTCTTAAAGAGCTCTATCATTGTTGGTAGGAATGCGTCGGCAATCTTTGAGTGGACAAGCATTGTCTCCATTGCGTTGCAGACTCCCGGCCTCTGAACTTTTGCGTTAAAGCAGATGTTCCAGGCCTTTTCAAGGTCTGCAAACTCGTCAACGAAAACGTGACACACACCCTTGTAGTGCTTTATTACAGGCATACGGGCATTCTCTGAAACGAACCTGATTAAGCCTTCCCCGCCCCTGGGGATGACAACGTCTATGTATTCGTCTAAAAGGAGGAGCTCCTTAACGGCAGACCTGTCTGTCGTATCTATGAACTGAATGGCCTCTTCGGGGAAACCCTCAGAAGCAGCAGCCTCTTTAAGGATATTCACAAGAACCCTGTTTGAGTTTATAGCCTCTGAACCGCCCTTTAAAAGGACTGCATTGGAGCTCTTTATACAGAGTGAACCTGCTTCAACGGTAACGTTCGGACGGGATTCGTAGATAATTGCAACAACTCCTAGGGGAACTCTCATCTTTCCCATTTTCAGGCCGTTTGGCCGTGTCCACATCTTCACAACTTCACCAACGGGATCGTTAAGGTTTGCAACGTCCTTTAGAACCTGAACCATTCCGGCAATTCTCTTTTCGTTGAGAAGGAGTCTGTCAAGCATAGCCTTAGAAAGGCCTTTCTCCTCTCCTGCAATCAGGTCTTTCCTGTTCTCCTCCTGAATGAGCTCTCTCTTTTTCTCTATAAGCTCAGCAGCCTTAAGAAGGGTTCTGTTTTTTACCTCCGTTGAAATGTCTATAAGGCTGTAGCTCACTTCTTTTGCACGTTTTGCAATTCCTTTAACGTCAAACATTAGATTCCCTCCTGTTTAAGGTTTAAATTGAAAATCAAAAGTTTTAAAGGGGGATACGATGAGGAAAATTTTAGCATTGACCTTAACGGGAACCCTCCTGTTAGGTGGATGCGCAACTACCCAGCAGGGAGCCCAGACTACACCAAGCAAAACGGCAACTGGAGCTGCAATAGGAGCCGTCGTTGGGGGAATTGTCGGAGCCGCTACAGGCCCTAAACACCATAAAGGGAAGAGAATTCTGATAGGTGCAGCGGCGGGAGCTCTCATAGGGGGAACAATCGGATACATCTTAGACCAGCAGGCAAAAGCCCTTGCAAACGACGTTGGAGTTAAGCCCATAGACAACACAAACCCGGAAGTTAAACCTCAGCAGCCGCCAATTTCTGAGAAGAAGCCCGTTGCAGTTGTGAAAGAGCCGCAGAAGGTTAAGCTGATAATGAAAGACTCCGTTCTCTTTGACTTTAACAGCTACCGGTTAAAGCCCGAGGCGAAAGAGATGCTGAGGAGAATTGCCAAAACCCTCAACCAGAACCCCGACACAGTAATACTGGTTGTTGGATACACAGACAGCACAGGAAGCTTTGACTACAACGTAAAGCTCTCTGAGAAGAGGGCAGAGGCTGTTAAAAACGAGCTGGTTCTCAACGGTGTTGACCCAACGAGAGTTCTCACTTTCGGATGTGGGCCAAAGAATCCAATAGCTCCCAACAATACACCCGAGGGAAGAGCTCTCAACAGGAGAGTTGAGATCCTCGTCTACCCAAAAGGGGTAGAGATACCGCATCCGTGCGATTAAAACTATATTTCTCCTTAAACCCCGTTAAAGGAGAGAGATGGCAAAGAGGTATTTCATAAAGACATTCGGCTGTCAGATGAACGTTAACGACTCAGAGAAGATGGCCGGCCTCCTTGAGGGTATGGGCTATGAAAAGGCCGAAACCCCTGAGGAGGCCGACGTTATCATAGTCAACACCTGTTCCGTTCGTGCAAAGCCGGACAACAAGGCCTACTCGTTTATCGGAAATCTGAAAAAGATAAAGAAGAGAAGACCTGAAACCGTTGTCGCCGTTGCAGGGTGTGTTCCACAGAAAGAGAGAGACCAGATTCTAAGGTTCGGCCACGTTGACCTGGTTTTTGGAACGTTTAACTTCGTAAAGCTTCCCCAACTCCTTGAGAGAGTGAAGGAAGAGGGAAAAGTTGTTGAGATTCTCCATTCTAAGATTCCAGAAGAGGAGAGAATTCCGCTTATAGAGAGCTCCCTTGAGAACCCCTACGTTGCCTACGTAACCGTTCAGAGGGGGTGCAACAGGTTCTGCACCTACTGTATCGTTCCATTTACAAGGGGAAGGGAAAGGAGCGTAAAGCCGGAGCTGGTTCTGGAGGAGGTTAAAAGGCTTGCTGAAAGAGGCGTTAAAGAGGTTCACCTTTTAGGCCAGAACGTAGACTTCTACTCCTACGGCGGAACAGATCTTGCAGACCTCCTCTACATGGTCTCGGAAGTTCCGGGAATAGAGAGAGTCAGATTTACAACTTCCCACCCTGCCGGGTTCAACGAAAAGATTGCAAGGGCAATAAAGGAGATTGATAAGGTCTGCCCATATGTTCACCTGCCTCCCCAGAGCGGCTCAAACAAAATTCTGGAAAGGATGAACAGGGGATACACAAGGGAAGAGTACATTGAGAAAGTGAAGATGCTGAAAGAGATAGTTCCAGAAGTTGCCCTTTCCGGAGACTTTATAGTCGGCTTCCCGGGAGAGACAGAGAAGGACTTTGAGGATACACTATCTTTAGTTGAGGAGTGCGTTTTTGACCAGGGGTTTGTCTTTGAATACTCTCCAAGGCCATTTACAAAAGCAGCTACTTTCCCTGACGACATTCCCAAAGAGGTTAAGAACAGAAGACTTACAGAGCTCCAAAACCTCATAAAGCGTCAGGCAGAGGAGAGAAACAGAGAGAGGATTGGAAAGGTTGAGGAGGTTCTCATAGAGGGATTCAGCCCTAAGGGGACGGAGCTCTACGGAAGGACGAGGGCCAACAAGCCCATTGCAGTTGAAGGCGGAGAGGAGCTTATCGGGAAAACAGTAAAGGTTGAGATAACGGAAAGCTCCCCCTTTTTCTTAAAGGGTAAACCGGTTCTTAAAGAGGTAAAGGTTGGAGGTTAAAGAGTTTTTTAAAACATTTCCTGCCTATCTCGTTGTTGAAAGTCTTGAGAAAGAGCTGAGAACTCGGCTTGAGAGAGCACAGAAGACAATTGAAAAATTTGAAAAGAAATACGGAATGAGCTTAAAGGAATTTGAGGAAAGCAAACAACTTGAAAAATTAAACTATTCATGGGAAGTAGAAAAAGATTATATTGATTGGGATAAGGCAGAATCTGAAATGAAATTCTGTAATAGGAAGCTGAAGGAGCTTCAGAATTGGAAAAGTCTTTTATTACTCCAGAACAGATAAAAAAAGAAGTAAATCTGGAAATAAGGAAAAGAATACTCACCCTCTTAGATGAAGAAATTAATCCTGACATATACTCGGCAAGAGTCAGAATTTCAGAAAACTGTTCTATCCAGCTCTACTTTAACGTGGCTAAAAAAAAGTTCTTAATGGCTGTGGTTAAAGATGGAACCAGGATATACGGATTTGACAAACTTGACGAAAATTGCCACGAACACCCGATTGAGAATCCCAAAAGACATATAGAAAAACCGTGCAGCGAGATGGATCTGGCTAGATTTTTAGATAGAGCCATAAATCTTTGCAGAGGAGAGGGCCATGGTTGAGGTATCCGTAATCGGAATAGCCCAGGACAGGTATACAGGAATGCCGATAATTATTTTGGGTAATGAACAGGAAAGGTTTGCCGTTCCCATCTGGGTAGGTCACTGGGAAGCAGAACTCTTAGAAACGGAGCTCCTTGGAGCAGTCCCGCCGAGGCCTTTCCCCTACGACCTACTGAGGGAAATCCTCTCAATCTTCGGTGGAGAGGTTGAGAGGGTTGTAATTAACGACTTTGATAAAGGCATCTACTTCGCCGTTATTGAAGTTAGAAGGCCAGACGGCGAACTCCTAAAGGTTGACTCAAGGCCAAGCGACGCAATTAACCTTGCAGTAAGGGTCAACGCCCCTATTTACGTGAAAAAGGACGTAATAGAGAAGGCCTCTGTAATTCCGTTAGACGAGTGTGAAGGGGACGAGTGTCAGGAGCAGTGGGAGAGGCTGATAAGGGAGCTCTTTGGAGGTGAGTAGTGGCCGTAATGGAGATTGTCGTCATCCCCATGGGAACGGGAAAGCCGGGAGTAAGTGAGTATGTTGCAGGCTGTATAAAAGTTTTAAAGGAGATGGGACTTAAATACCAGCTAACGGCCATGGGAACAATTGTTGAGGGGAGTTTGGAGGAGCTCTGCGAGGCGGCAAAGAGGATGCACAGGGTTCCATTTGAGATGGGAGCTCCCCGGGTAGTAACCTCAATCAGGATAGATGAAAGGATTGATAGGGAGCTCCACATAGAGGAGAAAGTTAAAGCCGTAGAAGAAAAGCTCTGATGGTAAAAGAGGTAAAGACAGAAGACGGCTCTTTAACCCTGTTCTCTGAAAAGTTCAAAGAGCCCTACCACTCAGTAACGGCCGGTGCATTCACAGAGGCGGTAGAGAAGTTCTGCAAGCCCTGTCGGATAAGGGAAAAGGCAAGAAAAGGGAAAGTTCACCTCTTAGACGTCTGCTTCGGCCTCGGGTACAACACAGTCGCCTTTATAGACGAAGCCCTCTCAGAAAACCCAAAAGCCAAACTGAAAATAGTTTCCTTCGAGTTTGACATCTCAGTAATTGAGAAGTCCCTTAATCTTGACTGGAAAAGGTTTAACAAATGGAAGTGGGTTTTGAGGGGAGCTCTCAGGAACAGACACTGTGAAAAAGGCGTTTTAGCCCTATCAACAGAAACTCCTCAGATTTCACTGAAGGTTTACATAACAGAAGGTAGAGAATTCCTGAAGGAATTTTCCTGTAAATATGAGAACTTTGCTGACGCCGTTTTTCACGACCCCTTTTCGCCAAAAGTAAACCCGGAGCTCTGGACTTACGAGTTCTTCAAGGGAATAAGGAAAATGACAAAAGAGACAGGAATACTTGCCACCTACTCGGCTTCAACGGCCGTGAGGAGAGCTCTCCACATGGCAGGCTTTGGAGTAAAAGAGGGAGTAGCAGTAGGGAGAAAATCCCGGTCAACGGTCGCCTCTCCCTCCTTTAAAACACAAGAGAAGCTCCTTGAAAAGTTTAAACTTCCCACATCTATTCCCTTTAGAGATTCAACTCTCTCAGATCCTTCAGAACTAATCAGGCATAGAAGGGAAGGGTGCGTAAAACTCCTCTCTCGCCCCTTCCCTCTGGAAGTTCTCTACTGAAAGGAACTAATTTAAGAGTAGAGAACAAAAACGTGAGGAGGGTAGAATGGGAAACAAGTATGTTCCTGCAGGAAGGAAGGAGTACACCTGGGAGAGTGACAATCCCTACTACGAAAAAAGAAAATACCCAGAACCGACTGTCTGCGAGGAGTGTGGAGCAGTATTTAAAGACGGCCGCTGGCAGTGGCCCGAGCAGCTCCCAGAGCCCGTTCCAGAGAACGCAAACAGATCCCTCTGCCCCGCCTGTAGAAGGAAGAGGGATAGGTATCCCGGCGGATTTGTTTACCTGAGCGGGAAGTTCTTTGAAAACCACAGGGAGGAAATTCTCAACAGGATAAAGAACGTTGTTGATGAGGTAATGTCCCAGAGGCCTCTCCAGAGGATTCTCTGGATTGAAGATAAGGAAGACGGAACAACCGAAATCGCAACCACAAGCGAACATCTTGCTCGCCACATCGGAGAGGCGGTAAACAGAGCATTTAAAGGAAACTTTGAGGTTAAGTATAACGAAGGTGAAAAGCTTGCAAGGGTTTTCTGGCACAGAGACCACTAAAAATAAAAAGCCCCCGCATGTGCGGGGGCAGCCTCACTTCCTACACCAGACAATTAGCCAGCAAGTGGGTTAGCATAGAGGAGAATGAGGGCGATAACGAGACCGTAGATGGCAAGTGCTTCAATGATAGCAAGGCCAATAAACATTGTAGTTGTAAGCTTACCAGCCATCTGAGGGTTCCTTGCCATTCCCTCACAGGCACCCCTTACAGCCTGACCCTGTCCGGCACCAGCACCACCTGCAGCAGGACCGATAGCAAGGCCTGCACCGATTGCTGAAAGACCTAAGATGAGGGCCTTGCCAGACTCAGCTCCTCCCTCACCTGCAAGAGCCGGGAGAGCTCCTACAACCATGAGGAAGAGCGTAAAGAGGATGCTCTTGAGATAACTCTTTTTCATCAGTACCTCCCTTCCTGTTTCTATTAATAACCTACGTGTTCTTCCTCGTGCTCCTCAATTGCAGTTGCAATGTAGACAACAGTCAATATACAGAAGATAAAGGTCTGGAGGAAGCTGTTGGCAAAGACTATAAACTCACCTGCAACAGGAACTAAAAACGGAATTAACATAAGGAGAACCATTACAACCATCTCATCGCCGAACATGTTTCCAAACAGACGGAAGGAGAGAGAGAGGATCCTTGAAAGGTGTGAAACAACCTCAATTGGAAACATCAGTGGAGCCATCCAGGGAATGGGTCCGGCGAAGTGCTTAAAGTAGTTGATAAAGCCGTGCTTCTTAATACCTTCATAGTTGTAAACGAGGAATGAAATGATGGCAAGGGCAAGGGTTGTATTGAGGTTTGCCGTCGGCTGGGCAAGGCCAGGAATTAGCCCCATTAGGTTTCCAACAAGAATAAATACTGCGAGGCCTGAAATAAGAGGGAAGAACTTCCTTCCGTAGCTTCCCATTGCATCTTCAAGTGTGTAAACGATGAAAGAAGTAAGGGATTCAAAAATATACTGGATTCTATCAGGAAACTTCTTCAGGTTCTTACCAAGGATATAAGCAAACGTAAGGACAACAGCCATCTCAAGCCACGTCATTGTAACGTGGTCTGGGATTCCCACAATCTTTATCACGCTTCCTTCCATTTCCTCCACTCCTTACGGTGAACTAAAACGGAGACAAAGAGCCCTAACTGGCTCAGCGCAACCGCCGAAATTATAGCAAAGAAGTCTAAGCGAGTAAACAGACTTAAGCCAACAAGGATAAGAATGATGGAGAGGTAGCGCCAGAAGAATCCGGGTTTTGGAAAGTAGCCGGCAAGAACCTGCTGCGGAAGGCGCCTGGAGAATTTAACGAGCAAGTAGTAGTCAAAGGCCATAACCAGATAGCCTGCAATAAAGGAGAGCGTAAAGTTTGAAAAACCTTTAAAAACAAAGGAGATGAGGAAACCGAAGAAAAAGGAAAGGAGCTCCACAACGGTAAACGTTTTAATAAAGCTCTCAAACTCCCTCATCTGGATATCTTCTTAAGCTCCCTGTAAACGTTCTTAAATCCGGCGGCTAAACCTATGAAGAACCAGAAGATTGTCAACCAAGGAAAAGTGTGGAGTTTTTTATCCAACCAGTAGCCTATGGCAAGGCCGATGAAGATGGCGAGGGCGAACTGAACCCCCACCATCATGTAGGACGTTCTCTCTATGTAGTCTTTAAGCTTTCCCACTGCTCTCCCGAAAAACGCGGTTAACTTAACATATCGGAAACTTCTTTAAAGGCAACCTCTGCAGCCTTTACTGTCTTCTCAATGTCCTCGTCTGTGTGGGCTGTTGACATAAAGGCAACCTCAAACTGAGACGGAGCTAAGTAAACTCCCTGCTCTAACATCTTCCTAAAGAACCTGGCATAGGCTTCTGTGTTTGAGGTAAGGGCATTTTTATAGTTCTTAACGTCAACGGGGGTGAAGTAAACTATGGAAATGCTCTCAATCTGCTTGAAGCAGAGCTTATCGTAGATTCCAGCAGACTTCGCAGCCTCTTTCAAGCCTTCAGAGAGTTTCTCAGTCTTCTTCCTGAGTTCATCGTAAACGCCGGGCTTCTGGAGCTCCTTCAGCGTCCTTATCCCTGCAACCATTGCAAGTGGGTTTCCAGAAAGGGTTCCGGCCTGATAAACAGGTCCCTCGGGGGCTAAGTAGTCCATAATTTCAGCCTTTCCGCCAAAGGCTCCAACAGGAAGGCCACCGCCGATAATCTTTCCAAAGCAGGAAAGGTCAGGGGTTATCCCAAAGTACTCCTGAGCTCCCCCTAAAGAGAGCCTGAAGCCTGTGATAACCTCATCAAATATAAGGACAATTCCCTTCTCAGCCGTCAGCTCCCTGACTTTCTCAAGGAATCCCGGTTCAGGAATGATGAGCCCTGCATTTGCCATAACGGGCTCCATAATAACGGCGGCAACGTCGTCTCCAACTTCGTCAATAACTTTCTTGAGGGCATCAATGTCGTTAAAGGGAACTGTGATTGTGTGCTTTGCAAAGTCCTCAGGAATTCCAGGGCTTGTTGGAACTCCAAAGGTCGTCAAACCGGAGCCGGCCTTAACTAAGAGGGCGTCAACGTGGCCGTGGTATCCCCCCTCAAACTTTATGACCTTGTTTCTTCCAGTATATCCCCTTGCAAGCCTTATTGCAGACATTGTTGCTTCTGTTCCAGAGTTGACCATACGCACCTTTTCAACAGAGGGAACAAGGTCAACTATCATCTTTGCAAGTTCTACTTCTAATTCGGTGGGAGCTCCGTAGCTCGTCCCCTTCTCAGCCTGCTCCTTAATACCCTCAACAACTGACGGGTGGGCATGTCCCAAAATCATAGGCCCCCAGGAGCAGACGTAGTCTATATACTCGTTTCCGTCAACATCCCAGATGTGGGAGCCTTTAGCCTTTGCAATAAAGCGGGGAACGTCTCCAACAGACTTAAAAGCCCTAACAGGGCTGTTCACTCCACCCGGTATGTATTTTTTTGCTTCTTCAAAGAGAGCTCTTGAACGGTCAACCCTCATTCTCAACCTCCTTCCCGATTTCTGGAGCTAATGGTACCAAAATAAAAAAGCCCCGCACGGGGCGGGGCCGATACTGTTTTAGCAGTTAAGACTTATTGCTCCTGAGATTCCCCAGCTTCTGCCTGCTCACAGTAGTCCCAGGTAACTCTCCTGTACTCCTTCCTTCCCGTTCCGGCAGGGATGAGCCTACCGATTATTACGTTCTCCTTGAGACCTCTCAGGTAGTCCCTCTTGCCGGCAATGGCAGCCTCAGAGAGAACCCTCGTAGTCTCCTGGAATGAAGCAGCAGAGATGAAGGAGTCTGTAGAGAGGGCAGCCTTTGTAATTCCTGTAAGAACGGGCTTGGCCTTAGGCGGCCTCTTACCCTCCTTAAAGAGCCGCTCCCTTACTCTTTCAAACTCATGCCTGTCAACAACTTCTTCAACTAAGTAGTTGGAGTCTCCAGAGTCCTCAATCCTTACCTTAGAGAGCATCTTCCTGATAATCACTTCAAAGTGTTTGTCGTTGATGTCAACACCCTGAGCACGGTAAACGGACTGAATCTCGTCTAAGAGGAACCTGGCAACGGCCCTCTCTCCAAGGATGTTTAGGATGTCGTGGGGGTTGAGCTGACCGTCTGTCAGGGGCTCTCCAGCTTTAACAAAGTCTCCGGTTCTTACGTAGATGTACTTACCCTTCGGAACTTCATACTCTCTCTTAACTCCCGTCTCAGGGTCAAGGATCGTAATAATTATCTTGTTCTTCTCAGTCTCCACGTAGACTTTACCGCTTATCTCTGCAAGGATGGCGGTATCCTTAGGTCTCCTTGCCTCAAAGAGCTCAGCAACCCTTGGAAGACCACCTGTAATGTCCTTAGTTCCCCCAATTCTCCTTGGAAGCCTTGCAAGCTGGTCTCCAATCTTAACCTTTTGCCCCTCCTTAACCATTATCCGGGCACCAACAGGAAGAGGATAGAAGTCAACGACGTTGCCCTCTTCGTCAAGGAGCTCTATCGTCGGCTCGTAGGGAAGAGTCCTGTACTCAAGGATAACCGGTTCAGTCTCAGAAACCGTTACGCCGGGAATGATGTCTTTATACCTGACTGTTCCGCTCCTTAATGCAAGGATAGGAATGGCGTGGGGATCCCACTCAGCAAGTATCTGCCCTTTCTGAACCTTATCACCGTCTTTAACCCTGAGAACAGCAGCGTATGGGATGTCGTAGCGCTCAAGGTGTTTACCGCTCTCATCAACAACAGCAATCTTACCTGCCCTGTTGATTACGATAACTCTACCTTCCTCATCTGTAATCGTGTTGACGTCAAATATCTTCACAGTTCCATCGTGCTTAGCCCTGTACTCAGAGGCTTCGGCACCCCGCATAGCAATACCACCAATGTGGAACGTTCTCATCGTCAGCTGTGTTCCAGGCTCACCGATAGACTGGGCGGCAATGATACCGATGGCTTCTCCAAGCTGGACGGGTCTCTGCCTTGCAAGGTCTCTACCGTAACACTTAGCACAGACGCCAAAAGGTGCTTTACAGGTAAGAACGGAACGAATCTTCACTTTCTCAATGCCAAGGTCTTCAATTCTCTGGGCAACCTCGTCAGAGATCTCCTCGTTTCTCCTGACGAGAATCTCACCGGTTACAGGGTCAACAACATCTTCTGCTGCAACCCTTCCTGCGATTCTCTTGGAGAGTGGAATGACGACCTCACCTGCCTCTATAAGGGCTGAAACCTCTATTCCGTCCTCGCAGCCGCAGTCCTCCATAGTGATGATGAGATCTTGAGCAACATCGGCCAGCCTACGGGTAAGGTATCCGGCATCGGCGGTTTTAAGGGCCGTATCTGCAAGACCTTTCCTTGCACCGTGGGTTGAGATGAAATACTCAAGGACTGTAAGACCTTCACGGAAGTTGGAGATAATCGGCGTCTCAATAATCTCACCGGAAGGCTTGGCCATAAGCCCCCTCATACCGGCAAGCTGACGGATCTGTGTGACGTTACCACGAGCTCCAGACTGGAGCATCATGAACACCGGGTTGAACTTACCGTTGTTTGGAAGCCTTCCACGGGCGTTGAGGTCGTGGTTTTCCATGTACTCCATCATGTCACGGGTAAGCTGTTCTGTAACCCTTGTCCAGATATCAACTATCTTGTTATAGCGCTCATCTTTGGAGAGGAGACCTTTCCTGTAACCCTCCTCAATCTCTGCAACTTCTTTTTTAGCCTTTTCAATGAGCTCTTTCTTGGTTGGTGGAATGTGAAGGTCATCAATTCCAATTGAAAGGCCGCCAAGTGTAGCTTGAACGAAACCGGCCTCTTTAAGGCGGTCAAGCATATCAACTGTAACTTCGTTACCCAGTTTCTTGTGAACGTCTGAGATAAGGGCTGCAACGGCCTTTTTGGTCATAACCTTGTTAACAAACGGGTAGTTCTCAGGAAGGAGTGTGTTGAATTTAACTCTTCCTACGGTTGTTTCTACAATCTCCTCTTTTCCGCTCTCTGTTTTGTTGGTAGGGAGCTTCACCTTTATACGGGCGTGGAGGTCAACCTCTCCAAGGTCAAGGGCTTTGAGGACTTCATCAACAGAAGAGAATACCTTACCCTCTCCCTTTGCCCCCTCTTTCTCAAGCGTCATGTAGAAAAGGCCTAAAACCATATCCTGAGAAGGAACGGCTAAAGGTTTACCGTGGGCTGGTGAGAGGATGTTCTGTGTTGAAAGCATGAGTGTGTAGGCCTCAAGCTGGGCTTCTAAGGAGAGCGGAACGTGGACGGCCATCTGGTCGCCGTCAAAGTCTGCGTTGAACGCCGGGCAGACGAGCGGGTGGAGCTGGATAGCCTTACCCTCTACAAGAACAGGCTCAAAGGCCTGAATTGATACCCTGTGGAGGGTTGGAGCCCTGTTGAGGAGAACAGGGTGTTCTTTAATTACCTCTTCAAGACACTCCCAGACCTCAGGCTCCTGCCTCTCAACCATCTTCTTGGCCTGCTTCATCGTGTTTGCGTAACCTTTCTCCTCAAGCCTCCTGTAGATGAATGGCTTGAAGAGCTCAAGTGCCATGATTTTCGGCAGGCCACACTGGTGCATCTTTAGCTCTGGTCCTACGACGATGACAGCACGGCCAGAGTAGTCAACCCTCTTACCTAACAGGTTCTGCCTGAACCTTCCCTGCTTTCCTCTTAAAACATCGGAGAGGGACTTCAATGGATGGCCCTTTGAGGACTTAACGGGCCTTCCGCGGCGGCCGTTGTCTATAAGGGTGTCAACGGCCTCCTGAAGCATCCTCATCTCGTTCCTGATGATGATGTCTGGGGCATCAAGCTCTTTGAGTCTCCTGAGCCTGTTGTTCCTGTTTATTACCCGCCTGTATAGGTCGTTAAGATCTGAGGTTGCAAACCTTCCACCTTCAAGGGGAACTAAGGGACGGAGCTCCGGTGGAAGAACCGGCAGAACCTCAAGAACCATCCACTCAGGCTTGTTGTTTGAGTTGAGGAATCCTTCAACTATCTTGAGCCTTCTAACCAGTTTCTTGAGCTTGGCCTCTGTTGTGTCTTTCCTTGTGGCCCTTCTTATCTCTTCTTTAACAAGCTCTTTGCTCTGGATTTTGCCCTGTTCAACAAGGAAATCAACATACCACTCAAGGGCTTTTCCGCCCTTTTCAACTTCAATATTTACCTTATTCTTAAGCTCTTTGTACTGTGAGTATTCAATGATCTGCCCTTTTTCAAGGCCGGAATCTCCCGGGTCTGTAACAACAACTAAAACGTTCTTAACAATTCCAACTATTGTGTCTTCAGAAAGACCTGTGTAGTAGGAAAGGGTTTCCACTGCAGCTTTAAAGACGTTGGGGAGCTTTTTCTGGAGATCTGCATTGATTGAGGAGATCTCACCGGAATACATCCTGATCTCTTCACGGAGCTCCTCTGCAAGCTCCTCAAGGTTAACCTTCTGAAGAGCCTTCTTTATCCCTTCGGCACCAATTCCTACCTCAAAGGCCTCCTCTCCGTACTCTTCAACTAACTCTCTGTACTCCTCTTCTGTTAAGAGCTGGAACTGTTTAAGAACAGGCTTTCCTTCCTCTTCTACAGCCTCTCCCAGGTCGCCCGGGTCTAAAACGATGTAGCTCTCAAAGTAAACGACCCTTTCAACTTCGCGAACTGAGAGGCCAAGGAGAGCTCCAATCTTACTGGGAACAGACTTCACGTACCATATGTGGGTGCAGGGAGCCGCAAGCTCTATGTGGCCAAAGCGCCTTCTCCTCTCCTTAGAGAGGGTTACTTCAACTCCACACCTGTCGCAGATAACTCCTGCGTATTTAGAACCTCTATACTTCCCGCAGAGGCACTCCCAGTCCCTTATGGGGCCAAAAATTCTGGCACAGAAAAGGCCGTCCTTTTCAGGCTTTAAGGTTCTATAGTTAAGGGTCTCGGGGAGCTTAACCTCTCCGTGAGACCACGCCCTTATTTGCTCAGGTGAAGCAAGTCCAATCTCAACGGCGTCAAAGTCAAAAGTTTTCGGCTCTTCAGAGAAGATTATCTCTCTCTTGCTCACTACAGGCTCCTCCTAAAGGGGTTTAAAAAGGGGGGCTCAGCCCCCTCAAATCTACTCTTGAGATTCTCCCTCTTCCTCTTCAAGCTCTTTGATGAACTTAACGTCAAGGGCTAGGGCTTTGAGCTCGCGAACGAGGACGTTGAAAGACTCAGGAAGCCCCGGTTCAAAGGAGTATTTGCCCTTAACGATTGCCTCGTAAACCCTTGAACGGCCCTCAACGTCGTCGGACTTAACTGTAAGCATCTCCTGAAGGGTGTAGGCAGCACCGTAGGCCTCAAGTGCCCACACCTCCATCTCTCCAAACCTCTGGCCACCAAACTGGGCCTTACCGCCAAGGGGCTGCTGTGTAATGAGAGAGTATGGACCTGTTGAACGGGCGTGGATCTTATCGTCGGCAAGGTGGATGAGCTTGAGCATGTACATGTATCCTACAGTTACATCCTGGTCAAAAGGCTCACCTGTGAGACCGTCGTAAACTGTGAGCTGTCCTGTTTCAGGAAGTCCTGCACGCCTGAGGAGCTCCTTGATCTCCTCCTCTTTTGCACCGTTGAAGATAGGAGACTCAAACCTGATTCCGTTGGCAAGTTTCTTAGCAACCTCCCTCAGCTCGTCGTCGGAGAGGGAGTCTATGAGCTTGCTTATCCTCTCGTCGTTGTAGATGGCCTTCAGCTCCTCCCTTACCTTTTCAAGGCCAACTTTGAGGAGCTCCTCAATCTTCTTACCGAGTGCCTTTGCAGCAAGCCCAAGGTGAACCTCAAGAATCTGACCAACGTTCATACGGGATGGAACACCAAGGGGGTTAAGAACGATATCAATAGGAGTTCCATCTTCAAGGAAAGGCATATCCTCAACAGGCCTTATCTGGGAGATAACACCCTTGTTACCGTGGCGACCAGACATCTTGTCGCCAATCGTGAGCTTACGCTTCGTGGCAATGTAAACCTTAACCTTCTTGTTAACTCCTGCAGGAAGGTCGTGGCCCATCTCAAGGGCAGCTTTCTTCTCCTCGTAGATGTTCTCAACAAGGGTAATCTTGTCAACGGCCTGGAGTCTGATCCTCTTAAGCTCCTGAGCCACTTCCTCATCGTCAATTATTGAAGGCTTCCTGAGGGCAAAGAAGACAAGGGCGTCAACCTTATCCTCCGTAATCTCCTCACCGGCTGAGATGATGAGGTTTCCGGAAGCATCGTAAACATCCTCACGAACTCTCTTGCCGAGGATAAGCTCAGCAGCTTTTCTATCCCTATCCTTCTTAATGAGGTTAATTTCCTCCTGCTTTTCCCTCTCTAATTTCGCCTTCTCTTCAGCCTCAATGAGCTGAGTTCTCGGGTCTTTAGCCTCACCCTTCCTTGAGAGGATCTTTACATCAATAACAACACCTTCAACGCCGTGGGGAACCCTGAGGGAAGTATCCTTAACTCCCTTAGCCTTCTCACCGAAGATTGCCTGAAGGAGCTTCTCCTCAGGAGTAAGAACCTGTTCTCCCTTAGGAGTAACCTTTCCAACAAGGATGTCTCCAGGCTTAACGTAGGTTCCAATTCTTACAATTCCAGACTCGTCAAGGTTCCTGAGTGCAGCCTCGGAAACGTTCGGAATATCCCTTGTTATCTCTTCCCTACCTAACTTCGTCTCAACAGCTTCACACTCAAACTCCTGAATGTGAATAGACGTGTAAACGTCATCCTTCAGGAGCCTTTCGCTGACGAGGATAGCGTCCTCAAAGTTATAACCTCTCCAGGGCATAAAGGCCACAAGGACGTTCTTACCGAGGGCAAGTTCTCCGTTCTCCATGGATGGGCCGTCGGCAATTATCTGCCCTCTTTTAACTCTCTGCCCCTTCTTAACTATCGGCTTCTGGTTGATGCAGGTCTTCTGGTTTGACTTCTGGAACTTCTTGAGGTTGTAAACGTCAAAACCGGTATCTACAGAAAGGCCACCCTCTTCCAGCTCTTCGGGGTCAACCTTAATAATTATCTTATCGGCAGTAACGCTCTCTACAACGCCAGAACGCTTTGCCACAACAGCAGAACGGCTGTAGAGGGCAACCTCCTTCTCCATTCCCGTTCCAACGAGTGGCGCCTCCGTTTTGATGAGGGGAACGGCCTGACGCTGCATGTTTGAACCCATGAGGGCCCTGTTGGCGTCGTCGTGCTCCAAGAAGGGAATGAGAGAAGCAGAAACTGAGAAGACCTGCTTTGGTGAAACGTCCATAAACTGGACTTCTTCCCTCTTAACGAGCTTAAACTCCGCCTTGTGGCGGGCCATTACCGTATCGGCGGTTATGTATCCGTTCTCATCTACAGGAGCGTTGGCCTGGGCAATTACGTAGTTCTCCTCTTCCTCTGCGGTCATGTAGACGATCTCATCTGTAACTTTTCCGTTTACAACCCTTCTGTATGGAGTTTCAAGGAAGCCCAACCAGTTGATACGGCCGTAAGTAGTGAGAGAGTTGATAAGACCGATGTTCTGACCTTCAGGTGTTTCAATTGGACAGATACGGCCGTAGTGGGATGGGTGAACGTCGCGGACTTCAAAGCCGGCCCTCTCCCTTGTTAAACCGCCAGGACCTAACGCTGAGAGCCTCCTCTTGTGGGTTGTTTCAGCAAGTGGGTTTGTCTGGTCCATAAACTGGCAGAGTGAAGTAAGGGTAAAGAATTCCCTCAGCGGGTTAAGGGCAGTTCTCGGGTTGATTAAATCCTGAGGCATTACAGAGTCTATATCTGCAACTGCAAGCTTCTCCTTAACAGCCTTTTCAAGCTTGAAGAGGCCAGACTTGAAGGCAATTTCAGCAAGCTCTCCAACTCCGCGAACTCTTCTGTTTCCAAGGTGGTCTATGTCGTCGTAGGGGCGGAGCTCCGCGTGAACCTCCATAAGGGCCTTAACGGCACCAACAATGTCTGCCTTGTGGAGAAGTCTTCCAGCATCGTCGTAATCAGGCTCAACGGGAATCTCCTCAACTTTTGCCGCCGCAAGCTTAAGGGCAACTTCAGGAGTGATGAGAGTTCCTTTAGGAATGACAATATCTCCTTCCTCGTTAAGTATGTCTTCCCTGACTCTTAGAGGCGGAAGCCACTCAATGTTTTTAAGGTCTTCTTTTGTAAGCTTTTCAAGTTTCTCCTTCGGGTAAATCTTCTCGTTAACTTTAGCCCTACCAACCCTTGAAAGGTCATAGTTCTTTGTGCTGAAGAACATAGACTCAAAGAGTTTCCTTGCTCCTTCAACGGTAGCAGTATCTCCGGGGCGAACCTTCCTGAATATCTCAACGTAAGCGGCAATGAGAGGATCTTCTATCTTCTCCCGAACCCTGTCTCTCTTTTCCTTCCTGAGGGTGTTTACAATTACCGCACCGTAAGGGGTTTTCTTCTTATTGATAACCTTAAACTCAGCTCCCTCAGGAAGCTTCCTTGAGCTTGTGGAGAGCTCCTCGTAAGCCTCCTGAACAACCTCTCCAGTTTCAGGATCAACAATATCTGAAACAAGGTAGTAGTCCTTTAACTCCTCTTCGCCCTTAACCTCTCCGGTTTCAGCATCAACTATCTCGCCATTTTCAACTTTCAGTTTCTCAACAACATCCCCGTAGAAAACGTTGATTATTTCCTCGTCTGTCCTAAGGCCGAAAGCCCTTAAGAGGTAAGTTCCTATGAACCTTCTCTTTCTATCAATTTTTGCGTAGAGAATATCGTTGTAAGGAATCTCAAACTCTAACCAGGAGCCCATTGCAGGAATTATGCTGGCTATGTCAATTATGCGGGCAACCTGTGTAGTTTTGGAAACCTCGTTTTTGAAGAAGAGACCGGGAGAACGGTGGAGCTGGCTTACAACAACCTTTTCCGTTCCATTTATGATAAACGTTGCCCTGTCGGTCATAAGGGGAATTTCCCCAAAGTACATCTTGTTTTCTTTGATAATCGGAGCAATCTTTTCGCCGGTTTTCGGGTCTTTCTGCCATACGTGGAGCTCAAAGAGAACCCTTAAAGGAGCGCTGTAGTCAATCCCTCTCTCTTTACACTCGTCTGGCGTATACTTTGGGCGGAAAACAACTTCCATTCCGCACTTAGGACAGACAACCCCTTTACCACCAAGGCCCTGGAACTTTCCGCATTTACAGTACCAATCCCCTATTTCATAGCCTTTGTAGTGGATCTCAACGCCTGTAGCCTCATCAACGATGGGAAAAGCTTGCCTGAAGGCAGATTCAAGACCTACATTTTCCCTTTCGTGGGGAGCTTTGTTGAGCTGAAGGAACCTTTCGTAAGACTCAAAGGGAAACTGAAGAAGATCTGGAACCGGGTATTTTTCTTCCCTTTTCGCAAAACTTTTCCTCGGAAGGATTGTTATTTTTTCTTTTCTTACAGAGGGAGTTGTTTTCTGGACTTTTCCCATAGTCTCCTCTACCTCAAAGAGTTTTTGGGTTTAAATGACAGAAGGGAGACTACCCCTGTAGGCAGTCTCCCAGCCGATAAATTATAGTCTTAACCGATGTTGGTTTCAACCTGTTTACTTGATCTCTACTTCAGCTCCAGCTTCCTCAAGCTTCTTCTTGATCTCCTCAGCCTCTTCCTTAGATACGCCCTCTTTTACAGGTTTGGGAGCGTTGTCAACGAGCTCCTTAGCCTCTTTAAGTCCAAGACCAGTAATTTCCCTTACAACCTTGATAACCTGAATTTTCTTGGCTCCTGGAGACTTGAGGATAACGTCAAACTCTGTTTTCTCCTCAGCAGCAGCTCCAGCAGCACCGCCTGCAGCAACAGGACCTGCAGCTGCAACAACAGGCATGTCGGATACGCCAAACTCTTCCTTAATAGCGTTGATGAGGTCTACAAGCTCAAGAACTGTCATGTTCTTGATAGCTTCAATGATCTGCTCCTTTGTGATTTCAGCCATTTCGCTCCTCCTTGTAAGTATTCAAAAATTTTCTCCGTTTTAAGCTGCTCCCTCTTTCTCAGCCTTGATGTTTTCAAGCACTGTAACAAGCTTTGTAAAGAGGTTCTCAAGAGACCAGGCAACAGCGTTGACAGGATACTTGAGTGTAAATGCAAGCTGACCAAGGAGCTCTTCTCTGCTGGGGAGCTCTGCCAGCTGCTTAATCATGTTGTAGTCGGCAACTTTTCCTTCAACAACAGCAGCCTTAAACTTGAGCTTTGAATCTTCTCCTTCCATAAACTCTTTCAGAGCCTTAGCAGCAGCAACAATGTCATCAAAGGCAAAAACAATTCCTGTAGGGCCAACAAATGCGTCTTTTATCTGTTCAACAGGAGTTCCGGGGTAGGCGTAGCGCATAAGGGTATTTTTTACAACTTTATACTCTGCTCCTGCTTCCCTGAGCTTGCGCCTTAGGGCGTTTGATTCGGCAACAGTCATACCCTGAAAGTTTGTAAGGATAACCAACGGAGCTTTCTCAAACTTCTCTTTCAGCTCCTGTGCTATCTGTTCTTTATGTTTCCTCGTTTTCAACGGAGTTACCTCCCGATGGGTTTGGCGGGGTGAAGAGGGTGGGCATAGTTTGGCGGGGTAAAGCTTCCTCGCCGGTCTCAGTAGGCTGCCCTTTTCAGGGCATTTAAGCTATGCACCTACCCTCTTCAACCGGTCTTTCCGCTGGCAGCGGTAATTCTATTCAGAAAATCTCAGTTGTCAACACCTACTCTGCAGATTGTGCTGCGTTAACTGCGTCAAAAACGTCAACTTTCACGCCGGGATCCATAGTTGCAGCAACAGCAACACTTCTCACGTACTGTCCTTTAGCTCCAGAAGGCTTAGCGGCAAGAATAGCCTTAAGAAGAGCAACAGCGTTTTCGTAGAGCTTCTCCTCATCAAAGGAAACTTTCCCAATTGGAGCGTGAACAATACCTGCCTTCTCAACCTTAAAGTCAACCTTACCGCTCTTTGCTTCCTTAACTGCTTTTGCAACGTCAAAAGTTACAGTTCCTGTCTTCGGGTTTGGCATAAGCCCCCTTGGACCTAAAATCCTACCGAGCCTACCTACCTTACCCATCATGTCGGGGGTCGCAATTAAAACGTCAAAGTCCAACCATCCCTGCTGGATCTTCTGGATGAGGTCATCTCCGCCTACGTAGTCGGCTCCAGCCTCTTTCGCCTCGTTGAGCTTTTCTCCCTGAGCAATTACGGCAACTACTCTTTCCTTTCCAAGGCCGTGTGGGAGAACTACGCTTCCCCTTACCATCTGATCCTGATACTTGGGGTCAACGCCGAGGCGAACGGCCATCTCAACCGTCTGGTCAAAGTTCCTCTTTGTAACGTCTGCCATCTTCTTAACGAGGGAGATGGCCTCTTTGAGGGGATACTGCTTACCCCTGTCAATGAGGGCAAGGGCGTTCATATACTTCTTTCCGTGTTTCGGCATCTCTACCTCCTTCGGCTTTTATGCCTCCCACCTAAACGGTGGTAGTGTTTCCGTTAGTCTACGATTTTTACTCCCATGTTCTCTGCCGTTCCTGCAATAATCCTCATTGCAGCTTCAATGTCGTAGCAGTTGAGATCCTGCATCTTCTGCTCTGCAATCTGCCTGAGCTGTTCCTTTGTAATCTGTCCTACCCACTCCTTCTTGGGCTGGTGAGCTCCCTTCTCAATTCCTGCAGCTTTCTTGATGAGAACAGAAGCAGGGGGAGTTTTGAGAACGAAGTCAAAAGACCTGTCTGCGTAAATTGTAATAACTACAGGAATGATAAGACCCTTCTTGTCTGCAGTTGCAGCATTGAAGGCCTTAACGAACTCCATGATGTTTACACCGTGCTGACCTAAAGCAGGACCTACAGGTGGTGCAGGGCTCGCCTCTCCGGCAGGCAGCTGAAGCTTAACCTCAGCCACTACTTTCTTAGCCATTGTATCCTCCGCCTATCAGCTTATTTTCTCTACCTGGTCAAACTCCAGCTCAACGGGAGTCTGCCTGTCAAAAATGTTCACCAAAACTATAAGCTTTTCGTGCTCAGGGTCAATCTCTGAGATGGTTCCTTCAAATCCGATAAAGGGTCCTTCGTTAATCTTCACCTTGTCGCCAATGTCAAACTTGAGCTTCCTAACTTTAGGAACTCCTCTCTTGAGCCTCTCTTTTATTGCTGTAATTTCAGACTCACTAACAACAACAGGCTTCCCTCCTGCACTTACAAAGCCTAAAACTCTTGGAACTCTTCTTATTAGGCTCTGAAGGTCTTTATCTAAATCGGCCTTTATGAAGATGTAGCCGGGGTAGAGTCTGTCGCGGAGCTCTATCTTGGCCTCAACCCTGTTTTCAGGGCACTTTATCTTCTGACCTATTTTTTCTATAGGTTTATCCGGAATGCATTTTTTCTTCTCACACTCGCAGGACTCAACAAAAACCTTACCGTCTTCTACTCTAAAAACGACCTTTTTCCCTTCCTCTCCTTCAACTTCAAATATGCGGGGTTCCTCGCTGTGGAGGGGGAGCTCCCCCTTTTCCTTCCCCATAGCTTTAAAAACAACTTTTTCAACAGCAGGTATAAAAATTTCCTCTACTTTATCCTCTTTTCCAGCTTCCCTTAAGGCTTTCAGAATATTTGCCTTAACCCTGTGTTCAAATCCGGACTGAACATGGAGCGAATACCACTTTTTATCTGCCATTATTAACTCCCCTATTTAGCAATTATCAGCTCAAGACCTTTGGAGAAAATCGTATCCAATATCCAGAAGTAAACAGCAATAAAAGCGCAGAAAACAATTATTCCCGTTGTAGCTTCTACAACTTCTTCCTTTGTAGGCCAAGTGACCCTTCCCAGTTCTTCCCTTACTTCTTTCAAAAATTGAACAGGAGACATAAAAACCTCTTTTATTTAAGTTTACAGGGGGGATTTTAATAAAAAAGGAAAAATAAATAAATGGCAGGCCAGGAGGGACTCGAACCCCCAACCGCCGGATTTGGAGTCCGGAGCCCTACCAATTGGGCTACTGGCCTACCTGTAACAGGAAATATAACCTACTTCACTTCTCTATGCAAGGTGTGTTTATTACACCAAGGGCAGTACTTCCTGAGCTCAAGTCTATCTGGAGTATTCCTCTTGTTCTTTGTTGTGGAATAGTTCCTGCGCTTACACTCTGTACAGGCAAGCTGTATTACTTCACGGGGTCCCTTTTTAGCCATTTTGCAACTCCTTAAGCAGGATTGTTAAAGGGGGCAGGGCCCCCGAAAATTAGTCAAGAATTTCAGTAACAACGCCAGCTCCAACTGTCCTTCCACCTTCACGGATAGCAAACCTGAGTCCTTCCTCTATAGCTACAGGTTTGAGTAGTTCAACTTCAAACGTTACGTTGTCTCCAGGCATTACCATCTCTACGCCTTCTGGCAGCTTTACCTTCCCTGTTACGTCCGTCGTCCTGAAGTAGAACTGGGGCTGGTAGCCGTTGAAGAACGGTGTGTGCCTTCCACCTTCTTCTTTGGAGA
>WFNZ01000032.1 GCA_015488335.1 Thermovibrio sp.
AACCCATTCTTGTTGTTTTTCTAAAGTCAAAAATCACAATAAAAGCAGAAGAAGCCAAATTTAATAGAAATTTAGGTCAAATTTGTTTGAAAAGTGTGGAACTTATAGGACCAAATTTCTGGGCTTCTTCTCCAGAAGGTATTTATGACCTCAACAAAGAAGTTTTTAAAACGGAGAGTAAATGTAAAATAATCTACAATAAAATTAACATATCTGAAGGAAACACCTGTACTTTGGACTTAAAATATAGGAGAGCTATAATCTACGGCAGAGTAAAAACTGTTATCAGAGAGGAATTGAAATGAGAAAACTAATGCCTATTTTGGCGGGTTTTATCCTGATGTCAAACTACTCATTCGCTGCTCCTTCTAATCTTCCTATTGTTGTTGAATCTCAGAAATTGACTTATAACGATAAAGAAAAAATCGCTACGTATGTGGGAAACGTTATTGCCCAGCACGGAAGTACCATTATAAGAGGCGATAAACTTATCATTTACTTTGACCCAACGGGTAAACACATAAAGAAAATAGTCGTTGAAGGGAACGTCCACATTAAAGATCCACGGGGTGAAGGTTGGTGTGAAAAGCTTGTCTACTATCCTTTTGAAGAAAAGATAGTATTAATAGGCGATGCTAAACTCAAACGGAAAGATAACCTGATAATAGGCGATAAAATAGTTGCCTATAGAGATGGTAGAGTAAGCGTTGAAGGGATAAAACAGAGAGTTAAAACCGTTATCTACCCGGTGGAGAATTCTGTTGGAAAAGGTAAGAGATCTTAACGTTCTGAAGGCTGAAAACATAACAAAACGTTTTGGGAAAAGGACAGTAGTAAACAACGTTACCGTTGAAGTTAGAGAAGGGGAAGTTGTTGGCCTGTTAGGACCTAACGGAGCTGGAAAAACCACAACATTCTACTGTATAGTAGGTCTTATAAAACCTGATGGAGGAAAAGTTTTTATTGGCGAGGAAGACATAACAAAAGACCCAACTTATATAAGAGCCCGGAAGGGGCTCTCTTACTTACCTCAGGAACCATCTATATTTAGAAAGCTTACTGTAGAAGAGAATTTGAGAGCAATCCTTGAAATGCACGGCTATACAAAAGGTGAAATAAGGGAAAAGGTTGATTGGCTTCTAAACAAGTTCGGAATTTCTCACTTAAGAGATCAAAAAGCCTCTTCGCTGTCAGGAGGAGAGAGAAGAAGATTGGAAATAGCCAGAGCCCTTACTATAGATCCTAAGTTTTTGCTTTTAGATGAGCCTTTCGCCGGAATAGATCCCATTGCAGTTGCCGATATACAGAGACTAATTTTAGATCTGAAGGAGCTTGATATAGGTATTCTTATCACAGACCACAACGTTAGAGAAACCCTTAGAATTATTGATAGGGCTTACATAATAGCCCACGGTAAGGTTGTTGCTTCCGGTTTTCCGCAAGATGTTGCTAATCAACGAATTGTAAGGGAGGTTTATCTTGGAGAGAACTTTGAGATTTAGACTATTTTCTAAGTTGATTTTATTTTTCCTTCCGTTTCTTTTCTTAGTAAATTCTACTTATTGTTTTGCAAAAGAAAAAGAAAAACTTGATGATTTATTCTTTAAAGTTAACTCTCTAAAAGATAAAGGATGTAAAACTTCAAAATTAATGCGTATTAATTCAGTTAATAGCGATAGTATCGTGCTATCTGGTAGAAGGATAAGAAAAAACAAAGTGATAAAGGTTTATGGTGATCTAAAAGTGGGTAACTATGCAGTAATTGCTAAGTGTAACAATGGTTTAATTTTAATCATATTCCCGGGAGGCCCAAATGGCCCAGAGGTTTATTAAAAAATTTTTAATTGGTCTTTGTCTTAATTTGATTTTGGGTTTTCCTTTTTCATTTGCTGAGACTTCTATGAATAACTACTGTAGTGTTCCACCCTTTGCTTCAACGAAGGTTAAACCTAATGTAGTGTTTTTAATGGATTTCTCCGGAAGTATGCAGTTTCCTGCTTATTATGATTGCGATTTTTATGGATATTTTGAAAGCAAAGTTGCTTATTGTGGTTCTGTTAGCGCTACTTATAATCCACAAATAGAATATTATGGCTATTTTGATTCAGAGAAGTACTATATTTATGATAAAACATTAAAGGCTTGGAAGGTTTCAAACTCTTGTTTTATTCCTAAAAATTGGAAAAGGATTGGATATAAAAACTGCTTTTCTGGAAACTTTTTAAACTTTCTTACTACAACTAGAATAGATGCAGCTCTTAAAGCTTTAATTGGTGGAAAAGGGAACTGTTCTGGTTCAAACTGTGTCCGTATGTCACAGGGTTCTTTTAGAGAAGTTCATGTTACTTTTGGTAACAAAGCTGCTTCATGTACTTTTCTCCTTTATCCGCAAAAGTTTAATAGGGGTAATTATTCATCTAAACATATGTTGATTGCTTCAGAATGGGGGGAAGGCAGTTCTTGCCCTTTTAATAAATGGAAAGGAACACGAAGAGCGGATGTTATTATTAATGCTTCGGAAAGACATGGAGTTTTACAGGATAACTTTGATAAAGTTGATATGAGCTTTATGGTTTTTGCCTCTAATGGTAGATATGGAGAAGTTAGATACTCTTTTTATGAAAGAGATTTGGATAAGTTAATAGAAAAAGTTCAGAATGAAATTCCTTATGCTGGCACTCCTACTGGAGAAGCTATGTGGGAAGTGGAAGATTTTTTGAAACAGGAAGATGAACACTATTACGAAGGCAATTATCGTTATATAGAAAGAGAGTCTTATAAAGATCCATATTATATGGAAATAAACGGAAATCTCTTTCCTTTGCCATGTAGGAAAAGCTACGTAGTATTAGTTTCTGACGGCGAATGGAATGGAGATGAAGATCCAGTTAAACCAGCCTATGATATGCATGTTAATGATTTAAGAGATGATATTGAAGGTAACCAGACAGCAGAGATTTTTACTCTTTATGCATTTAGTCATTCTAAGGAAGGTAAAAATTCAATGGAAACTATAGCTGCTTTTGGTAGTTTTAAGGATACATGTTCCAATAATTGGCCTTATCCTTTTGAAGGTTTTCCTGAGAATTCAAGAAAGGTTAATTGGCCAGTTGATAGTTGTAACCCAAATGGTTCTTATGATGGTTGCTGTTCAGAATGGGATTCAAGTGGAGACGGTCAACCAGATGACTTTTTTGCTGCTACTAATGGAAAGGACCTTGAAGAGGATTTAAGAAAAGTTTTTGAGAAAATTCTTTCTCCGACCTCAGGAACTTCTGTTGGTTCTATTTTTAAGAAGAATGTAAAAGGAGCTGTCGTTTGTCAGAGTATGTTCTACTCTCATAAAAATTTTGGGAATGATAGGGTTTCGTGGATAGGTTATGTTTATACTTGGTGGTTTTTAAATACAAAGCTTGCTCAAAATATAAGAGAAGATACTAATAGAAATAAAGTTCTTGATATATTGAAAGATTATATTCTTGACTGGACCTTTGAAAATGGAAATCTTGTTATAACTAAATATCAGAGTGACTCTAAAGGTAATATTGTTAAAAAAGTAGCTACTTATGACTCTCCTGAGTATTTAAATCCACTGTTTGAGACTGGAGAAAAATTATCTTATCTTTCTCCTAAAGATAGAGTTATTTATACGGAAGTTGGTAATTCTTTAGTGTCCTTTGATGTATCAAATCTTAACAAGTTTGCCAATTTCTTAGGAAATAACCTGCCTTACTGTTTGAATGATGATAAATCTCTTTTAGTAGATTACATAAGAGGTAAGGATATTCCTGGATGTAGGAATAGAAAAATAGATGATGATGGTGATACATGGAAGTTGGGAGATATTGTTTACTCTTCACCTGTTGTTGTTAAGTATCCGAGTTATAGTGTTATTTACGTAGGTTCCAATGATGGGATGCTTCATGCTTTTAGGTTGGGTTATCTAAAGAAAAGAGCAGATGCTAAACACCCTGCAGAGCTGGATAATAGCCGTTCAGATGCCGGGAAAGAACTTTTGGGAGAAGAACTCTGGGCATTTATCCCGAAAAACGCTCTTCCTTACCTAAGATATCTTGCCGATCCGGATTATTGTCACCTCTATTTCGTTGATTTAACGCCTTATGTTGTTGATCTTGATTCTGATGGAGATGGAAAACCGGATAGGAAAATCCTTATAGGAGGTATGCGTTTAGGAGGAGCAACCGGTTCTGATGATCCTTCAGCAGTAAATCCTCCATCCGATACCTGTTCAGGTTCTTCCTGTGTGGGGTTGTCTTCCTATTTCGCTTTAGATATTACAGATCCTGAGAAACCTAAATTTCTATGGGAGTTTACTGATAAAGATTTGGGATTTACATATTCAGGACCGGGAATAATAAAGGAAAATGGCAAGTATTATGTAGTTTTTGTTTCAGGCCCTGTAAATTATAAGGGGGAATATTCAGGAGACAGCAACACTTTGAAAATATTTGTTTTGGATTTACTCTCTGGAAGGAAATTGAAGGAAATAGATACTGGAATAACTAATGCTTTTGCAGGAAAGATATTCAAAGAAGGAGCAGATCTTAACGATGATGGTAATACTGATTATTTAATTTTTGGCTATTCTAAACAACAGGTGGATGGGTTTGGAGGTGGTTTAATAGTATTGGCAGGAAAAGGAAGTAATGGTGCCATTCTTTATCCTCTTAAAGGTGGACCAGATAATTGGACTGTTGTAGATATAGGTGCTCTATCTTCTGAAGAAGTGTGTAATGTCGTAAAGAAACAGGGAGGCTTTTTCGCTGGCAAAGGATTCGCTCAAATGTGTAGTAATATGTCAATTTCATTTACTTCTCTTCCTCCTGTAACGTCAAAAGTGGAAGTAATGCCTTGCTTTGATAAGTGGTATGTTTATTTTGGAACAGGAAAGTGGTTTTATAAAACAGATGATGCAGAGAAAGTTCCAGAAATTTGCTTAAGTTTTGGGGATTTTGTTAAAGGTTGTGCTCCAAGTCCGGTAAATAGGAATTTCTTATTTGGTATTCCTATTTTACCTAATACTGGAGATTACAAAAACTTTGATTATGTTGTTTTAGTTCCACCAATCCCGGCTGAAAGTATAGATGCTTTTAAACTGATACCCGCTGTTGGTTCTCCTATTTCTAACTTTATTGGAAATTCAGGCTTAAATGATGTGTTTGATAAAGCTATTTGCAAATTCAGATCAGAGCTAAAGAATTTAGGAGTTGAGTTTGGTTGGTTTATACCATTAGACGAAAGAGAAGGAGAGTATTTAAAGGAAAAAGAGCTTTCTAATCCTACTGTAACAAAAAATAATGTTGTTATTTTTACAACCAGTCAACCTACAATGGCTCCTTGTAAAGTTGGGGGAAGATCAAGAGTTTGGGCTTTGAATTGTGCTTTAGGATGGTCTATAGACTCGCCTGTAAATTGTGATGCTTATGGTATAACAAATCTTTATGGGACACTTTTGTTACAGCTTTCTGGTTCAAATATTAAACAGGTTAAGTTAAAATATATTTCATCAGAAAATCAGTCTAATATTAGGAAAACACTTCCTGGAGAATATTATAGGACAACAAACTGGCTTACCGGTATAACTCCAGAATCTGCACCTCCTTTTATTTACCCTTCAAATTCTTATATGGGAACTCTACTTTTGTGGCTGGAGATGTAGTTTGATAAGGAAAGGTTTTACTCTTATTGAACTGGTTGTTGTTTTTGTGATAGTTGGATTAATTCTGACACTTGGTTTTGTAGAGTACACTAAGTGGAGTAAGAAGAACAGTGTTGAAAGGGATACAAGACTTATCTATACATTGATAAGCAAAGAGAGGATGATTGCTCTCTCAGAGGGGAAATCTTTTAAGGTGACTGCGAATGGGAATACTTTAACGGTGAAGGACCTGGATACGAACAGGGAAGAAACTGTTAACCTGAATAATCCCTATTCTGGAACTATTAGTATCTATCCTAAGGGTTTAATGAGCAGAGGAAGTATTGTTTTTCGGGGTGATTTAAACTTATACCCTGATGTCAGTTGCGTTATTTCAGACGGTTTACGTTTGAGGATGGGACAAACCTATGTAGATTCCAGAGGAAGAAGGAAGTGCAGGTAAGGAAGGGTTTTACTCTTATTGAGGTTTTGATAGCAGCTGTTATAGCGGTAGTTGTTCTTTTAGGGCTTTTGGCTGCAGCACTGTATTTTGAAAAATATTCGGTGAAGAGAGCTCTCTTCCGTGAAGCTTCTAACATTCTCTATAGCAGGCTTGAGGCTGTTAAAAGCCTACCATACCAAGATGTTACAGAGACCAAGCTTAACAATGGAGCTACCAACTGTTCAGATGCGTTAACTAAAAATTACATTGAAAGAACAGTGGGAAGTAAAACTTACAGGTTCGGTCTTTATTACCAGGTTACCGATAACCCTAACTATCAGGTTAAAGAGGTAAGGCTTACTGTTTGCTGGAAGTATAGGGACAGGTTTAACAAACTTTCTGGTGATACTATTGTAAGGAACAGACAATGAAAAGGCGAGGTTTATCTTTAGTTGAACTTATTGTTGTTCTGGGTATTTCTCTTTTTCTTTTGGTTGCTATTTACTACGGGTATACTCGTCTTTTTAAAAAGTTTCTAACAGGAACAGGTAGGACGTCGGTTACTATTTCATCTATTGTAGGAGAAGAGGTTTTACAGCAGGATGTAGAACATGCTGGATACGGTATCTCTATAAAGGAACCAAAAGTACCTTTAAAATTTCAAACTGATAAAAATGGAAATCCTGTTTTAACTATCCGTTCAACTTATGTTGTTACAAATCGTTCTACGAAAGGGTGGGCAATTCTTAACTGTCCTTCTGGGGGTTCTAACTCTGTTCCTATCTCTTACTCCCAGTTACCTCTTCCTTCTGAGTATGCTGTTGTGATGGACTTCTTAGAGAATGTAGATTCTCCTTATGCTGATATAGGAAAGAATGGTCAGAATTATGTCTGTTCAAAGTCGGGATACTTTTTAGCTTACCCGGTTCCAGAGATTACTTTGCGTTCTAACGAAACGTACGTTTGTTCAAACCAGGCCTGTGCTCAGATAGATTACTATCTCTACAGATCATCTGCTGTAAATCCGGCCTGTAAGGATATGTATGTTCTGGGAAGGAGAGTTTCCTGGAAGCTGAAAAATGGTAAACCTTCGGGAACTGTTCAACCTTTTCTTAGTTGTGTTGCCGACTTTCAGGTTAGGATTGACTGGGATAATAGGAAATATGTTAATCCTTATGATACTTCTGATCCCGATTATTCCGCTATTCAGAGTGCAACCTTTGAGGATCTTAAAGAGAAGCTTAAGATGATTCATATATATTTGCTTATTAGGGAAGGGGGTAAGGATCCTAACTACGTGTTTAACGGATCTACGAGAATTGAGCCTGACAATGTGGAGCTCCACCTTCCTTCAGACTATAAACACTACCACTGGAAGATTGTAAAGTTGAGCATTGAACCGATTAACGTTATAAGGAAGTAAGCTGTGAGGAGAGGACTTGCTCTAACAATAGTTTTGATTCTTTCTGTTATAGCACTGGCTTTTACAGGTATTATGCTTTACATGGTTACCTCTTCAAACCAGATGTCAGGAATGGCTTACAGGTACAGGTCATCTCTTGAGGTGGCTAAAGGGGTTTCTCAGTACCTCATGAACCTTATGGATAGCGACGAGCTTTGTAAGTATACAGACTGCACGAGACCCAATCAACCGATAAACCTTGGAAGCTATGCAAATATAGGTGATTACAGAGTTCAGGCTAAGTTGTTGAGATATATAAATGACCCCCTTACGGGGGCTGCAATATACTCTGTAGAGGTTAAAGTGGTCAATAAGAAAATACCGGCGGAGCACTCAACTGTTGACTTTGTCTATAAGGTTGAGTAGCAAAATTCAGTAATCTATTCTATCGGTTCCTACGTAATCTCTCAAAACTTCCGGGATGATAACGCTTCCATCCTTTTGCTGATATTGTTCAAGTATGGCTATTACAGTTCTTCCAACGGCAAGGCCTGAGCCGTTGAGGGTGTGGACTAAATGGGTTTTGCCTTCTTTATCTCTAAATCTTATCTGAGCTCTGCGAGCCTGGAAGTCTTCGCAGTTTGAACAGGAGGAGATTTCTCTATACCTATTCTGTGAAGGAATCCAGACCTCTATGTCGTAGGTTTTAGTTGCTGAGAATCCAAGGTCTCCTGTACAGAGCTCTACAACTCTGTAATGGAGTCCTAAAAGCTGTAGGACTTTTTCAGCTTCCCTTACAAGTTTTTCAAGCTCTTCGTAAGACTTCTCAGGGTGGACTATTTTTACAAGTTCTACCTTGTTGAACTGATGGAGCCTCATTATACCCCGAACGTCTCTTCCGTGGGCTCCCGCCTCTCTCCTGAAACAGGGAGTGTAGGCTGTGTAGTACTTGGGGAGTTCCTTCTCAGCCAGTATCTCCCCTGCATGGAGGTTTGTCAGTGGAACCTCTGCCGTTGGTATGAGCCACAGGTCTTCGTTCTCTATTTTGTAGAGATCTTCTTCAAACTTTGGAAGCTGTCCAGTTCCCGTCATTGTTTTCGTGTTAACTAAGAACGGGGGAATTATCTCCTCGTAGCCGTGCTCCTGAGTGTGGAGGTCCAACATGAAGTTGATGAGAGCTCTCTCTAATTTCGCTCCCCACTTCCTGTAAACAACAAATCGGGAGCCTGCAAGTTTTGTTGCTCTTTCAAAATCAAGAATTCCAAGTTTTTCCCCAATTTCCCAGTGAGGGATAGGTTCAAAGTCAAACTGAGGTTTCTCTCCCCAATAGCGGACTACAACGTTGTCGTTTTCATCCTCACCAACTGGAACAGATGGGTGGGGAATATTTGGAATGGAGAGAATGAGCTTCTTAAACCTCTCTTCAACATCCCTCAGTTCTTTTTCAAGGTCTTTTGCTTTCTTTGATATGTCCTCAACTTCAGCCTTCAAGCTTAGCGCTTCTTCCCTCTTTCCTTCTTTAAAGAGTTTCCCTATCTCTTTTGAGAGTTTGTTTCTTTTAGCTTTTAGCTGTTCTATCTCTGTAAGGAGAGTTCTCCTCTCTCTGTCTACGGTGAGGAGTTCGTCTACCCTTTCTGCGTAAACAGGGTCTCTGCGGGAGAGGAGCTCCTTCACCCTTTCAGGCTCTTTGCGAACCAGTTTTATGTCAATCATTCTTCACCCTCCTGAACTTTTGAGACTGATACAACTGCATCATCCTCTGAAAGCCTCTGTATTCTTACTCCCCGTGTGTGTCTTCCGTAAACTGGAATATCTCCGCTATTAACCCTTATTATCTTTCCTTTTTTGGAAACCAAGATTATTGCTTCGTCATCTTTTAACGTTGTTGCGTCTGCCACTTTTCCCGTTTTCTCAGAGAGTTTTGTTGCAATCAGCCCTTTTCCTCCTCTCCTTTGAAGGTGGAACTCAGAAATCTGAACTCTCTTGCCATAGCCTCTCTCTGTAACTATCAGGAGGTATCTGTCGTCCGGTTCGACAACTGTTGCAGATACTACCGCGTCGTCTGGGTCAAGGAGCATTCCCCGAACGCCTCTTGCACTTCTTCCCATTGGTCTAACATCCTGAACGGGGAACTTTATGGCTCTTCCGTTCCTTGATATAAGCATAACGTTGTCTTTCTCACTTACCAGGCCTACGTATACTAGTCTATCTCCCGGCTCAAGGTTTATTGCGTTTATTCCTGTAGACCTTGGATTTGAGAACTCCTTAAGAGGTGTTCTTTTAACGTACCCCTTTTGTGTAACGAAGAAAACATCTTTATTTACAGAGAAGTCTTTGACAGGAATTATCCTTGAGACTATTTCGTTTCCGGCCATTCCGGGGAGGAAGTTCCTTATTGACTGTCCTCTTGAGGGCCTTTCCATTTTCGGCAGTTCGTAGGCCTTCAGCCAGTAAACTTTTCCCTGATTTGTGAATATGAGGAGGTAGTCTTTTGAAGAGGCTGTTATTACGTCTTTTACGAAGTCACCCTCTCTGGTTTTTATTCCCCGAACTCCGGTTCCGCTTCTTCCCTGAGTTCTGTAAGAGCTTGCAGAGACTCTTGCAGCGAATCCCTTGTGTGTGAGGAAGATGACTACCTCTTCTTCCTCAATCATTGCCTCAATATCTATCTCGCTCTCTTTAGAGACTACGGCAGTTCTTCTTTCATCTCCAAAGAGGGAGATTATCTCGTCCATGTCCTCTTTTATGAGTCTTTTCTGTTCCTCCGGGCTTTCAAGAACTTTCCTGTAGTAGCTGGCCTCTTCCTGAAGTTTTCTGTATTCAGACTCTAATTTTTCCCTCTCAAGGCCTGTAAGCCTCTGGAGTTTCATGTCAAGTATGGCCTTTGTCTGCTTTTCTGACAGGCCAAATTCTTCTGTGAGTTTTTCTTGAGCTACCTGCGGGCTCTCAGCGGTTTTAACTATTTCAACTACGCGGTCTATGTTCTCAAGAGCAACTTTTAGACCTTCTAAGATATGGAGCCTCTCTTCGGCTTTCCTGAGAAGGTATGCGGTTCGCCTTAAGATTACCTCTCTTCTGAACTCTATAAACTCCTGAAGGTAGCGCTTGAGGTTGAGGAGTTTGGGCTCTCCCTTAACCAGTGCAATCATGTTGAAACCAAAGTTTGTTTGAAGAGGAGTAAACTTGTAGAGTTTGTTAAGGACAACCTGTGGTGTTGCGTCCCTTTTCAGCTCTATTACAACCCTTATCCCTTCCCTGTCTGACTCGTCCCTTATGTCTGCTATTCCCTCTAACTTCTTCTCCTTTACAAGGTCTGCAATTTTCTTTATCAGGTCTGCCTTGTTGACCTGATAAGGGAGCTCCGTTATCACTATTGCCGTTCTCTTCCTTACCTCTTCTATTCTGTGTTTTGCTCTTATTGTTACACTTCCCCGGCCGCTCTTGTAGATCTTTATGAGGTCTTCAGGGTTTATTATCTCGGCGCCTGTTGGGAAGTCGGGGCCTTTGACAAACTGAAGGAGCTCCTCTGTTGTAGCTTCTGGGTGGTCAACCAGGTACTTAACTGCTTGGCACACCTCTTTCATGTTGTGAGGAGGGATGTTTGTTGCCATTCCAACGGCAATTCCCGCCGCTCCGTTTACCAGGAGGTTGGGAAACCTTGCCGGGAGGACTTCAGGTTCTAAGAGGGATTCGTCAAAGTTGGGCTTAAAGTCAACGGTGTCCTTTTCTATATCTTTGAGGAGCTCCATTGAGACCTTTGAGAGCCTCGCCTCTGTGTTGTGGTTGATTATTCCGTTTCCAACGAAGGAGTGGCAGGGGCTGTCAACCTTAATTGAGTAAACCGTTTTGATACCTGTAAACTCCTTTCTCTTAACCCGTGCAAAGTAGTACTCGTTTTCAAGGAGCTCCCTGTAGAGTAAAAGGTCTTTCTCGTCTAAGATGCTCTCAAGGAGCTCCCAGTTTTCCCTTATCCTGTCGTACCTGTCAATGTTCGCCTTTTTTAGTTTCCAGTGTTTATACTTCTTCCTTATATATTCTGAAATAAACGGGATGTAATCGCTCTTTGAGAGGCTCCACTTTCTACCTTTTAAGCATCTGTTGTAGAGTTCCTCAAGTTTCTCCTGCTTTCTTCCTGCAAATCCTATAAAGTTTTTGAAGAGTTCAACGTTTCTGCCTCCTTCAATCAGGAGCCTGTAGTTATTTTTGTCGGGGTGGATTTTGGAAACAATACCGAACTCAAGGAGCATAACCTGAAGCTGTTTAATCAGCTTTTTGCTCTTTGATGAGTATGAGATAACAACGCTTCTTCTTGTTTCGTAAACACTTCCATCTCCTTCAAAGAGTGCCTGGAGGAATATTCTCTTTACTGCCTTTGAAGAAGTTAAAACTTTAATGGGAATCTCTTTCTCACCGCTCTTTTGAATCTCTGTAAGCGCCTTAACCGAGGTAACTGCGGCTGCTGTGCTGTACTGGAGTTCGTGTATCTCTTTTCCGCTCTTGAGCTTTCTTGAGTGGGTGTAGCCGGGAGCTCCAACAACAGACTCAGCCGCTTCACAGACCCTTTCAAAAAACTCCCTGTCTGTATTGTTGAACCCCCACCTTTCTCTGCTGAGGTATCCTTCAGACGTTAGAGCTCCTAATAGGAATGCTTCTTCCGGCGTTAAAGAATCACCTCTGTAGGAAAGGTTAAATTTCCTGTTGACAACTAAGAAATCCCCAACTTCAACTTTCTCAAGGAGCTTCCACTTGAAAACCGGCCTTCCGTTTTCAACTGTAAACGTTAAAACAGGATGGTTAAAACTTCCTTCTACCTCAAATCCTTCTTCTGTTTCAACCTTTAACGTTGGGTGTTTTCCACTGTTGAAGAACTTAACTGCCCTGTTTGTCTTCCCGTTTAGAGATTGGACTTCAACGTTTATTTCAACTTCACCCTCTTTCTCCAGCTCTGCAATTTTTTCTATGGGAATAAGACCCCTATCTGTGTTTACGAGAGTTTCTCCCGTTACGCAGTATCTCATTGCAGCCGCTGAGTCGCCGTCTATTGAGCCGAAGTTCCCCTGACCGTCTATGAGGGGGTAGCGCATTGAGAAGTCCTGTGCCATCCTGACGAGGGCGTCGTAAACAGCTGTATCTCCGTGAGGGTGATACTTACCGAGGACCTCACCGACGACCCTTGCGCTCTTCTTGTAGGGTTTGTCGGGGTAGAGCCCCAACTGATACATTGAGTAGAGGATTCTTCTGTGAACAGGTTTAAGGCCATCTCTAACATCGGGGAGAGCCCTACCTACGATTACGCTCATGGCGTAATCTAAGTAGGACTGTTTCATCTCATCTTCTATCGGAACTGGAATTATTCTCTCCAACTTCTGCCTCCTTTTCACCTAACTGATTTATCAGCTGGTCGTAGTAAATTTCTTCCATCTCTTTTTCTGGGAAGTGTGTAGGTGGCGGATAGCTGGCAACTATCTCATTGTAAGTAGGTGTAAACGTTCCACACTCAAACTTCTCACACAGTTTCAGTGCAATTTTACCCCACGGTGGAGCAGAAACCCCCCCACCAGTTGCTCCTCTCCACATCGTTTTGTAGCTGTCCCTTCCGAACCAGACACTCATTACAAAAGAGGTTGTAAAGCCGGTAAAGTAGGTATCCCTGTAGTCGTTTGTTGTTCCCGTTTTGCCGGCCACGTCAAACTGGTCTGTAAGGTAGGAGATAGAAGCTGCCGTCCCCTCTTTTACAACGTCTTGCAGAATTGACCGGAGGATAAACACAGATTGAGGATCAGAGACTTTTTTAAGTTTTGGATAGCCGATATAGACTGTTTTCCCGTATTTATCTTTAACTTTTAGAACAACGTAAGGTTCTTTCAGGATTCCACCGTTTTGAAAAGCTGTATATGCCCTTACTATTCTGTAAAGGTTAGAAGGAAAGCTTCCCAAAACGTAGGAAAGGTCAAAGGGAGAGTCTGGAGATATCATTTCAAACTTTATTAAGTTCTGTCTGATTTTCTGAGGGAAGTGCATTGCAAGGTGTAGTGTCGCGACGTTTACCGAGTGCATCAGGGCATCTTTTAACGTCATAAAAGGTGTAAACCGTTTGCTGTAATTTTCCGGTTTCCACCAGATTCTCTTTCCCGTTTTTGGGTCAAATTTATCCATGGGCATTTCTATAGGTTCGTTGGAAACGTAGTCAAGGGGAGACCAGCCGTTCTGGAATGCGGTTAAGTAAGTGAAAGGCTTGGCCGTTGAGCCGATTGGCCTCTGAACCTGAAATGCCCTGTTCAGTTTTGACTTTGAGTAGTCACTTCCGCCCACAACGAAAATTACTCTTCCATCTTTGTCAACTGCGAAACCTGCACACTGGAGATCGTCTATCTTATGGGTTTTACTGTAGAACTGGTTGTACTTTGAAAGGACCTCCTGAGCGTACTTTTCAATTTCCGGGTCAATTGATGTGTAAATTGAATAGCCACCAGTGTAGAGCTGTTTAGGAGTCAAAATCCCTTTCTTTAGAATCTCAAATTTCACAAAGTCTAAATCGTAACCAGCTGTTCTTGGATAGTTGGGAGACTTAAGGGGTGTTAACGGCTCTTTTATTGCTTCCTGATACTGGGCTTCTGTTATATATCCCTTTTCAAGCATTTTCTTCAGGATGAGATTTCTCCTCTTTAGAGCTCTCTGGGGGTGTTTAAACGGGTTGTAGTATTCTGGGCCTCTTATTATTCCTGCAAGGAGGGCACATTGGGCTGGAGTGAGCTGGTTCAGATTCTCCCCAAAGAGAACCCAGGCTGCAGCCTTAACTCCGTATGCACCGTTTGAAAGGTAAACGTAGTTCAGGTAGAGTTCCAGTATCTCCTGCTTCGTCAGTTTCTCCTCTAACTTCTTTGCAAGTTCAATCTCTTTTAGTTTTCTCTCTATAGTTCTTCTTGGTGAAAGGAAGACCATTTTGGCAAGCTGCTGTGTTATTGTGCTTCCACCCTGGACTATCTTTCCTCTTGAAAGATCTGTTATTGCTGCCCTTACAATTCCAATTGGGTCTATCGCGCCGTGTTTAAAGAACCTTTCGTCCTCAGCTGTTATTACTGCATAGATGAGAGTTTTAGGTATTTGGCTGTAGGGTGCATAGAGTCTGAATTTCCCCGTGTAGAAAAAACCTATGGGCTTTCCGTTGTTCCCGTAAACTGTTGACGCAAACGAAGGCATAAGTTTGTTCTTATAGGCTGTTGATCCAAAAGAGGATACTGTAGCTGTTAGGACAATTAGTAGAGCGGTTAGAAGCCTGAACATTGGGTTCCACCTCGTATTATATTTCCTGTCATGGATGTGAAAATTTATTCTACTCTCTCTGCTGTTGCCAAAGTTTTTTTAAAGGAGTGGCTCTTTTCCATCTCCCTCTTTCTCCTGCTGTTCTCTTCTCTTTACCTAAAAAGGATTCCTGAGTTCAGCGAAGATGAGTTAAAGACCCTTTTTACGCTCTGGGTTTTCCTCTCTCTCCTTGAGGCTTTAAGGGAGGAGAAAGTTTTCCGTTTTGTTGTTTCCCGTTTCCTATCTGGCGGGTATGCCATACCTAAGCTGGTAGCTGCAGCAGGGATTTTATCTATGTTCATTACAAACGACGTTGCTCTCTTTGTCACCGTTCCTCTAACTCTTCTAATTAATTCCCGATTTATTGGAGAAGCAGTTATTTTAGAAGCCCTTGTGGTTAACGGCCTATCTGCTGTAAGTCCCATTGGGAACCCTCAGAATATTTATATCTTCTACCATTACTCTCCGAGAGTTTTAGAGTTTGTTAAGACTGTTCTGCCATTAGGTATTGCCGTTTTCCTCGTTACAGTTTTCAGAGCCCTTTTCTTGAAGTCTGAAGAAGTATCAGGCGCGAAGTTTGAATTAGGGCGGGGAGCTCCCCTCTTCCTTATCCTCTTTCTCCTATTTATCCTGTCGGTTTTAGGTTTTCTCCCCCTTTGGTTGGGGTTTTTCGTTATTTTGGCCGTTTTCCTCTTTCACAGGGGAGCTCTCCTTAAGGTTGACTACTTTCTCCTCGGAACCTTTTTCTGCTTTTTCGGGTTTACAGATAATCTCTCATATTACTTGAAAGTTGGGGAGCTCTCCGGCCAAAAACTCTTCTGGATTTCTGCAGCTTTGAGCCAGTTTATGAGCAACGTTCCTTCAGCCCTTTTGCTCTCAGACTTTACTTCAGACTGGAAAAGCCTTCTCTGGGGAGTGAGCGTTGGCGGTTTTGGAACCCTCGTTGCTTCTATGGCCAACCTGATAGCCTACAGGCTTTACATAAACGAAGCTAAAGAGCCAGACAGGAACTTTCTGCTGAAGTTCCACATCTACGGTTTTGCCTTTTTCGTTCTGGGAGCTCTCCTCTACCTCTTTCTTTTCAGGTGATAAAATCTCCACAGAAAACTTTAAACCGGAGTGAGAAGATGGAGTTTGAAGCCGTTATAGGACTTGAGGTTCATGCCCAACTTTTAACGAAAACAAAGATATTCTGTTCCTGCAAGAACGAGTTTGGAGCTCCCCCCAACACAAACGTCTGCCCCGTCTGTTTGGGAATGCCCGGCTCATTACCAGTTCTCAACAAAAGGGCCGTTGAATACGCCGTAAAGGCGGCACTTGCCCTCAACTGCAAGATCAACCGCTACTCTGTCTTTGCCCGTAAGCACTACTTCTACCCAGACCTACCAAAAGCCTACCAGATTACACAGTATGAGCTCCCATTTGCCGAGCACGGCTGGGTTGAGATAGAGAAGAGCGACGGAACCAAGAAGAGAATAAGGATAAGGCGTATCCACATGGAGGAGGACGCCGGTAAAACAATTCATGGAGAAGGTTTTGACGAGAACTCCTACGTTGACCTGAACAGGGCCGGAACTCCCCTCATTGAGATAGTTTCAGAGCCGGACATCTCAACCCCAGAAGAGGCCCGCCTCTACATGCAGAAGCTGAGAGACATTCTGGTCTGGATAGGGGTTAACGACGGAAACCTTGAAGAGGGCTCCTTAAGGTGCGACGCAAACGTTTCAATAAGGCCTAAGGGGAGCAAGGAATTCGGAACGAGAACTGAGATTAAGAACGTTAACTCTTTCCGCTTCATCCAGAAAGCCCTTGAGTATGAGATTCAGCGTCAGATAGAGGTTGTAAAGAGCGGCGGAGAGGTCGTTCAGGAGACAAGGCTTTTTGACTCAGCTAAGGGAATTACGAAAACAATGAGAACGAAAGAGGAAGCCGAAGACTACCGCTACTTCCCGGAACCTGACCTGCCGCCTCTCATAATAGACGATGAGTGGCTTGAGTCTATAAGGGAGAGCCTGCCGGAGCTCCCCGACCAGGTTAAGGAGCGCTTCGTTGAGGAGTTCAAGATTACCCCTTACGACGCAAGCATTCTGGTGAGGGAAAGGGCGTTGGCCGACTTCTTTGAAAAGGCTGCAAAGGCCTACAGCGGAGAGGCCAAAAGGGTTGCCAACATAATCATCTCCGACTACTTAGGAATTCTTAACGAGGAGAAGTTCTCCGTTGAAGAGTCACCTGTTAAGCCGGAGCAGATGGCACAGCTCTTAGAGCTTGTTGATAAAGACGTTATCTCCATAAGGGTTGCCAAAGAGGAAGTTCTCCCCGAGATGGTTAAGACCGGAAAGTCTCCGAAAGAGATAGTTGAGGCAAAAGGTCTGGTTCAGATTTCAGATGAGTCTGCCCTTAAGGAGATTATTAAGAAAGTTCTTGCAAACAACGAAAAGGCCGTTAAGCAGTATAAGGAAGGAAATGAAAAGCAGAAACAGAAGGCCGTTAAGTTCCTCATCGGCCAGGTGATGAAAGAGACCCGTGGAAAGGCCAACCCGAAACTCCTGAATCAGCTCATTCCACAGGTTTTAGACGAAGAGGGGTAGGGTTCTTCCCCTCTTTTCTCAATTTTCCATAAGTAAGAGCAAAGGTCTTTCTCAGTGTTTTTATCCGTTTGCAATTAGTAATAATAATCATTAAATTGAGTTCAAAGCCTGTAAATCTGGAGGAAGTTGTGGATAGGAGAAACTTCATTAAGAAAACGCTGCTTGGAACAGGAGCGTTAGTTGTGGGGGGAGCTCCCGCCGTATCTCAGATAGTAAAGGCTTCTGAGAAGAGGAATGTTCCCGTTTTCGGCCCCGACTTGAAAACTGCAGGGGGCAGGAAACACACACCTTTTGTAAAAGCTCCAAAGAGAGTTAAAGCTGGGGAGTGGTTTGACGTTTTCGTTGAAGTCGGCCACTACAAACCCCACCCTAATACTATGACTCACTGGATTGAGTCTGTTGCTCTTTACATTGATAAGTTTGAAGTTGCAAGCGCCCGCTTCAGGGCTACTCAGGGAGCTCCCAGGGCTACATTCACGGTAAAGGTTGACAAACCTGGTAAAGTTACACTTAGAGGCTTTGGATACTGCAACATCCACGGCCTCTGGGTAAGTCTTCCTGTTGAGGTAGAGGTAGTTTGAGAAAGAAAATAGAGGAGCTTTACAGTAGGCTCAGAAAAGTCCCCAAGAGGAAGCTAATTTTCTACTCCATTACGGCAAAACTCCTTGAGGTGGGCGTCTCTGCCTACCTCATTAAGAAGTTCTTTCTCCACTGATAAACATCCTCTCCGGCTCGTAGGTTCCCCAAACTGTTGGGTAATAGTTCTTTACCCTGTTCCTTGCCGCTTCTAAAACCAGAGGAGCCGCTATGTAGATGAGGGGCTGCTGGTAGGCTATTATGTAGTAAGCTTTTTTGTAGAGCTCTACCCTCTTTTTAAAGTCTAAAGTCGTTGCAGCTTCCTCAAAGAGCCTGTCAACTTCTGCTTCCCACTCGGTTTCCGGCTTTTTCTGGTTCGGGTTCCACATGTGGAGCTCCCCACTGCTCATCCAGACGTTCTTCCCGCCGTTTGGGTCTATTGAGCCTGTTAATCCGATTATTACGGCGTCAAAGTCGTGGGTGTGGAGGAGCTTTTCAACAAGGTTGTTAAAGTCTAAGGGCTGGAAATTAACCTTTATCCCAATTCTTTTAAGGTCGTATTTCAGAATTGCTCCAATTTGAACCCTTGCAGGGTTGTTTGAGTTTGTTAGCAGGTTGAACTCAACCCTGCGCCCCTCTGGAGTTTCAAGCCATCCGTCTCCGTCCCTGTCTTTAAGGTCTATCGCCTCAAGGAGCTGTTTAGCCTTTTTCAGGTTGTAGGGGAACTTGGGGTAGTTTGGATCCCAGTAGAGTTTGTTAGCTGGCGTAACGGGGGCGTAAACCGGGTATCCCAGCCCGTTGTAAACCGTGAGAATTATCCCTTTCCTGTCAACTGAATGGGAAATAGCCCACCTGAAGAGCCTGTTTCTGAAAAGTTTTACTTTCCAATCGGGTATTGTTCCCCTTTTCTGGTTGAAGCAGATGAAGTCTGCCGTTAGTGAGGGGCCTAAGTTGTAGATTGTGTAGTTTCCCTTTTCCTCTCCCTTTTTGAGCTCCGGATAGTCATCTCCCCTAACGCCGTAGAAGTCAAGCTCTCCGGCTTTAAACCTTAGAAGTTGAGTGTTCTGGTCTGGCAGTATCGCTTTTACTTTTTTCTCTATGTAGGGAAGCCTTTTGTTCCAATCATCAAACTTCCAGTATCGTCTGTTTCTTTCGTAAATCAGATACTGTCCGGGAAGATATTTAACTAATCTGTAAGGTCCCGTTCCTATGAGCTTTTCCGGTGGAGTTGAGACTGTCCAGAACTCCATAAACTTTCCTCTTTCAACGGCTTCCTCAACAACGTGTTTTGGAAATATGGGAGCAGATAGGGAATAGAGGAGTGGGGCAAAGGGAACAGGAAGAATGAACTCAACTGTCATCGTGTCAATTTTCCTGACTTTGGGGAGCTCCCCCCTTACCATAAAGGAGTCCTTTGTTGAGT
>WFNZ01000033.1 GCA_015488335.1 Thermovibrio sp.
GCATATTCTTCCCTTTGTAACCCCACGGGGAGCTCTCATCTTTTTTCCACAAATTCACTCCCCAGAACTCATCTCCCCAGGTTGTTCCCTCAATCAGGATTGCATCACCAGTTTCCAACAACTTTTTCTTCAACACCTCATTCTGAGAAAACTTCTTCCAGACCAACTCCCTCATAACATCAACTTTCCTTGATTCCCAACCTTGAAGCAGTGGAACTCTCCTTCCTTTTTTCTTTGCCTCCTTTGGTGATATGTTTAAGAACTCCCTCCTCCTGTGGGGTGCAGTTTTTGAAGCCTGGTAAGCATTCTCAACACTTGGATACACCAATCCTTCATACTCTACTTCGCAGGGGTAGAAATTGGAGAGGAATGAATACTTCCCACTGAACCTCAGGATCACCTTATTCATCTTTCAAAAACCTCCAAAACATTTGGTTCAATAGTGAAGATAGGGATTAGCGGGAAGAAATTTCTCCTAAAAATTTGAAGTTTTTGTTATTGGTTGAATGCCTCTCTTTTCTGTGAAAGTATCTGCAGAACTCCTTTTTTAAACTCTTCAAACCGTTTTAGGTTTTCTTTCAGGTTGTAGGAGAACTTGTCTGCGTTCAGGTGGGAGTAGTTTTCCTTCAGGAATTTCTTGACGTCTTCCCTCTTTGCAACTCTTTTTATCTCCTCATTTGGCGGAATGACTTTAACAAACTCCTTTGAGAGGAAGTCGTTGTAGAAGGAAGGGTGGGTGAAGCCGACTAAGTAGACGGTATTCTTTTCGGGTATTGAGTGGAACTGGGTTGTGAAGACCTTTCCACCTCTCTTTATCTCCCTTGCTGCAAAGGGGGAGAGCTCCACTCCGAATATAAATGGAACCTCGTTTTCGTCTGAAAAGCCTATCCTGTTTCTCCTCGCTTCTTCTATTTCCGGTTGCGGTGGCTTTTTGATTCCAGCAGGTTCAGAGGGAGCAAGCTTCAAGCTGTGAAGGAGGTAAGACCTGAATGGAAACTTCCACCTGTTTCCCTCCTTTATCGGCTTCAGGGCTCCTAAGTAGAGGTTTCCGTTGAAGAAGAAGAGGTTTACAGGCCATAGGTTTCTAATCTGGCCGTCTTTTATGACAGATAAGGGCTCTGTGTTTATTACCGCCTTTGTGGCCCTTTTGAGGAGCTCCCTGTCAACCTCTGCAAACCTCATTGTGAATCGGGGCTCGTAGAAAAAGGCTTTCTTTATTACCTTCAGTTTTTCCGGGTCAATCTCCTGAGAGAGCCTCTCTGCAACCCTTACAACCGGCTCAAAGAAGAAGAGGTTTCTGTATTCCTCCGGGATGAAGCTGAAGAAGATGAGGAAAGAGGTTATCTCCTCCTCGTTGAGGTAGAAGTTCCTTTCCTTAAAAACCCTTTCTGAGATCTTCCATTTAGTTGGCTGTCTTCCACTTCCCTCTATCTCTTCTATAAGTCCTGCTTCTGAGAGAAATCTCAGGGCTTTTAAAAGTGTTTTCTTGTTGCTCTCATCGCTTTTACTCAGGAGCTCTTTTCCTGAAAGCCTCTCTTTTACGTATTTGAATATTTCCGTTGTTGTCCTTTCAGAGTTCTCCCTTATCAGGTATATGAGGGCTTCAGCTATGAAGTAGGGCAGCTTGTAGACGTTCCCTTTCATTAAACTCTCCGTGCTAATATATTAAACATACCAATTTTAGCCATTAAAGGGCGTTTTGATGATAAGCTACGAGAAGATTGTCTCCTTAGAACACTTAAGACCCTGGTCTTTCTCTAAAGTCCAGAAAGCGAGGAAGTGTCAGTATGAGTTCTTCTTCAGGTATGTTGAAAAGATTGAACCTTTAACGAGGGCGGATTTCCTCATTCTCGGAAGCGGCGTTCACTACGTTCTGGAAAATGCCCTCAATACCGTTTTCAGGGATGGGAAGCCGATAAGGAAGGAGCTCCTTTCAGATTTTGCCCTCCAGTTTAAAGAGATGGAGCCTGAAGCCGACGTTTCTCTTATCTCCTCTTTCTTTCCGAACATCGTTAAGTTTGTGAACGGCCAGCTGAGGAGGGTTGAAGAGAGCTCTCTGGTCGCCTCAGAGATTGAGCTTGCAGTGGACGACTCCTTTAACCCTGTGAGCTACGGTTCCGATTCGGTTTTCATGAGGGGAAAGCTGGACTTTATCTTCTCTAAGGGAAATACCCTCTACATAGTTGACCACAAAACCAGTAAGAGCTGGGAGTTCAACAATAAGATAAAGACCCAGCTCAGGTGGTATGCCCTCCTTGCAAGCGTTAAGTATCCTCAGTTTGAGCGGTTTGCCTTAGAGGTTCACAACGTTCGTTACGGAACTGTTAACAGGGTGATTTTTAACCTGAGGGAGCTCTCCCTCTTCAGGAGAAACCTGATTCCCAAAATCTTCTCCGTTGAGGAAGAGCTGGCGGGGAAGAGTTTTGGGGAGCTCCGGCCAAACCCTTCAGAATTCAACTGCCGGTGGTGTGAGTACAGACACGTCTGTCCGTTGGCAGAGGAAGAGAATGGAGAGAAGTGAAAAGGGTTTCTTTTCCGTCCTCTTTGATATCTCATTTAAGAGCTTCATTACATTAAGGCTTGTAAGCGTTCTTTACGTTTTCTCCATTATTTTCTGGTTTTTGGTTTCCCTTGCTCTTTTCGGGGCCTCCCTCCTTACCCGCTCTCCTATTCACGTTGTTCTCTACTTCTTTGCCTCCATCTTCCTCTTTTTCGGCGGGGTTATCTTCTCAAGGCTCAGCCTTGAAACCCTGATAGTCCTTTTCAGGATTGCGGAAAACACAACTGAGATAGCCGAAACCCTTAAAGAGCTTAAATCTGAAAGAGATCGTCGTCTCCAAAAGTGAAGTCCTCTTCCGGCGGGGAGCTCTCCTCCTCAAAGACGGGCGGCTGAACCTCCTCTGCAGGTTCTTCCTTAGCTGTTTCAGTCTTAACAAGGTTTGGATCCGGGTTCTCAAAACGGGTTAAGTCCTTTATGAACGCCAGCTTAACAGGTCCCGTTGGACCGTTCCTCTGCTTCGCAATGATTATCTCTGCAATTCCCTCCTCTTCAGGGTCTGGGTTCTTCTTGTAAAACTCCGGCCTGTGAATAAACATAACAATGTCAGCATCCTGTTCCAGGCTGTTGTGAGCAATTATGTCGTTTGCCACGAAGTTGTGAACTTCCGGAACAGTCATATCGTAAACTTTTTCTCTTCCTATTGGCTTTATCTCTACGATTTCGTCCCAGAGGATATCGGAGTTTGCCAGATAGTATAGCTGTTCACTCTGCAGAGCCTTGAATAGTCTCTGCATTCTTTCTCTTGATATGTTGCTTTTCTTCAAGGTTGAGCCGCAGTATGCAGTGTTAATTCTCTTTGATAGTTCCCTCCAGGACATTTTGGCTCTTTTTCTGGCAATTTCTATACAACCGTTCCATGCTTCTTTAGGTATGACATCATAGTTCGGGTTGTATTTCATAGTTGATATTTCTGAAAGGACCTCTTTAGCTCTCTTTCCTCTTTCCCCGGCTGAGCCTATGTTCTTTAAGAATTCCACTTGGCTCAGTTTATCTATAACTGTTAGTTGGTAGTTTACTTTGCAGCCCGGTTTCTCTGCCTTATTTATCGTTGTCAGAATTCCCAACCTTAAAAGCAAATGTTGAAGTTGTTTTATCAGCTTTAGACTGGAAGAAGAGTAGTAGATGGAAGCTCTTTTACCTGAGATACTGATGCTGCCATCTGTAGCCCAGAGGTGTCTTATGAAGAGTTTAATATCTTCTTTAGAGCATCTAAAGAGAGTATTTGGGAGCTCCTTCTCGTAAGACCTTACCCTTTTAAGTCCGTGTTTCTCGTAAAGTTTTGTTATCGGATGTCTTTTTCCTCTCGTTAACCTATAAGGAGAGCTCAAGTAAACGTGATACCAGTTTTCCTGTTTTACAACTTTTCCATCTATTCCAAAAAGAACTTTAGCTGCGGATTTAACGGTTTCTATATTTTCAAGGTCAGAGGATGTGTAGTGAATCGGTTGTCTGGGTAAAACACAGCCGTCTCCTATTAAGTGGGCCAGGAGTATCAGTTCGTTTCTGTCTGTTTTTCCAGGTTTTGTTATTTCCGGGTAACGCCTTGGCGTTGCTATTCTTTCTCCTACTTTTAAATCCCTTAACTCTTTCCAGCCGTTGACAGTTAAAAATGAGTGGTTGGCTGTGGCTTTTATCTCCCTTCCTGTTCTGGTTTTTAGTAAGAATACCTCTTTTTCTCCGGTTGGGAAGACTTTAGATACTCTGAATTTTCTGATTTTTAAATCTACGTCAAGTGCCCACGTGTTAAATGATTTCCCAACTAACTCTTTTATGGGAATTCTTTCGCCGGTGTCGGCATTTACTATGAGGGTATCGCCGGTTAAACAGCCGCTCTCTCTCAGGTCTGAGAGCTGGGGCCTTTTGTCTGCCCTGTGTTCAACCTGACGGGAGAGCTGGGAGAGTGCAATTACCGGAACGTTGAGCTCCTTTGCAAGCGCCTTTAAAGACCTTGAAATTTCAGATACTTCCTGCTGACGGCTCTCTGTTCTCTTTATTCCCCTCATGAGCTGAAGGTAATCAACGATTATCAGATCTAATCCCCTTTCGCTCTGGAGCCTTCTGGCCTTTGCCCTCATCTCCAGAATGGAAATTCCCGGAGTGTCGTCTATGTAGAGTGGAGCCTGTGAGATTCGGTCGGCAGCTTCAACTAAGAGCTCTATCTCCTGCGGCTTTAAGAAACCGCTCCTTATCCTGTGGAGAGGAACCTTTGCATCCTGTGCTAAAAGCCTTGTTATCAGCTGCTCCTTTGTCATTTCCAGAGAGAAGAAAGCGACGGTCTTTCCCTCCATCACTGCAACGTTGTAGGCGATAGATAGGGCAAATGCCGTTTTACCCATAGATGGCCTTGCTGCAAGGATTATCAGGTCTGACGGCTGGAGCCCTGATGTCATCTGGTCTAACTGGAAGAAACCCGTTGGGAGCCCCGTTACCATTTCCCGGCGGGTAGCCAGCTCCTCAATCTGGCCGATGATTCCGGGAATTACCTCTCCAACGTGGATGAGTGAGTTTGTTATCCGGTCTTCAGAGAGGGAGAAAACCTCCTTTTCCAGCGTCTCTATCAGTAGATCCGGGTCGGGTGTCTGTTCAACAAAGTCGTTTATCTTCTTCCCGAGGTCAACAACTCTCCTCAGAAGTGCCTTGTCCTTTACAACCTTACAGGCAGATTCAAACTTTTCGTAGCTCTCAAGGGCATACTCAACCAGCATTGAGAGGTAGTCTTCTCCACCAACTTTCTCAAGGAGCCCCCTCTTCTGGAGCTCGTCTTTAAAGGAAATCTCGTTCAGCTGTTTCTCCGTGTAGCCCTCAGCTATTAAGTCCCTTATGAATCTGAAGAAGTTTCTGTGTTCAACTTTGAAGAAGTCTTCTGGGGTGAGGAGCTCCACCCCCCTGAATGTAAAAGAGGGCTGAACTATCATAGTTCCGAGAACGGAGTATTCAGCTTCTAAGTCAAAGAGCTTCTCGCTCAAGCCAATCCTCCCTCTGCCATTTCAACGGCCTTAAAGAGAGCTCTCGCCTTGTTGAGGGTCTCTTTCGCCTCAAGCTCTGGAACTGAGTCTGCAACGATTCCGGCTCCCGCCTGAACGTAGACCTTGTTCCTTCTCACTATTGCCGTTCTGATGGCAATGGCTGTATCCATGTTCCCGTCAAAGGAGAAGTAGCCAACAGCCCCTGCGTAAACTCCCCTCTCAGAGGGCTCCATCTCGTCAATTATCTCCATTGCCCGCACCTTTGGAGCTCCCGAAACCGTCCCGGCAGGAAAGCACGCCCTTAAAACGTCAAAGGCGTCTCTGTCCTTCCTCAACTTTCCTATTACGTTTGAAACTATGTGCATAACGTGGGAGTATCTCTCTATAACCATAAGGTCTGTAACTTTAACGGTTCCCGTTTCTGCAACCCTTCCAACGTCGTTCCTTGCAAGGTCAACGAGCATTATGTGTTCTGCCCTCTCCTTCTCGTCTGAGAGGAGCTCCTCCTCCAACCTCTTATCCTCCTCCGGCGTTCTTCCCCTCCTTCTGGTTCCCGCTATGGGCCTTGTTTCAATAACCCCGTTCTCAACCCGAACCAAAACTTCAGGAGAGGCTCCAACTATCTGAAAGTCCTCGTAGTCTAAGTAGTACATGTAAGGAGACGGGTTAACGTGCCTTAAGGCCCTGTATAGGGTTAAAGGGTCTACGTAGAAAGGCTTTTCAAAACGGCGGGAGAGGACAACCTGAATGATGTCTCCGGCTTTTATGTACTCTTTTGCCTTTTCAACCATCTCCATAAACTGGCCGTCTGGAACGTTTGTTTCCCAGTTGGAAGATGACTTAACGGCTTTAACTTCCGGTAGTTTTGACGGGGTTTTGAGGAGCTCCTCAATCCTCTTTAACCTCTCTTCAGCCCTTCTATACTCGTTTTCAATTTCTCCTTTCTCTGTGAATACAAAGGAGATTGCCGTTATCAGGTGGTTAACGTTATCAAATATGAGGAGTGCTTCGGGCAGAGAGAAGACCATATCGTAGAGGTATGAATCTTCTTTGCTTGGGTTAACGTTTACCCTTGGCTCAAAGAACTTAACTGCGTCGTAGGCAAGGTATCCGAAGAATCCGCCCCAAAGCTTTGGCAGGTTTCCCGGGTTGTAGGGCTTAACAGATTTAAATACAGACTTTAAGAGCTCTAAAGGGTCTTCAACGCTTTCAACCCTGATTCTTCCAAGCCTGTTAACTTCTCCGAACTTCTCTTTAGACTTAACGGTTATCAGCCTTCCAAGGCCAATTACAGAGAACCTTCCCCACTTCTCTCCACCCTCAACGCTCTCAAGGAGCATGTTGGCTCCCAGTTCTTTCAGCTTCATAAAGGCAGAGAGGGGAGTTTCAAGGTCTGCTAAAAACTGTGTGTAGAGTGGAAACAGGTTAAACCCTTCTGCCGAAAGCTCCTTAACCTTCTCAAGGCTTACCATAATCTCATCTCCGGAGATTAGTTGCAGGTTTTAAGTATATTCCTGCAGGCGGAATTTTCCTTGCTCTCTTTTCAGCAGGAATACTATATTAGCACTGTTAAGAGTGCTTTTGGAGGAGCTTATGATTATTACGGCAAACGAACTTAAGAGGAGAGGAGTTTCCTACGTTTCAAAGCTCCTTGAGAAGTTTGAAAACGTTTTCGTTACAGTTAGAGGCAAAAAGAAATATGTAATTCTTAAGGTAGAGGACTACGAGAGGTTGAAAGAGCTGGAGCTTGAAAACGCCATAAGGGAGGCCGAAAGAGACCTGAAAGAGGGGAAATACACCGTTGAGTCTGCCGAGGAGCACTTTAAGAGGCTTGGAATTTGACAAAATACAGGCTGATTTTTACCGATAGCTACTTGAAGAGGGAAGAGAGGTTTTTAAAGAGACATCCAGAGCTGATTGACAGGTATAAAAAGGTTTTAAAACTCCTTGAGCTGAATCCAAACCATCCTTCACTAAGGCTTCACAAACTTAAGGGGAAGCTCTCAGGTAAGTACTCCGTTTCCATAACCATGAGCTACAGAATAATTTTGACCTTTGCAGTGACTGAAAAGGGAATTGTTCTGATTGACGTTGGAAGCCACGATATCTACTAAAGGGGAGCTCCCATGAAAGTGAGCGAGTTTGACTACCACCTTCCAAAAGAGCTTATAGCCAAGTTTCCCGTTGAGCCGAGGGACTCCGCAAGGCTCTTGGTTCTGAACAGGAAGACAGGAGAGATAGAGCACAGAGTTTTCAGAGACATAGTTAACTACCTGAACCCGGGAGATCTACTTGTAATAAACGACACGAAAGTAATCCCTGCAAGGCTCTTTGGAAAACTTGAAACCGGCGGAAAGGTGGAAGTTCTCCTCGTCCGCCAGGTTGAGCCGAATGTTTGGGAGGTTATGGCAAAGCCTGCAAGGAAGCTGAAAGAGGGAAAGAGGGTAATTTTTGACGGGGAGCTCTCTGCCGAAGTCCTCGGCTATTCCGGAGAGGGCAAAAGGCTTTTAAAGTTCAACCTGACTGGAGATAAAACATTTATGGAAAAGCTCTCAGAAATCGGCCACGTTCCACTTCCACCCTACATAGAGAGGGAGGAGAGGCCTGAAGACAGGGAGAAGTACCAGACAGTTTTTGCAAGGAAAGAGGGGGCAGTTGCCGCTCCAACTGCAGGATTGCACTTTACTGAGGAACTCCTTCAGAAACTAAAGGATAAGGGCATTATAATAAAACCGGTTACGCTCCACGTTGGCCCAGGAACCTTTAAGCCCGTTAAAGTAGAGAACGTTGAAGACCACAAAATGGATTACGAGACCTATTCTATTCCTGAGGAGACTGCTGAGGCCATAGAAGAGGCCAGAAAACGGGGAGGTAGAGTAGTAGCCGTTGGAACTACAGTTGTGAGGACACTTGAAAGTGCAGGAAAAGATGACGGGACCGTTGAGCCAGGAGAGGGCAGGACGAACCTCTTTATCTACCCAGGTTACCGGTTTAAGGTCGTTGACGCCCTCATTACAAACTTCCACCTTCCCCGTTCAACACTTTTAATGCTTGTCAGCGCCTTTGCAGGAAAGGAGAGAGTTCTGAATGCTTACAGGGAAGCTGTTGAAAAAGGTTATCGCTTTTACAGTTACGGCGACGCTATGTTTATCTACTAACTCCTTTGCCGGCTACAGACCGAAACTCGTTATATCTAAAAAGCCTTCAGACTACGACTTTGCCGGCGAGGAAATGAAGTTCCGCCTCTACTGGACTGTATTTCACGTTGCCGATTCAAAGTCAAAAGTTTTAAGAATTGATAAAAACAGGCTTAAACTCTGGGGAAAGGTATCAACAGCCGGCGTTGCTTCCTGGTTCAGGAAGATATCTGACGAGGGATACTCAATCTGGAATGAAAAAACCCTCTGCCCCGAGAAGACCTACCTTTTCCAGTACGAGGGACACTACAAACGGGAAAAGGTTTACACCTACGACCTGAAAAAGAGAGTAGTTAAATACGAGAAAATCCATCCAGACAGCAAAAAAGTTCAGATTAAATACATAAAAATTCCCTTCATTCCCTTTGAAGACATAGCAACGGCCGTCTACTTCTTCCGCCGTTACGGGATATTTGAGGTTGGAAAAGAGACGGTTTTCCCCCTCTTTGCCGGCGGAAAGTTCCAAAATGTAAGCTTTAAAGTTGTTGATAAGAGAAAGATAGACACCCTCTTTGGAGAGATTGAGGCTTTTGAGGTTGTCCCATCAAACAACCTCTCTCCAGAGGGAGCTTTCCACAGGAAAGGTAAGGTTGTATTCTGGTTCTCTGCAGATAAGAGACACCTTCCCCTTAAAATCGTTGCAGAGGTTGCCATAGGCAGCGTGAGTGCCGTTTTAGTTGATGCCAAGGGGAAAGGGTTTGACCTGAGGAAAGAGTACGAGAAGAAGAGGAAAAAGAGCCTCTTTGAGAAGTTCATAACCGGAGATTTTGGGGGATAGCAATGGCCTTTAAGCCGGAAACTCCTTATCTAACCGTTGATGGAATCATAAACGTTCAGAACGAAAAGGGAGAGTTTGTTGGGATTGTTCTTATAGAGCGTAAATACCCGCCCATTGGTTTTGCCCTTCCCGGCGGTTTTGTTGAAGTAGGAGAGACCGTTGAAGAGGCCGTCATAAGGGAGATGAAAGAAGAAACAGGTTTAGACGTAGTCGTTTTAAGGCAGTTCAGAGTTTACTCAGACCCAAACAGAGACCCGAGGTTTCATACTGTCTCTGTCGTTTTTGAGTGCGTTGCCAGAGGGGAGCCAAAGGGTTCAGACGACGCTAAAGTGGCCAGGGTATTTAAGTATGGTGAAATTCCAATGGAGAAGCTGGTCTTTGACCACTCCAAAATTTTAAGAGATTACTTAAACGATACTAATTCTGTTTTCAGAAATAAAGTTTAGGGGGAAAAATGGGGTTTAAGGTAGTTGTTCTGGCGGCAGGAAAAGGAACGAGGTTTAAGTCAGACCTTCCTAAAGTTCTCCATAAACTCCTTGGAAAGCCGATGCTCTGGTATGTTGTAAAGGCTGCAAAGGAGGCTGGAGCTGAGGAGGTCATCGTTGTTGTCGGCCATAAAAAAGAGCTTGTTGAGGAGTTCTTAAAAAGTGAGTTTCCAGACGTAAAAGTTGCCGTTCAGGAAGAGCAGCTTGGGACTGGCCACGCCGTAAAGTGCGCAGCTCCTTTCATAGAGAAATACGGTGGAAAAGTTGTTGTTCTAAACGGCGATACTCCTCTTGTTGACAGCGAAGATATTAGAAGGCTTTCTGAAACTCCCGGCGATATGGTTGTTCTGACGGCGAGAGCTCCCGACCCCACCGGCTACGGAAGGGTCGTCCGCGACGGAAACGAGGTTCTCTACATCGTTGAGGAGAAAGACGCAACCCCTGATGAGAAGAAGATAGATGAAGTTAACACGGGAATTTACGCCTTTGACCCTGAAAAGCTCCTTGAAGCCCTTGGTGAGATAGACAACGATAACGCCCAGGGCGAGTACTACCTGCCGGACGTTCTAAAGGTTTTCAAGGAAAAGGGCTACTCTGTTGTCCCCGTTGAGGCTTTAGATTTCTCATCTGTTATGGGTGTAAACAACCGCTACGAGCTCTCTGTGGCAGAGAGGGTTTTGAGGGACAGGATTGTGAGGGAGCTCCAGCTCTCCGGCATAACAGTCCACAACCCCGATTCTGTTTACATAGAGCCTGAAGTAAAAGTTGGAAAGGATACAGAAATCTGCGGCCCCGTTTACCTGAGAGGAAAAACAAAAATAGGAGAGGGCTGTTATATCGGTCCTTTCTCAGATATTGGAGATTCTGAAATAGAAGACGGAGCTGTTGTTAAGAGCCACTGCTGGATTAGGGGAGCTTTCCTAAAATCCGGCTCCTCTGCAGGTCCCTTTGCAAAGCTGAGGCCGGGAACAGTTCTTGAGGAGGGGGCAAAGGTCGGAACCTTCGTAGAGACAAAAAAAGCCCACCTTGAAAAGGGAGCAAAGGCCAACCACCTTACATACCTTGGAGACTGCAGGGTAGGAGAGAACACAAACATCGGCGCCGGAACGATAACCTGCAACTACGACGGCTTCAACAAGTGGTTCACAGACATAGGTAAAAATGTATTTGTGGGGAGCAACACCCTCTTTGTTGCCCCTGTAAAGGTTGGAGATAACTCAATAACTGCCGCTGGTTCAGTGATTACAAAAGACGTTCCGGAGAACACCCTGGCAATTGCCAGGGCAAAGCAGGTAAACTACGTTGGAAAAGCTGAATCTGTAAAAGAGAAGCTGAAAAAGAGGAAGCCCGATGGACATTCTAAGGAAAATAGTTGAGCACAAGAAGAGAGAGCTCTCCGAGAAAAAGCAGAAGTTCAACCTTTCCGTTTTAAGGGAAGAGGCAGAGAGGCTAAAGGTTCCCTATAACCTCAAGGAGGCCCTTTCAGGGGAGGGCATAAACATCATCGCTGAGGTCAAAAAGGCCTCTCCGTCTAAAGGGATAATAAGGGAAGACTTTGACCCTGTGGAGATAGCAAAGGCCTACGAGAGGGGAGGAGCAAAGGCCATCTCCGTTCTTACAGACGAGAAGTTCTTTCAGGGTTCCCCCTTCTACCTGAGGCAGGTTGCAGAGGCCGTAAAACTTCCGGTTCTCAGAAAGGACTTCATAGTAGACGAGTTCCAGATATACGGAGCAAAAGCCCTTGGGGCTTCTTCATACCTTCTGATAGTTACAATCCTTTCAGACTCAGAGCTTAAAGACTTCATAGACCTTGGAAGAGAGCTTGGAATGGAGCCTCTGGTTGAAACTCATACAGAGGAGGAGGTGGAGAGAGCTCTCAAAGCCGGAGCCGAGATAATCGGTGTAAACAACAGAGACCTCAAAACCTTCACCGTTTCCCTCTCAACAACACTAAAACTTCTTCCGTTAATAAAATCTGAAGGAAAACTTGCAGTTTCGGAGAGCGGTATAAAAGGAAAAGATGATTTAATCATGCTGAGAGAGGCCGGCGTTGACGCCTTTCTAATAGGTGAAACCTTAATGAGGAGTGAAAACCCGGAAGTACTTTTAAAGGAGTGGCTGTCTTGAAGAAATTTATCTCCGTTCTTATGTTAACTCTCATTCTTTCGCCGGAAGCCCTTGCAGATTGGTATATTCTCCTTCCCAAAAAACCTTTACCCAGGCACCGGCAGATGCCCCGCAACGTTCCAGTTCCAAAACTTAAGGGAACAAAGGTAAAACCGAAGCCCTATTCGGTTGAAGTTCAGAAAGTTCTTGCTCCCTCTTTCTCTGTTCCAACTAAAAGAGGAAAACTGACAAAGAGAGACCTTGAAGGGAAAAACGTTGTAATTTTCTTCGTTAACTCTTTCTTCTCTCCTTTTACAGAAAAGCTCGTTTCCCGATTAGAAAGACAGAGAGATAAGAAGACCGTTTTTATAGTTGTTAGCGTAAACGATGCAGATTTCTCATCTGTAGACACTTTTAAAAAACTAATGGGCTTAAGAAAAGTGGTTGTAACTGCAGACAGCTACCTTTTCTACCAGTTTAAAAACAGGTTGAAAAACCTAAAAGTTCCTTCCGTTGTTGTAATAGACAGGTTCGGTTTTATTAGGTTTTTCTCCCCGGATATAGAGGGAACCAGCGTGGCCCGTATCACTAAAGAGCTTTCAGGAATACTGACTTCGCTAAAAGGATAGTGGCTGCAGTTAAGAGGCCCAAAACGAATATTTTTAAAACGCTCCACTTGAAGTACCTTACAGCAATAAAAGAGGCCACAGCCCAGATAAAGTTCTCCTTACCTGTCAGGCTTACTTTCCCTATGCTGAGCGCTACGAAGAACAGCATTCCAGTAAAGGCTGAAAGTAAACCCTTAAGTGCCGGCATAACAAACCTGTTGTGCTTTATCCTGTCGTAGACTTCTGTCATTATAAGGGTGTAAAAGAAAGAGGGATAGAAGATGCCTGCCGTTGCCAGAGCACTTCCGGCCAGCCCCGCTACCTTGTAGCCTATAAATGTAGCAGTTATCAGGATGGGTCCTGGGGTAATCTGACTTAAAGCTATACCGTCGGCAAACTCTTTCAGGGTCAGCCACCTGTGGTTTGTAACGGCTTCCTGCTGAAGAAACGGCATTATTGTCATACCGTTCCCGAAGGCAATTGAGCCAACCTTCGTCATTGATAGAGTCAGCTCTCCAAGTGGGCCCTTCTGGAATAATCCGAAAAGAATTAACAGAAGGAAAACGATGCCGCTTACTGTTAAGGCTATCAGCAGATTTTCCTTCTTTTTGTTTTCGTTTTCTTCTAAATATTTTGCTTCTACTTTGCCTTTAAATAGAACTATTCCAAGGATTATAGATATGGCAGTTATTAAAAAGGCGTTGAATTTATAGAGTATAAGGAGGAATGAAAGCCCTGCGATAACATCTTCGCTTTTGGTATTGGCGTATTTCTGGTAGAAGTTAACAGATACGTGGAGAATTATTCCCAATACTATTGCATCAAGTGTGGTAAATAGAGGGTGTATCCACCGAATAGAGCCGTAGTTAAAGTATATCTCAGGAGAGAAAAAGCACTAAAAAGTATGAGGGAATAATAAAAAAGATTGTTGTAAGAGCTCCTGAGAAGCCTTTGATTTTATATGCCACGTAGGTTGCTAAGTTAAACATAACAGGCCCCGGGTAGAGCTGAACCATTCCGAGGCCTTCTTCAAACTCTTTCTGGGAAAGCCAATTTTTGTTGACTATGAGCCGTTTTAGTTCCTGAAGAACAACGGGGCCGTAAGCAGTTAGCCCCATTATCAGGAAGGTCTTGGAGAGCTGAAAAATAGAGGGAGCTCCCCGCCGCTTTTCCAACTTACTTATATGGCCTTCTGAACTTTTCCGGCCTTCAGGCACTTAGTGCAGACCCAGATTCTCTTCTTCTCTCCGTTTACAATAGCTCTAACTTTCTGAAGGTTAGCCTTCTGCTTCTTGCTTGTAACCCTGTGGGAGTGACTCACGTTGTTAACGAAGATTGTTGTCTTTCCGCATATTGCACACTTTGCCATTTCAGACCTCCTGCTTCAGATTGCAGAGGCAAATTTATCACTGAACAACAGGAGTTTCAACCGGAAAAAGACTTTTGAATATTAGCAGTATGTTGTCTAAACTCTTGATGTTTAAATTCTGATAATATAGAATAAGATTTACCATGGGAGAAAAACTTAAAAAAGCTCTCTCTTTTAGGTTTTACTTGAAGAAGCTGACGGAGCTCCGCGAAAGCCCCGACAAGCTGGCAAGAGGGCTTGCTTTAGGTGTTTTCATCGGCTTTCTTCCCATTATTGGATTTCAGGTTATAACTGCCGTAACGATAGCCCTCTTTACCCGTGCAAACAAAGTAGCCGCCGCAGTTGGAACCCACGTAACAAACCCCTGGACAACAATTCCCATACTTATACTTGACTACTATGTCGGCTGTTTCGTTCTCAGAAAACACGCCTGCGTTCCGCACATAGACTTTAGCTCCTTCGGAGCTCTCCTCAACTCCGGCAAAGAGATACTCATTCCCATGTTTATCGGTGGAGTTATTTTAGGTTCCATCTTTTCCGTTCTCTCTTACTTTGGAATGAAGAAGCTCCTTCAGAAAAAGGTCAGAGAAGTTAAAGACTACGTTAAGCACCTTCCTGAAGGGGAAAAGGTAGCAGAGGGAGATGTCTGGCAGTAGTAGGGTAGAGGAGCTCTACCGGAAACTCTCTGGCCTCACCGTTGAAGACGCCATAAGAGTTGAAGAGCAGGACAGACAGTTTAAAGCTCTACAGAGACTTTACGAAAAAATAAAAAATCCTGAACTATTCCTGAAAATAACAGTTATAAATGCCCTTCTCTCATACCAGCTCCAGATGAAGGGAGAGGACTACTGGGAGAAGTTCTCAGAGTTTTTCTCGGAAAAACCGGAAGTTGACGCCTTCCCGGAGTTTTTAGAAAAGTTCAACAGGCGTTTTCTAAATGCAAAACTGAAGCGGTTTGAGAAAGTTAAAAAGTGTGTTGAGAGCCTTTTTAAGAAACGCACAGTTGAGGAAATAGGAAAGAACCTGAAGATTCTCGTTGAGGAGCTCTCTGCTTGCCTCAACCAGAGAAAAGACGCCAAAACCGTAGTTTTCGCGGCCAAAATGTTCATGTACGGCTACAGGATAGTTTTCGGAAAAGACCCCGAAGGCCTTGAGGAGATAGAGATTCCTTTAGACTCCCGTCTCAAAAAACTCCTGCCGACTGTTAAGGAATGGCGGGAGCTCTCCGATCGCCTCGGCATCCCACCCATCCACTTAGACGCCTTAGTCTGGGTGCCGAAAAAAAGCTAAGCTGTTGCTGATTTGCTGTGAAGTTTTGTTAGCTTTTCAGGTTGACCTTGCATAACCTTTTTAATTTTTTCTCTAATTTCATTTACTTCCGCTTCGGCTTGTTTTTTCTTCTGTTCAATAAGATTCTCTACTATGTTAAGTAAAATTACTTTTGAGAATGCAGACAGTGTAGTCTGTTTGTATTCTGCTGGAATAGTATCTCCCTGCTCATCAAGATTGGATATAAATTTCTTGAGACTTTCTTCATAAGATTTTATGATTTGATTTTTAATTTCCTTTGTTATATTGAAGTTATCTAAGTAATCTGCTAGTATTCCCTGCGTGATTCTAATAAATATGTTAATCGAATTTTCCGCATACTTAGGGACTTTAAATTTAAATTCTTCTTTAAAGACATCTAATATCCTGTCAAGATTTCTAACTTCAGGACGTAGAAGTTCTAAATTTGTTTTACTTTCAATTAACTTTAATAATTCTTTCTTTTTCTTACTGTAGATTTCGGTAAGTTTTTGTATTTCTTCGTTGATAAATTTGTCTTTCTGGGAAGAGATGTTATTAAATATGGATATTAGTTTTTCTCTCTCTTCTAAGAAAGCAGGATTAATATTTAGATCTGAAAAAGTTATTCTGAAAGCCCGACTTTCTAAATCAGGTTTGTTGTTTGAAGATTTGGAACTGTTTAGAATTTTTAGTAAAAGATCTTTAAAACTTTTACATTCACAATTTTTATGTATATAAATCTCAATAAGATGCCTTTTTTTGATTTTTTTCTTAATGTGTCCTCTTTTTTGGGAACTTGGGCTATCATCTAACTTTTTGGTTAAGATAACCTCATATTTTCCTTCTCTTACAGATTTAAGCCACTTTTTAAGTTCTTCAAAATCTCCCTCATCACTAAGTTTTATAGCTTCAATAACTTTTTTGGCTGAGTAGAAGTGAACACTACTAAAAAACTTCCTTATTTCTGAATTTTCAAAGTTTTCTTTTATTTCTTGAAGTTCTCTTTTTGGTTTTGTATCTGCCTTGTTAAATATAAGGTACCACTCCTTAGCAGGAGATGTTTCCTTGATTTTTTTAATTTTGTTAATAGTTCTTTCCTCAAGAGTTCCCTTTTGAATATCCTGAACAAAAAGGATAATGTCAGCTTGATTAGTAGCTATTTCTCTTGTTATCTGCTCATCCTGAGGGTTCTCTTTATTCTCAAACCCTGGAGTGTCGTAAAGTTCTATATTCTTTAAAATAGGAGATGGATATCTATATTCAAAAAAGAAACCTTTGGTTTTTTCCATAGTCTTAACGTTATGTTGACAGAGATTAAGATACTGTTCTTTATCAATTTTTTTCTTATTGCCATTTTTATCTATTTGAAATATTTCTTCAATATCTCCATATATAAACTTAGTAACTGCTGAAGTTGTAGGATTTACTTTTACAGGACATATATCAGCTCCTAATAGAGAGTTTATAAAAGATGATTTTCCGCTTGAAAAGTTACCTATTACTGCTACTTTTACTTTGGAGAATCCTTCATATTTGCTCAGTTTAAGCTTAAAAAGTTTTAGAGCTAATTCTTCAAGTTCTGCGAGTTCTTTCTCAAAATTTCTTTCAGGGAAATCGTTATTAATGTCTCTGTAAGCTGATATATCATCTAAAAGTTTTAACAGATCTTCATTTAGTGATTCTTTATACTGCATCTATTTCCTCCATTAAGCTTTTAAGATTTGATATATCAC
>WFNZ01000034.1 GCA_015488335.1 Thermovibrio sp.
AACTAAAACCAAAGGATGAACGATGAAAATCTTAGTTGTAGACGATGAAAGAACCATAAGGGAAACCCTAAAAGAGATACTTGAAGACGAAGGATATCAGGTGTTTACCGAAGAAGTGGGTTCAAGGGTTTATCAAAGGATAAAAGAGATAAAACCAGACCTGATAATTTTGGATCTCTTTTTACCAGGAACTTCAGGAATGGAGGTGTTAGAAAAGCTAAACAAGGAAGGATTGACAGAGAAAATTCCTGTTATCATCGTTTCAGGCCATGGAACAGTAGAAACTGCTGTAAAAACTATGAAATTAAAGGCATTTGATTTCATTGAAAAACCGATAAAGTACGAAAAACTCCTCTCCACAATCAACGAAGCCGTAAAAAACCGACGGGAAAGCCCGGAGAAAATCTGTGACTATAGCGATCTTCCTCTAAGACAGGCAAAAGAGGCTTTTGAAAAAGATTATATATTGAGCGTTCTCAAAAAATTCAACGGAGACCTAAAAAAAAGTGCCAATTTTATGGAAATAGATATCTCAAACCTCTACAGAAAACTCAACAAATACGGCATAAACCAGTAATGGAATGGCTCAAAGAAGAGATAAAGGAGTTAAAAGATAAAGGACTTTACAGGGAGCTCCGCACCCTATCTACTCCTCAAGGGAAGAAAATCGTTATAAACGGCAAGGAATTAATTAACTTCTCATCAAACGACTACTTGGGACTTGCACAAAACTGTTCAAAAGAATGCTTTGAGAAGTGGGGAACAGGAAGTGGAGCTTCAAGGCTTGTGTGTGGAAATTTTGAAATTCACGAAGAACTTGAGGAAAAGCTGGCCGAGATCAAAAAGACAGAGAGCTCCCTCCTCTTCTCATCAGGTTACATGGCAAACGTTGGAGTTATTTCAATCCTTGCAAAAGAGGGAGACTTAATTCTCTCAGACGAGCTCAACCACGCCTCTTTAATTGATGGTTGCAGACTATCAAAAGCAAAAAAAATAGTTTATCCCCACTGCAACGTAGAAACTTTAGAACTAATACTCTCAAAAGTAAGAAAAAAATACCGGAGATGTTTTATAGTAACAGATACAGTTTTCAGTATGGATGGAGATATTGCACCACTAAAAGAACTATTTAAACTGAAGAACGAATACGATGCTGTCTTAATTTTAGATGATGCCCACGGAACCGGTGTTGTTGGTTGGTCTACTTTAGACCTTTTTGACTTAGAACCGGACGAAAAAACAATAATAATAGGAACTCTTGGAAAAGCTCTCGGAACTTTCGGAGCTTTTGTGTGCGGTTCCAAATTGTTAAGAGAATATCTAATAAACAAGTGCAGAACTTTTATTTTTACAACCGCTCTACCGCCAGCAATAGCCTGCCAAACACTCAAGAACTTAAAAAAAGTCCCTGAAAGAATGAGAAAACTTCAGAAAAATATTCAGTTTTTCAAAAATTTAACTGAAATAAACAGCCAATCAGCAATATTTCCTCTATTAGTTAAAACACCAGAAGAGGCAGTTAAACTTTCTCAAAAACTTTATCAGAAAGGCTTTTTTGTTCCGGCCATAAGACCACCAACAGTCAAACAGAGCAGGTTAAGAATTACAATAACCTCAGAACATACAGAGGAAGAAATGGAACTTCTATGGAACAACATTAAATCCCACTAGTTCAGATAAAACGAGCTTGAGGAATACGAAGGGCAGAAGGTTGAAGTAGTTTAAATCCCACTAGTTCAGATAAAACTTCATAAGCTACTTAAACGACTCTCCTTAGCAGGAGTTTAAATCCCACTAGTTCAGATAAAACTACACAGAGCAAGATGCAGTTAACGACCTTAAAGAAAGTTTAAATCCCACTAGTTCAGATAAAACCGGCAATACCTGAAGACCTTAAAGACGTAATAACCCGTTTAAATCCCACTAGTTCAGATAAAACAGCAGATTTAGCTTATTCTAATAGTTAAAGAGCTACAATGCCTAACTTCAAGTATATAGGATGGCGAAGAGATGGTCAAGTGCAGCGGCGGAAGTATAAGTTTTTTATGAATATCTAATGAATATGATTTAAGCCTTTGAGGGACAGATGATTAAGGAAGATTAAAGAAAAAGTAACTCAACTTGCTACCTTCAGAAGCTGTTGAATATTAAAACTCAAGATAAATAGCTTAAGCTTCATAACAAACCCTTCAAGAGTAACAGCATGAATCCTTTTTGGGAATAAAGCTTTTAAACAAGAGCCTACAGTTTCAATAAACCTCCTCTCCACTTTGGCAATAAATTGCTGCAAGGCATTAAACCTCTTTGAGTTCTTCCTCCTAATAGGCATCAGCGAAATTCCTTCAAACTCCTTAAGCAAATCCTCTGCTTCGTAATCGGTATAGCCTTTATCAGCATAAAGAACACTGTTAGAACCCAAATTGAGTGGAAGCTCATACAATCCCCATACATCGTGAACGCTTCCAGGAGTTATCAAAAACTCTCTTATGTAACCTTTGTCGGAAGCAACTATATGAAGCTTAACGCCATGATAGTAAATCCTTTTTGAGGCTACATAACCTCTGAATTCCTTTCCTGAAGCTACTTTACATCTATTGGCTCTTATGTTTTCACAAACCTCAATAGGAAAAGTATCTATTGCATAGCTCTCAACGGTTTCCGATAGAATGGATTTAAAAAGCATAACAGTTACTTCAAAAATGGTCTCTAATTTCTGATTAAGCCTTTTAAGTCGTCTCAGGAATCTGCTTTCACTCAGTACGTAGCTGCAGAACAGACCCATCAATTTGAGAGCTTTTCTAAAGTTACCTCCGAAAAACAGGCAAGCGATGATAGCTGTAGTTAGGACTTCGCTTGAGGACATTTTAGCTTGGGGGTCATCTCTGAAGTTCATAGCTTTTAGGATATCATCTACTATACAGTAGATTGTAACGACTTCGTTGTTCATTTCTGCCCTCCAGGATAGGGGTTTATTCCCTATCCTGGGTTTTTTATCTGTAGGTGGCAAGTCGGGTAAAAAGTAGTTCCGCTGCAGAGTTAGGAAATACTAACGAAGACTTCTAAAATAGTTCTGTATTTTAAAGCTCTGATGGTAAGTAATTATGAGGAGCTCCCCACTTCACTTCCCAGTCGCAACTACTTAACAAGGAGCTCCCCCTCTTCCATCAGCTTAATCTCTCTGTCTCCTGCTTTCAGGATTACAGTTGGTCTCTCTATCAGCAGGTCTATGTGGACGTTTGCCCTCACCTTTCCGCCAAAAGAACTGTTATCTCCCATAGCTATATGGCAGGTTCCAAGTATCTTCTCGGCTTCTAATATGTTGTCAAAACGCTCTGCCCTCTCGTTTGTTCCAACTCCAAACTCTGCTACGTTTCCGGCGTTTTTCTCTTTGTGAATCAATCGGTTCAGGAACTCTGAAAATTCCGGCTCTCCACTTACGGTTTTAACCAGACCGTTTTCAACTTCCATAACTACAGGCTCTTTGAGTTTCCTATCTGGCGCGTAGCGGGTTATGAACTTACCGTTTGCCGTCCCCTCAACGGGAGCTATGAAGGCCTCGCCTGCAGGAAGGTTCCCAAAATCTCCAGGGGAGCAGAGCTTTCCCGTATCTGCAAGGCCGGTTCTTCCCTCAACGGAGAAAGTTATGTCTGTTCCCAACGGACAGGTAATTTTTACCTCTTCTGCGTCTGTTAGAAGTGAGGCAACTTTTCTTGAACGCCTTGCAACTAAGTTCCAGTTGGCCTGGAGTGACGTGTAGAACATGAAGGGCTCAAAGAGGGGCATGCTGGCGAAACGGATTGAGAGGAACTCTGTGCAGAGCTTTCTAAAAAGTGTGTGGCTTATTGAGTGCTGGTTTACAGCTATGACGGCCGTGGGGAGCTCCTCGGGATTTGTGGTCTCAAGGAGAATCTCCTTAATCTCAAGTTCGTCTCCCTCTGTTACCTCCTTCCTCAGGATTCTCTCAAAGAGGCCTTTTTGCTTTACCTCCTCTAATAACTCGTTTCCAAAGGCTGCCCGCCAGACCTCTTC
>WFNZ01000035.1 GCA_015488335.1 Thermovibrio sp.
CGTAATCCTTATCCTCTCCGGGCCTATTGAGGTAGTTATCAACTCTGTTGTAAGAAAGGCTAAAGTACAACCTTGAAGAGAAAACTTTCAGTGGAAAAAGTTGTGCCAGATTAAGTTTTCTGTCAAGTTTTAACGTATAGGAATGGACTTTCTCTTCCGAAACGGCGTGGTAAACTCCGTGCCTCTGGTAGGAGTAAGAGAGTTCTGCATTCCCAAAGTGGAAATCGTGCTCAAGGGAAAACCTGATCTCCTTTGAATCTCCCCCTAAAGCAGAGCCAATAACAAAACCGTGGTAGGTAAATCCAGCAGGGTAGTTGTGGTGTGTATACCAGTAAGCAACTGAGTCAGTTGTTTCAGTATACTGAACGTTGAAATCGGTGTAACCGGTTGTAAGAGAAAGACCGGCAATGTGGCCTGAGGCAAGGGGAAGAGGGAATCCACCGGGACCTCTGGGTTTAACGGCGTCGTCTCCGCCGTAAATAAAGTAAAACTTCCCACCTTTAAAGGGCTGGAACTTATACCTGTTAAGCCAGTTCATATAGTAAACAATTTCGTAGCTCATAAGCTGGTTGTTGTCATACCTTGAACCGGGTTCGTTCTCCTGCTTAGCGGTAAAAACGTTCCAGTAATCGTGGAGAGAGTGGTAGTTAGGCCTACCTGAACCGCCAAACTGGATCGCCCTTGAGGCTGAAAGCTCCAGATTATCAATCCCGAACGGACGCCAGGTAAACCTCATTCCAATTACGTGGGCGTAAGAGCGGGGTCTTTCTTTCTCAAGCTGGGAGACAAAAGTTGAAATTTTCCAGTCACCCAGCGGTTTTAAAAACCAGGGAAACTTTTCAAATCGGGGATTTTCCACTTTGAACATGAGCCACGGTCTGATGTTGTCTGTAAAGAGGAGACCGCCGTTTGGGGGAGCTCCCCAGACAACGCTTGACTTTCCAAAAGAGACTCTAACGTTTTTCTTCTCAAAGAGGAGATAACCTCTATTAAGCCTTACAGTTGTATTTCTAACTTCTGGTTCTAAATAGAAAACAAACCCGTCCCACTTTGCAGATGAAGAAAATCGGAACCTTCCGTTTAATCCTTCATCAATCCTAAACCCTTCGGCATAAGGGAGTTTGTAGTGTTGAGCACCAGATAGACCATAAAACTCAAAGGAAAAGTCATTTAAAGGTTTGATGTAGTTGATATCTTCTGATCGTAAAAGTGAATCAACAACAGGTTTAAACTCCGGATAGAGTTCATCAAATATCCTTTTCGCAAGTGAAGGATCTATTTGCCTGTTATTGTAAATTTCAACAATAGCCCTTGCGAAATCTTCTTCTGTCAAAGGTCTGTAAGTAAGATCCTGCTCCCTTACAAGTCCTACCTCTTTTGCCCTTTCTAAAAGCCTATACTCCCTCTGATAGCGTTCAAGAGGAACATAGGGGGAAGCAGCAAAAGAGGATGTAGTAAAGAGAAAAAAGAGAGCCACAACTTTTTTCATTTATTTTTCCTCTTTACAGTATCTTTCAAGGAGCGAAGGAACGCCTAACTTATGGATAAGGATTGATGAAGGACATATACCGGTAACTGCGTAAAACATCAACATAAAGCCAACAAAAAGGGTGAAGTAGAAGAAGTATTTGTTCCCCGTTATAAGTCCTAAGAGAACGCTTCCAAAGACGAAAAAGCCGGCAAGGAAAGAGGTTATCCTCTCAACGTACCAGCTATCGGTTTTCGCTCTGTAAATCGCCATTTTTCCCCTCCTCTTGAAAGATAATTTTACAGCTATTCGGAACGGAACTGTAAAGTTCCCTTGCTCCGTAAAAACTCCCTCCGAAACAGACTCCAGAGAAATCTCCCGCAAGGTTAAAGACAAAACCGTTGTTGTTACATCCCTTAGCTCTATCAAAAGGCTTTACGTAGAAAGTATTTCCTGCCCAAGTAACAAGAACTCCATACTGACCAATCTCTCCCTTCTCAACCTCTACAGGGAAAACCCCCTTAACACTATAATCTAACAGAAGTAAACTCCCAGGGCACTGGTAGACTTTTTGGGGAGCTCCCAAACTCTCACCAGAGAGTGAAACTTTAACAAAAGGCCACTCCATAGGATAGAAAGTTAACAGGTAAACTTCTAATCCATTCCCTTTGGAAACAATCTTAAAAACAAGTGAAGGATAAACTAAAGGTCCATTTTTCACCTTCACAAAATAAGAGGTCACTACTGAAGAGAGACTCTCTACCTGAGAGAGAACTTCAGTCGGAATTTCTCCCTGTTTTTTCTCTTCAGAGTCTAAATTTGTACTATTTTCAGAACTTTCTTCAGCTACAGTAGTGTTTATTTTCCCCTTAAAAGAAGCCGATGGAACAAAAGTTAACCGGTAATAGATGATATAACCTAAAGAAAAGAGTGCAATCACTAAGAATAGAGCTATAAGAATATCAATTGCTCTCTTCATTTATCTCATCAATCTCCATTCTGGCCTTTGCCGCAAGAGGAGAATTGGGCTTTATTTCTATACACTTTCTTAATAGCTCAACTGCTTTATTTAAATTTCCCTCTTCTCTGTAAATTTTACCAAGTTCACAGTAAGGTTGTTGGAGATCCGGATAGAGCTCTATCAATCTGTAGTAGATTTCTTTTGCTTTTTCCGTATAACCCTCTTTTTTCAAAAGTTTCGCAAGCTCTAAATAAGCAGGAACGTAGTCACTGTTATTTCTTATAGCTAAAATCAGCTCTTTCTTCGCCTTTTCAAGGTTTCCCTGTTTTTCGTCTAAAAGAGCTAATCTGTAATAAGCTGCCTCTGGAGTTAAATAAAGGGGATTTGAAAGGGCTTTATAGTAACACTCTCTTGCTTTCTTTATATTCCCCTTCTCCTCATAGAGTATTCCCATATTAAGCCAGGCTTCTGAAAAATTTGGCTTAAGGGAGAGAGCTCTCCTCAGGTATTTCTCGGCCCTGTTAAGGTCTCCTCTTCTTATAAATGCAAGGCCTATTGCGTTGTATATTTTCGGGTCGTCTGGAGAGAGTTTTTTAGCCTTAAAGAGGTAGTTGAGGGAGAGGGGAATTTCACCAAGCTCAAGGTATGCTATACCTAACTGATAGTAGCCTTCTACCTTCTCCTTCTTACTTACTTTTTGTTTAACGGGAGGTGGAGGAGGTTCAGGTCTCCGACTCTCTCTTTTACCACTTCCCCAAAATGATGCACAGGAAGACAACGAGAGAACTACCAAAGAGATAGAGATATATCTTAAACCTCTCATGACCTTCCTTTTATGAGGAAGAGAGCTTCCATCCTTGTGGGCTCTCTTCTCATTACACCTTTAACAGAACTGGTAACAGTGTAGGAGCCGGGTTTTTTTACTCCTCTCATTATCATACAGAGGTGCTGAGCTTCTATAACAACCATAACACCTTTGGCTCCCAGCTTCTCCATTATGGCATCGGCTATCTGTTCTGTCATCCTCTCCTGAAGTTGAAGCCTTTTAGCGTAGACGTCAACAATACGGGCAAGTTTTGAAAGACCTGTAACTTTATTGTCTCCCGGTATGTAGGCCACATGAGCTTTTCCAAAGAAGGGGAGCATGTGGTGTTCACACATTGAGTAGATAGGGATGTCTTTAACCAGTATCATCTCATCGTATTTCTCTGTAAAGAGAACGAGGTGGTTCTCTGGGGAATCGTTGTATCCCCCTAAAACCTCCTCATACATCTTTGCAATTCTTTTTGGTGTGTCTCTTAATCCTTCTCTGTCTGGGTCTTCTCCGATGGCAATGAGAATTTCTCTAACAGCTTTTTCTATCCTTTCCCTGTCGAATGCCAACTCTTAAGCCTCCAGCTGGGGATTGAATCCAAAACCTTCTACAGAATCGGACTTTTTCTCTTTCTCCTCTTTTTTTGAATTTCCGCCGGTAGTTCCAGAACCTCCTCCCTCCGGCGGCTCTTTAAGGAGCTCCCCGTTTATAGCCTTATCTATCTCCTCTCCCGTAAGTGTCTCCTTCTCAAGTAGAGCCCTTGCGAGATTTTCAAGCTTGTCCATGTTCTCCGAGAGGAGCTCCTTTGTCCTTTTATACGTATCGGTAATTATCCTCTTTACCTCTTTGTCAATCAACTTCCTCATCTCTTCGCTGACAAGTTCTACAGGTTCTCCAAACTGTTCCTTTACCTTAACGGCAATCGGCCCAATCTTTTCGCTCATTCCCCACTCTGCAACCATCTTACGGGCAATCTCTGTTGCCCTCTCTATATCGTTTCCAGCCCCCGTTGAGATAGTTCCAAGGGCAAGCTCTTCGGCAACCCTACCACCAAAGAGAACAGCAAGCCTGTCAAGGAGATACTCTTTCGTGTAAGTGTATCTATCCTCTTCAGGAAGCTGCTGGGTAATTCCCAACGCCCTTCCCCGGGGGATTATTGTAACCTTGTGGACCTTATCGGCATTTGGGAGGAGTTTGGCAACAAGGGCGTGGCCTGCCTCGTGGTATGCAGTTGTGAGCCTCTCCTGTTCAGAGAGGACCATACTCTTCCTCTCAATACCCATCGTTACCTTATCTTTAGCCTCTTCAAAGTCCTCCATCGTTATCTTTCCGTGGTTCTTCCTTGCGGCTATAAGGGCAGCCTCGTTAACGATGTTTGCAAGGTCGGCACCTGAAAATCCGGGGGTTGAGCGGGCTATAACTTCAAGGTCAACGTCTTCAGCCAGCGGCTTGTTCCTCGTGTGGATTTTCAGTATCTCAAGCCTTCCCTTAACGTCTGGAAGGGGAACGTGTATCTGTCTGTCAAACCTTCCAGGCCTTAAGAGGGCAGGGTCTAAGATGTCCGGCCTGTTTGTTGCGGCTATGACGATGATTCCGTCGGAGCTCTCAAAACCGTCCATCTCAACAAGGAGCTGGTTTAGCGTCTGCTCCCTCTCGTCGTGGCCGCCGCTGATTCCCGCTCCTCTTCTCCTTCCAACGGCGTCTATCTCATCTATAAAAACGATACAGGGAGCGTGTTTCTTGGCCTGTTCAAAGAGGTCTCTAACCCTTGAAGCACCAACACCCACAAACATCTCAACAAACTCTGAACCGCTGACAGAGAGGAACGGAACGTTTGCCTCACCTGCTATGGCCTTCGCAAGAAGAGTTTTACCGGTCCCCGGCGGCCCTGCAAGGAGAACGCCTTTAGGAATTCTTCCACCAAGCTGCTGGTATTTCTTTGGGTTTTTCAGAAAGTCAACGATTTCTGAAACTTCCTCCTTAACCTCGTCTATTCCGGCAACGTCTTTAAAAGTCACTTTCGGCTTGTTATCTATGAACACTTTAGCCCTACTCTTTGCAAAGGAAAGGGCTTTGTTGCTTCCAGCACTCATCTGCCTCATCATGCTGAGCCAGAGGAGAATGAGGAAAATCATAGGAAGCCATGAAACAAGGACTGTTATATACCAGGGGCTTCCCTCTTCCGGTTTAACCTGAATCTCAACTCCCTTCTCTGCCATCTTCTTTATGATGTCGTTGTAGCCGGGGGGAAGGTATGTCTCAAACGGAACTCCCTCTTTTGTGATTCCGACAACTTTCTGTCCCTGAATTACAACTTTTTTAACCTCTCCCTTCTCTACCTGCGAAATAAACGTTGAGAAGGGTTCCTGAGAGGACTTAAGCTGGCCGGAGTTAAAGAAGTTAAATGCCAGAATAATCATTAGAGCTATGGCCAGCCAGAGGACAACATTCTTACCAATCTCCTTCATCTTATCCATTCTCTGCTCCTTCAAAATATCCTATAAATGGTAAACCTCTAAATGTCTCATTTAAATCTAAGCCGTATCCAACAACAAAGCAGTTAGGAATTTTAAAGCCGATGAAATCGGGGCGAATCTCTACTCTTTTAGGGACTTCCTTATCTAAGAGGACACAGGTTTTCACCTTTGAAGCTCCCATCTTTAAAACTTCTCTGTATGCAGCCTCCAAACTCTCTCCTGTATCAAAGATATCGTCAACTATGAGGACTTCTCTTCCCGTTAAGTCCACTTCCGGCCGGTAGGTTATCTCAACCTCTCCTTTCTCTTTCCCTCTGTAGCTTTTAAGCCTCATAAAGGCAACTTCCGTTTCAGCCTCCATCTCTCTGATGAGGTCTGCAGTAAAGACAAAGGCCCCTTTAAGAAGGGAGACAACAACTATACTGCCTGAAAAGTGTTTAGGTATCTCCTCTCCAAGCTCCTTAACTCTCTTCCTTATCTCTCTCTCTTCTATCAGGACTTTCAGCTTTTCTTTCAAGCTCAACTCCGACAAAATCTCCATCTGTTCCCGTTCTGCGGGTGTAGAGCTCCGGAATGAAAACGACCTCTCCGTTGAACTCAACAACCGGAATGAGGTCTCTCAGGTGGGCAGGAAACCGCTTCTCTATGAGGAACTTCTTGAGGGGCTTTGAAAAGCCCTTAAACCTGAGCCTGTCTCCCGGCTTCCTGCTCCGAACAATTATACCGGCACTCCGAAACGAAGAGAGGGGAACAACGGGAGTGCCTGAGTTAGCGGAAAATTTAAGGGTATAGAGCGGTGTTTCAACCGTTAAAGGGAGCTCCTTCACCTCGTAGTAAAAACCCCTTTTCTTTTCCTTTCTCTCCGGCTCAATGCAGAGAACTTCCTGAGTTTTATAAACAGCAACTCCCCTGTGGAAGGAGAACCTCTTAAACCCGCTCTTTTTAACGGCCTCCTTCAGTTCCTCAACGCTTCTGTAGGAAAGGTCTTTACCGGAAACCCTTCTGTAAGCCTTCCTCAGAACTTCAGAGAGGAGAAAGGGGTGGAGCTCCCTCAAAACCTCTATAGGAATGCAGAAAGAACCATCTTTAAGATACTCTGAAACAATTGGTTCCACCTGACTTTCCACAAAATCTTCAAGCTCTCTCAAAAGGGCCGTTTCCCTGAGAACTGCCTCCTCTAAAGAAGGGTTTATCCTCTTTAGAACGGGAACAACCTCAAGCCTTATAAGGTTCCTGTCGTAGTCGGTCTTAAGGTTTGAGCTGTCAACAACGAAGGGCAGATTGTTCTCCTCAACGTAGGCCTCAACCTCTTTTCTTGTAACGAGGAAGAGGGGACGGACGAAAACTTCTCTCTTTGGAAGAAATCCCCTCAATCCTTTAATTCCGGAACCTTTTGTAAGGTTTAGAAGAACTGTCTCTGTAAGGTCTGAAGCTGTATGGCCGAGGGCCACAAAGTCTCCATTCCACTCTTTCAGAGCTTCTCTAAAAAGCCTGTATCTCTCCCTTCTTGCAACGGCTTCTACGTTCTTACCTCCTGAAATCTCGGAAATATTAACCCTTTTAACGATGAGTGGAACGTTCCAGTTCCTGCAGAGCTCCCTTACAAAGGCCTCATCTCTATCAGACTCCTCTCCCCGAAGCATATGGTTAACGTGAACGGCCCCAACGGTAAGGTTCATCTCTTTTTTGAGGGAGAGGAGAATGTGAAGAAGGGTAATTGAGTCGGGGCCTCCTGAAAGGGCTACGAGGATTTTAGAGTTTTCGGGAAATAGGGAAAACCTGGCGATTGCCTCCCTGACTTTTAATTGAACGTTCTCCATAGGCCGGGTAAAAAAGAAAATTGGTGGCGACGGGTGGAGTCGAACCACCGACCTGGCGGGTATGAGCCGCCCGCTCTAACCACCTGAGCCACGTCGCCACTTGCAGGAAAGAAATATAGCCCAGCAGGTGTTAAGTGTCAAACCCTCTCTTCGTAGGTTGGTTTCTCTACCTGGTAGAAGATTCCTATGGGTATTCTGGCATCCTCAGTATCTGCCGAGTAATCCCACTCCCTTGCCCTCTCTACGGCGGCGTTAAAGTCTGTCGGATTGTGGCCGGCCTCTTCTAACTTATAGCAGTGTTTCCTGTAGTAGGCAAAGGTGTTGTAGAAGGTTACGCAGGGCTGAAGAACATCTATGAAAGAGAAGCCTTTATGCTTTATTGCCGCCTTTATGAGCTCCTTAAGGTGTGGAATGTCTCCGGCAAAGCCCCTTGCAACAAAGGTTGCCCCGGCAGAGAGCATCAGGAGAACCGGGTTCATAGGGTCTTCCGGCGGCCCCTCAGGAGTTGACTTTCCCTTAAAGTGTGAAGGACTCGTTGGGGTAAACTGGCCGGTTGTTAGGCTGTATGATCGGTTGTCGTGAACAATTGCCGTTAGATTCGCGTTCCTCTTTGCAGCAAAGATGAGGTGTGAAATACCCTCTGCATAGATGTCTCCGTCTCCAACAAAACCGACGCAGACCAGTTTATCGTTTATGAGCCTCATACCTTCTAAGTTGTTTAAAGCCCTCCCGTGGATGGAGTAGAAGCTGTTGAGGTTGATGTAGTCAACGATTTTCCCGTGGCAACCGATTCCAGAGGCTATAACGAAGTTCTCAATTGGAATTTCAGAGGAAAGCTCCTCAACGGCCATCTCAAAAGCCCTGAGTATTCCAAAGTTTCCACACCCGGGGCACCAGGTGTTCTCTGCGTAGGTTTTAAGGTTTACTCCGCTCATCTCTCCCTCCCTGAAAGGAACTCTAAAAGGTCTTCCTTAAAGATTGGACGGGTGTCATACTTCCTGAACCTACCTGTAGGCTTTATCCCGTAAAGGTTTAAGAGCTTTTCAAACTGCCCGGCGGGGGAGAGCTCCACAACAATAACCTCTTCTGCCCCCTCAATTTCTTTCTTTAACCTGTTTGCGGGGAAAGGTTCCATGTAGTTGGGCTTAACAGCCTTGTAGCCGAGCTCCTCTCCAATTTCACAGCAGACTCCCCAGTTCTCTCCCCAGGTGAGGAGAATCCGCTTAGAGTTTGTATCCCCTCCAACAGAAACCGTATCTTCCCTCTCCTCAAAGAACTTCCTTATGGTCTCCCTCTTCCTCTCTCTCTTGTTCTTCATTGCAACTATCTGCTCTGGCTCCTCTGTTGTTATTCCCATCTCGTCGTGCTCGTAGCTTGTGGCTTTAACAACTGCCCCTTTAGTTCCCGGAAAGGCTAAAGGAGAAATGCCGTCTTCAGTTATCCGGTATCTCTTATACTCACCGTTTCCGTCCCAGAGTTTGGGCTCCTCAACAACTCGCTCCCTCTCTAAGGGCTGTGTAAAGAAGCTCTCTGCAACGTTCTTGCTTGAAAGGACTATTACGGGAACCTGGAACTTCCAGGCAAGGTTCAAGGCCTCGCGGGTTAAGAGGTAACATTCCAGAGCGTTTGACGGGGCAACAACGATTCTGGGAAAGTCTCCGTGGCCGGCAAAGAGTGAAAAGAGCAGGTCTGCCTGCTCTGTGTAGGTGGGAACGCCTGTTGAGGGAGCTCCCCTCTGAGCAAGGTAGATAACGGACGGTGTCTCGCTCATTCCTGCAAGGCTAAGGGTCTCCGTCATAAGGGCAAATCCTCCGCCGGAAGTCCCGGTCATGGCTCTGCCTCCGGCGTATGCCGCTCCAAGAACCATGTTTATAACGCCAATTTCGTTCTCAGGCTGAACGACCTTTATCCCGAACTCCTCTTTGTGGGCCGCCAAATAGTGGAGAACCGGAGACGCAGGGGTCATGGGGTAAGCAATGTAGATATCCAAACCGCCGTCAACTGCCCCAAGGGCTACACCTTCACTGCCTGAAAAGTACTCTCCCTTAATTCCCTCAACCTCAACAATTTCTTCTACTTCCTGTGAAACATCGTAAAAGAACTCAAAAATCTCTCTGTTCTCCTCAAAGTTCTTAAGGTTCTGAAGAACAGACAGACCCTCCTCTTTTGGAATTCTGAATGCCTTTAAGAGGGCACCTAAAACAGCGGAGCTCCTCATAACCCCCTTAGCCCTCTCTCTGAAGGGAAGTCTGATTACTGTTCCCTCCACCTCCTCCTTAACCTTTTCATCTAAGAACCAGACTGTTCCTTCCTTTGCATCTTTTCTGTGGCGCCTAACGCTCCTGTCGTCTAAAGCAACAATGTAGTCAGCCTTCCTGACGGGAGCGTAAACTTCCTCGTTTGAGAATCTGACAGACGAAAAGTTGTGGCCTCCCCTTATCAGCGACGGATAGTCGTGATAAGTAAAGACCGAGTAGCCGATGCTGACGAGAACACGGGAGAGAAGGTTTCCCGCCTCCTTTACTCCCTCTCCCGCTTCTCCTCCGACGATGACTGAACGCTCCATACTCCCCTCCTTATTGAGTTAACTGCCCTGTAAGGGTCTGGATAGACAGGAATTTTCTCTCTTTTCAGAATCTCAACTCCCTTTGAAACTGAGTGTCCTCCCATAAAGCAGCCAACAACCGCCCTTCTGCTCCTCTCGGCAAGCTTCACAACCTCGTGGGCAATTTCGGGAACGTCCGTCATAGACTGTGGAGTAACGATTACGAGGCAGACGTCCCAGTTCAGTTTCTCAAGTATCTCAAAGGCTGCCCTGTAGCGGTCCGAAGTGGCATCCCCTATCAGGTCAACGGGGTTTATCCTACTCCAGTTTGGCGGAAGGACTCTTGAGAGCTCCTCAAGAACAGGCTTAACGGAAACAAGCTCAAGTCCGAAGGTGGTTCCGTAGTCTGCAGCCAGAGTCCCCGGCCCTCCGGCGTTTGTAACTATCAAAAGCTTATTTCCCCCAAGTCTTCCGTAAGCAGTTAGGAACTGGCAGGCGTCAAAGGCCTCCTCTAAGGAATCAACGACGATTCCCCCTCTACACTCAACGGCATCCTTAAAGACCTTATAGTTCCCGGCAAGTGAGCCTGTGTGGGATGCTGCAGCCCTCTTTCCACCCTCAGACCTTCCGGCCTTTATAAAAACGGCAGGTTTTTCGCCCACAAAATCAAGGAGCTCCCACCCGAGCTCCAACCCCTCAACATAGGAAAGGATAACTTTTGTATCAGAACTCCTAACGGCAAGTTCAAAACACTCAGTTAGCTCAATGTCTGACTGGTTCCCAAGGCTTATAACTTCAGAAAATCCGATACTCTCTTTAGATGCTGCGTCAACAACGGCTGTTATGAGAGCTCCGCTCTGTGAGAGGAAAGAGATTTCACCTTCCGGCGGAAGGGTTGTTGAAAAAGAGGCGTTCAAACCTAACGGCGGAACCATAAAGCCTAAAGTGTTGGGGCCCAAAACCCTGATTCCAAACTCCTTTGCAACTTCAACGACCTCCCTCTCAAGCTCCTCCCTTCCGGCCTCTCTAAAACCTGCAGAGATAACAACGGCAAGCTTTACTCCCTTCTCTCCGCACTCCTTCAAAACAGCGGGAACAACTTCTGCCGGAACGGCTATAAGGGCGCAGTCAACAGGTTCTGGAATCTCTTTAACAGAAGGGTAGCACTTAAAACCCAAAACTCTCTCATACTTCGGGTTAACGGGGAAGACCTTCCCTTTAAACCTCTCAAGGTTCCTGACAAGGGCGTAGCCAACCTTTTTCGGGTTTGTTGAAGCACCGATAACGGCAACGCTTTCAGGCCTGAACAGGTTATCTGGAAGAGGTTTAAAATTTCTTCTTCTTTCAGGTTCCTTAAGGAGAGCTCTCCCGTCTGCCGGAATGACGTACTCTTCTGTAATGAAGGTTGGGTTCAGATCAAGCTCGTAAATTTCAGGGTGTTCAGAAAGAAGCTTTTTAAGTTTTTCAATAAAATCAAGGAAGAGTTCAGTATTCCCTTTGAAGTTTCTAAACCCTTCAATCAGTTTATAGAGCTCTGTCTTTTTAATCTGCTCCAGAGTCTCTTCTCTATTGGCCTTTAGCGGAATAAAAACAACGTCTTTAAAGAGCTCCACGAAAATTCCGCCGGTTCCGGCTCCAACAACGTGAAGGAAAGACGGGTCTCTCTTTACACCTACAAAGGCCTCTATGCCGGAGAGCTTCTCTTCAACGATGAACTCTTCTACCTCTGGGAACTTCCGTTCCAGCTCAGAGACTGCCCTTTTTAGTTCTTCCCGGCTGCTTACAAACAGAACACCACCTGCACTGCTTTTGTGAATCACTTTTCCTGAAACCACTTTAACGACGGCGGGAAAGGTGTTCCAGGAAGGGAGCTCCCCTCTTTTAAAGAGAGAGTAATCAGGAACAGATATACCGTAAGAGACGAGGAGCCTATAAACGTCAGGTTCTGTCAGGAACAAAGTCTCTCCAAATATTCCGTTCTATTTATATTATATCTCCTATTGGGAAAATCTATCAGCAAAATCTAGGAGTCTTTAAAATCCCAGTAAGTGGTAAAATAATAATGAATAGGTATTCATTATTCAGTTAAGGAGAAAAAGTGAAGAGGAGAGACTTCGTAAAGTTAGTTTTCGGGGCTCTATCACCCTTCGTAGTTCAGTTGAAGCCAAAAGAAGCATACAGTAGGTTTAGTCAACCGTTTATCTCTCTATGTAACCTTGCAATATCCCACGAATACGGAGCCATCGTTCAGTATATAAACCACAGTGGACTTATCCCAGATAGCAACATAAAAAGCATATTAGAGAGAAACATGCAGGATGAGATAGTCCATGCAAGAAAGTTAACAGAGATACTTGTAAAGGAAGGGGCTTCTCCCACTGTGTCTATCTGGCCACCCCAAACAGGAAAGGGTTTGAAAAAACTTATAGAAGAAGATATTGAAGGAGAAAATGCGGCAATAAAGCTTTACTCACAGATACTTGACCTTCCAGAGTCTAAGAAGTACAGAGATGTTATCTACTCTTTTATGAAGAGAGAAGAGGTCCACCGTTCAAGACTTGTGGAGATAATGAGTGCTGTTAGAAAGAGTAAAACCTAAAACTATATTTGGAAAGCTGTTTCTCTATACTATAGCTATCTTTCTATTTTCTTTTTTTCTCACATACTATGGAACTTCTTACCTGTTAAAAGATAGCCTTGAAGACAACTTTAGAAAAAAAGCAGAAGCAGAGACAGAACTACTAACCTCTTACATTCAGTCTTTGATAAAAAACTATAACTATACGGAAATCTATTCACTGGTAAATCAAACTATAAATAGGGATCCAGATGTAGTCGGAGTAGAGGTAAAAGAGCTTTCAAGCGACCTTATAAGTATAAAACTAATAGGAAACTTGAAACAGTGTAGAGATAATTTTTTAGAACCGTGTTACTATACTGTAGAGAAAAACATCAAAACAAGTATCCCTATAAAAGTTATAGTATTTTTCTCAACGGAGAATCTGGTTGATTTGGTCCAATCTGTAAGAAAAACTCTAATTTCCCTTTTAGTATTCCTATTCCTTTTCTCAGAACTTGCAATATTTATCGTAATGAGAGACGCGGAAAACACGGTTTCTAAAGTGGTTGAAGCCATAGACAGGTGGAGAGAAGGTGGAATAGAGAAACTGAAAAATGAAAACTGGAGTTTTGAAATTAAGAAGATAGTATCAGAAGTAGTTGAAATGTACACAGAACTCCAGAGAGAAAGGGAAATAGACTATAAACTCCTTCTATTTACCGGAGAAATTCTTAATATGATTCCCCTCATTAATGACGAAGAAGAATTTCTCAAGAAGACTACCTTACTAATCAAAACAGTTTTTAAGCTAAAAGAGGTAAAACTATGTAAAGAGAAACAGGATTGTAAAGGAGAACGCATATTAACTACCTCTAACTTTAGTATCGTAATCCCAGGAAAAAGTATCCCCGACACAGTCTTAAAAACTCTGGGAAACATCATATTGGGAGCTCTAAAAGTTTTACAGGAGAAAAGAGAGAGGGAGGAACTTCTCTTTGGAACCGTTAAAGCCATAGCAAATGCAATTGACGCAACATCTCCATGGACAAAAGACCACAGCGAAAAAGTGGCAGAGATATCTGTAGAAATTGCAAGAGCTCTGAATTTAGACGAAGAGACTGTTGAGAAGATAAGGTTAGGAGCTCTCCTCCACGACATAGGAAAGTTAGGAATTCCACCTGACATACTCAACAAACCGGAAAGGTTAACCCCGGAAGAGTACGAAATCGTAAAGGAACATCCGGTATGGGGATACAGAATACTGAAACCTATTAAAGCCTTTTCTGAGATTATTCCTATTGTTCTGTACCATCACGAAAGGTGCAACGGCAGTGGTTATCCTTACGGGCTTAAGTGCAACCAGATTCCACTTCCTGCAAAGATAGTGGCCGTAGCAGACGTTATAGAGGCCATGACTGCGAAAAGACCCTACAAAAAACCGTACCCATTAAAAGAGGTTTTTGAGTATCTGAAGAGTGAGGCTGGAAGACTATTCTCTCCTGAAGTTGTTGAGGCTGCACTGAAAAAAGCTGAGGAGATAGAGGAAATTATTAGTGGTCGGGGCGGGGGGATTTGAACCCCCGACCTCTTGGTCCCGAACCAAGCGCGCTGACCAGGCTGCGCCACGCCCCGATTCTGCAGGGTTTAATATAGAACAAAAATTAACCATCAGGAAGTTTTAGGTTTGATTCAAAGCCAAGGTCTTTTATCATCTGGTAGTCGTCTCTCAGGCTTCTGCCCTTTGTCGTAAGGTAGTTCCCAACCATTAGGGCGTTTGCAGGAAAGAGGGAAAGGGGCTGGAGCTCCCTCAAGTTCCTCTCCCTTCCACCACAGACCCTTATTTCAGCTTCGGGAATTGAAAGCCTTATGGCAGTTAATATTCTCAGGCATTTTAAAGGAGTAAGGTAGTCTGCCCCCTCCAAAGGTGTTCCCTTAATGGGATGGAGGAAATTGACGGGAATTGAGTCTACAGAGAGCTCCCTCAAACTCTCTATAAAAGAGACAACATCTTCTTCAGACTCTCCAAGGCCAAAAATTCCACCGCAGCATGTTGATAGGCCTACCTCTTTTGCAGTAAGAACCGTTCTGTAGCGGTCTTCCCAACTCTGAACGGTAGAAATTTTCGGGTAGAACTCTCGGGATGTCTCAAGGTTGTGGTGGTACCTGTCAAGGCCGCAGGACTTTAAAAAGGAGAGTTCCTCCTTTCCCATCTGCCCTAAAGAGGCGCAGACTTTACAGTCCGGCTTTTCAGCTTTCAACTTTTCAATCACTTTTCCTATAACCTTTAAATCCTCCCTAGTAGGTGAAACTCCGCTTGTTACAAAGCTGAAACGGTCTATTCCAAGGTCAAAGGCAGAGAGAGCTCTCTCAAGGAGCTCCTTTTCAGGAAAGAGAGGGTAAACCCTAATCCTCAAGTTAAAGTGTGAAGACTGGGCACAGAATTTACAGTCTGACGGACAGCTGCCGCTTTTAGCGTTTAAAATGGCACAGGTCTCTATGAAATTACCGAAATGACGGAACTTCAACCTGTTGGCTTCAGAAAGGAATTCGTAGAATTTCTCAACTGGGGAGTTCAGAACTTCTAAGATTTGCTCTTTCACTTCTTCAGCTTCTTCAGAACCTGGCGGGTTATCTCTTTAAAGGTTTCAAGGACTCCTATACCTTTTGTGGCAACCGCTTCAAAGTCTGGTCTGTTCCATCTGTTCAGGTCTTTCCTCAAAACCTCAACAGGAAGGATGTTGGGAAGGTCTCTCTTGTTGTACTGGAAGACTAAGGGGAGCTCCTCCATGTTTATATCGTATTCTTTCAAGTTTTCAAGCATATCGTCCAAAGTATCAAGGTTCGCGTCGTGCCTCTCCTCTTGAGAGTCGGCAACGAAAACAACTCCATCAACGCCCTTTAAAATCAGCTTACGGCTTGCCTGGTAGATTATTTGACCGGGAGTTGTGTAAAGGTGGAAGCGGACCTTAAAGCCTTTAACGTTTGAAACCTCAATGGGAACGAAGTCAAAGAAGAGAGTTCTCTCTGTTTCTGTAGCAAGTGTAATCATTTCACCCTTGTTTTCAGGCTTTATATGGTCGTAAATCCATTTAATGTTAGTGGTCTTCCCGGAAAGTCCGGGGCCGTAGTACACTATTTTGCAGTTTATCTCTTTAGTAGCAAAGTTGATAAATGGCATTCAATCCCCTACTCAAAAAGGGTATCAAGGTCTATATCTTCAACGTCTATATGCTCTGCAACAGAAGATTCCCTCTTTATTCTGTCTTCTATCTGGCTTAAAAGCTCAACCAATTTTTTATAGTACTTCTTAATCTTAACTCTAACGATACCTAAGTTTGATAAATTTTTATCAAAGATAGAAACTAAGATGTACTTTCCATCAATCAGAATCATATAAATACCTTCTTCTTCCGTTTCAGTAAACATATGATTTAAAGTTTTATCTCCCAAAAGTTTTGAGAGAGCCTCAGAAGCAGCTACATTTCCAGCTGTAAGGGAAGCAAAGGTTATGTCATCAGAAGAGAAAGCCGGAGACTCGCTCCGGCTGATTAGCTGACCAGCTTTGTCTATCAAGAGAACAATTTTTGACTTGCTTTCTCTGTTGAGCTCTGTGAGGAGCTCCCTTAACTTTCTATCCTCTTCTGGCCTTAAACTAAGCATCACTCTTCCCTGTTAGAGATTTCCTCCATCTTGTTGAGCCACTCCCAGCGCCTGTTAACCTCTTCCTGCAGCTCCTTGATTTTATCCTCATTTCCTGGCTTAAACAAGTGTTTAAACCTTCCCTGAAGTTTAAGGTATTCCTCAATGGGTTTAGGATTCTTAGGCCTGTGAGTTATTCTCCACTTCCCGTTTTCAACTTCAAAGAGGGGCCAGTAGTTGGTTTCCACAGCCATTTTAGTGACCAAAATACCCTCTTCCTCTTTTGATCTCCAGCCCCTCGGGCAAACTGCAAAGGCATTTATGTAGGAAGGCCCTTCCGTTAAAAGGGCTTTCTTGAACTTCTCCATAAAGTCCTTCCAGTGGGAAGGTGCAACCTGAGCAACATAAGGGATGCCGTGGGCTGCAGCAACTTCTGGCATCCACTTCTTGTGCTGTGGCTTACCCAAGCTCTCAGAACCTACCGGCTGGGTAGTTGTGTTGGCGTATTTTGGAGTTGCAGAGGAACGCTGAATACCTGTGTTCATGTAGGCTTCGTTGTCGTAGCAGACGTAGATGAAGTCGTGTCCCCTCTCAAGGGCTCCGGAAAGAGACTGGAAACCGATGTCGTAGGTTCCACCGTCTCCACCAAAGGCTACAAACTTAACTTTCTTATCTGTTGGAAGTTTACCCTTCCTTTTTAAGGCTTTGTATGCCGCCTCAACGCCGGAAATTGTGGCAGCAGCGTTTTCAAAGGCGTTGTGAATCCACGGAGAGCGCCAAGAGGTGTAGGGGTAGATAGACGTGCAGACCTCAACGCAACCGGTTGCGTTGGCAATTATGAGCTCGTAGCCAAGGGCGTTTGCAACCATGAACATCTGCCTGATGATGATTGAAGCTCCACAGCCTGCACAGAGCCTGTGGCCAGGAGCTAACTTCTCAGGGTAGTTCGTGAGCTTCTTAAGAGGCGGAACTTTTATCTCAGCCGTCTTTATCTCAGCCATTACTTCCTCCATTACTCTTTAAGGTTAAGGTAGTTGATGAATGGAACCTCTTTCCCTGCAGCAGCCTGCATTACCTTGTCTATGGCCTCCTCAATGTGGTGGACGTTTGTATCCCTTCCACCTAAACCGTAGATGAAGCTGACAATGGGGTAGTGTTTGTTCCTCAAGTACATTGCAGTGGCAACGTCGCTGTAGAGGGGTCCTCCAACTGCTCCAAAGGTTTCAGCTCTGTCAAATACACCAACGGCCTTGCAGTTTGAGGCCTCTATTGCGTCCATAACGTCGTAGTACGGGAAAGGCCTGTAAGTTCTAATTTTGATGAGACCTACTTTAATGCCTTTCTCATCCCTCAGTTTATCTATTACGTACTTGGCAGTTCCGGCAGTTGAGCCGATAACTATGAGGATGTAGTCGGCATCTTCGGTTTTGTAGGTCTCTATGTGTTCGTACTTTTTGCCGAAGGCTTCTTCAAAGGCCTCACCTACCTCTCTTATTACCTTGTAGGCGTTCATCATGGCCTCCCTCTGCTGCCTCTTAAACTCCATGTAGGAGTCTGTCATGGCAACGGGGCCGTGGGTTACGGGGTTGTCAACGTCTAAGAGGGGGTACATAACCTTTGTCTCCCCAACAAACTCCTCAACGGCTTTGTCTGGAAGGAGCCTGACTCTCTCAATTGAGTGGGAGATTACAAAGCCGTCCATTCCAACCATTACGGGAAGCCTTGTTCTCTCATCTTCAGCTATCTTTATAGCCTGAATCAGGTTGTCGTACTGCTCCTCAGCGTTCTCAGAGAAGATCTGAATCCAGCCCTGGTCTCTGGCTCCCATCATGTCAGACTGGTCGCCGTGGATGTTGATGGGGGCTGAAAGTGCCCTGTTTACAACCGTCATAACGATCGGAAGCCTCATTCCGGAAGCGATGCCGAGGACTTCCCACATGTAGGCAAGACCGGGACCTGCCGTTGCTGTCATTGCCCTGCTCCCGGCAGCTGCGGCACCAACGCAGGCAGACATTGCGGAGTGCTCACTCTCAACGGGAATGTACTCTGTATCAACCAAACCGTTGGCGACGAAGTCTGCAAAGAACTGCATAAGCTCCGTTTGGGGAGTGATCGGGTATGCCGCAACAACGTCTGGGTTTATCTGTCTCATGGCCTCGGCGGCTGCCATGTTTCCCGAGTAGGGAACGTACTTAACCTCTTTTATGAGCTCAGGCCTCATTTCAGTCCTCCTCCCGGAACAGGTATTCGGGTTTCATCTCAAGGGCGTTGGTTGGACACTCGTGGGCACAGATTCCGCAGCCTTTACAGTGGTCGTAATCAACGCCAACCATCTTCTCTTCCTTAACTAAAATGCAGGAGTCTGGGCAGAAGACCCAGCAGAGCATACAGTTGACGCACTTGTCAGACTCAAATACAGGTCTCCAGGCCCTCCACTCTCCGGTGTGGTACTTCTCACTTGAACCGGGTTCAGGTATAACTGCTCCTATGGGTAACTCTCTCCAGCTCTTCATTCTGACCTTACCTCCTTATAAGCTCTGTGTAGTGCCCTTATGTTTGCGTTGAGGGCGTTCTCTGAGATCTTCTTGCCGAAGGCTCTTTTGATGTCTTCTTCAACGGTTTTGATGTCTACAAGGCCGTTCAGGACTTTTACGAGAGCTCCAAGCATCGGAACGTTCATGAGGGGTCTTTTCAGCTCCTCCATTGCAATCTTCGTTGCATCTACGGTGTAGATTTTTCTCCCCTTGATGCCGTATTTCTCTCTTATTTCCTGAGGAGATTTGTCTGTGTTGATGATGAGGATTGCGTTTTCGTCTGTTCCCTCTAAGAAGGGAACGGTTTTAAGGAGCGTCGGGTCAACAACTATAACGATGTCGGGGTTTATGACCATACAGTGGAGAGTGATGGGTTTTTCGGAAACCCTGTTGTAGGCCCTTAGGGGAGCTCCCGACCTCTCAGCTCCGTAGTCGGGGTTGCTCTGAGCGTACTTACCCTCCTCAATAACGGCAGAGGCCAGAATCTTTGATGCCGTAACGGCACCCTGACCACCCCGGGCGTGCCACCTAATCTCAATCATTTCTTCCTCCAGCTATGAGTTTCTTATCTTCAAAGGCTTTCCTGAGAGTTAGCTCGTCTGATGCATCAATCGTTCCACCGTAGGGGATTCCGTAGCTTATCCTGTAAACCTTAACTCCTAAATTCTCAAGCCTGTCTATCAGGAATTTGGCCGTTGCCTCACCTTCCACTGTTGGGTTGAGGGCGATTATTACTTCTTTAACACCGCCTCTCTTTATCCTTTTAAAAAGGTCCTCAATGTTGAGGTCTTCAGGTGAAATATCCTCTAACGGTGAAATAACTCCTCCTAAAACGTGGTAGAGCCCTTTATACTCGCCTAACTTCTCTATTGAAACGGCGTCTCTGGGCTGTTCAACAACGCAGATGGTAGTTCTGTCCCTCTCCTCGTCTGAACAGATGGCACAGAGCTCCCCCGTTGCAGGAAGACCACACTCTTTGCAGGGGTGAACGGCCTCAAGCTCCCTTAAGGCATTGGAAATTATCTGTTTCCTGTCTTCAGGAAGCCTTGAAAGGGCAAGGACAGCCCTCTCTGCAGCCCTCTCGCTTATGCCGGGAACTTCTGAGAGGAACTCAATGAGGAGCTCCAAGTTCTCAGGATATATCAAAACAGACCTCCAAGGTCTATTCCAAGCCCCCCTGTAATCTTCTCCATCTCCTTAGCTATTGTATCCCTCGCCTCCTTAAGGGCGGCGTTGGCGGCAGTGAGAACTAAGTCCTCTATCATCTCCTTATCACCAGACTCTATAAGCTCCTGTGATATCTCAACGGAGACGAGCTCTCCGGAGCCTTTCGCGACAACCTTTACAGCTCCACCGCCGGCTGTTCCTGTAAACTCCTTCTCCTCAAGCTCTTCCTTCATCTTCGCAGCCTGCTGTTGAAGCTGCTTTGCCATACGCATCAGCTGGTTTATATTTCCGCCTCTGAACATAGAACCTCCACAGTTTAAAGTGTGTTTTAATTGTAAACAAACTGTAAAAAGTTCACAACTGAAAGAAGGGGTGAGATGGAGCTTGACAAGGAGAGGGTAGCCGTAATTGCCGTTAAGAGGCCAAAAGAGGAGATTGACCTTGAGGAGCTCCGTGGACTAATAGAAGCCTTAGGTGGTGAGGTTATTCAGGAAATTGTCCAGAAGAGGAAGAACTTTTCACCATCTACGTACATCGGAAAGGGAAAGCTCTCAGAGATTGATACGGAAAATGCAACGCTGATAGTTGCCTACCACCCCCTCACCTACTCACAGAAGAGGAACATTGAGGAGATTACAGGACTTCCCGTTATAGATAGGACAGAAGTAATCCTTGAGATATTTGCAAGGAGGGCAAGGACTAAGGAGGCGAAACTTCAGGTTGAGCTTGCAAAGGCCTACTACCAGCTCTCCCACACAAGGGGAATGGGTAAGGAGCTCTCAAGGTTAGGTGGTGGAGTTGGAACGAGGGGACCCGGTGAAACAAAGACCGAAGTTGAAGCAAGGGCAATACGGAGGAAGATTCACAAGCTAAAGAGGGAGCTCCAGGAAGTTCTGAAGAGGCAGGAGCTCGTTAGAGAAGGTAGGAAGAAGAAGGGGTTTAAGACTGTTGCCGTTGTTGGGTACACAAACGTTGGAAAGTCAACTCTCGTTAAAGCCCTCACTAAGAAAGACGTTTTTGTAAAGGACATGCCCTTTGCAACATTAGACGTTAAAACGGGAGCTCTCTACCTGAGCGGCGAGAAGGTTCTCATCTCAGACACGGTAGGTTTCATAAGGAACCTTCCCCACGAGCTTGTAGCCTCCTTCAGGGCAACTCTCAGCGAGGTTAAGGAAGCAGACCTCTTATTGATTGTCTTTGACGTTTCATCTAAAAAGCTTGAGGAGGAGCTCCACTCTGTAAAGTCCGTTCTCAAAAGGCTTAAAAGCTGGGAAAAGCCCAAAATTTTTGTTGCCAACAAGGTTGATAGGGTGGTAAAGAGCCAGGAAGGGATGGAGGAACTCCACCACCTGATTGCAGGGAAGATCCCTGAAGAGAACCCGGAAGTTGTTTTCGTCTCAGCAAAGAAAGGGTGGGGACTTGATGAGCTAAAGGAAAAGATTGAAGAGAAGCTAAAGTCTGTCAGCTCCTCTTAATCATATCCTCCAAAGAGTCAACCTCTTCAGCCTCTTTGAGCTTTGAGTAGGCTCTCTTAATCATCTTCTCGTCGTCTGCCGTTTCAACTATTTTCTGATAGAACTCCTTTGCTTCACTGAACTTTCCAGACTCAAAGAGGGCATCTCCTACAACCTCTGCAACCTCGCAGAACTCCTCTTCAGAGAGCTCCGGATTCTGAAGGACGAACTTCCCCACCTCAACGATATCTGAGAGCCTCTCCTGTTCCAACAGAATTATGGAGAGCTCTGAGAAGACGTCTAAAAGAACCCAGACGTTGTCTGTCGTGTAGAGTATCTCCCTCAAAATCTCCTCAGCCTGGTCGTATCTTCCCTTTTCTGCAAGGAACTCTGCAAGCATTTTAAGGGCGTCGTCCCTTATGAACCCCTCAGAGACGGAGACGGCCTTTCTGTAGTAGTGCTCGGCAATCTCCTCTTTTCCTAAGAGGTCGTAGAGAGCTCCCGCACTCTGGAGAAGGTAAACGGCGTCGGGGTAGAGCTCTAAAGTGTTGTGGACAACCTCAAGGGCTCCCCTGTAGTCCTCATCGTTTACAAGAACCTCTATGAGCTTCTGCCTGTAGTCGGCGTTTCTATAGTCTAAACGGCAGGCCTCACGGAGCTCCTCTTTGGCCTCCTCTAACTTCCCCCAATCGGCGTAGACTTTTCCAAGCTCGTAGTGGAGCTCCGCAGAATCCATAAGCTCCAATCCCCTCTTTAAAACGGCCTCTGCTTTTCTAAAGTTCCGCCTTAAAGCGTAGTAGCGGGAGAGCTCCACGTAAGGGAACTTGGAGTAGGGGTCTAAAGTCATCAGGTTTTCTAAAGTCTTAACCATCTTCTTGTGGGCGCTGGTCTCCCTGTAGAGGCGGTAGAGTTCTAAGTAGGCCTCTTTTTCAAAGGGGTTGAGCTTTATTGACTCAAGGAGTTCCCTTTCGGCGGCCTTAAAGTTCCTCATAGAGGCAAGGGTGATTCCACGCTGGAGGAGCTCCCTTGAGCGGAGTTCAGTATCCAAAAACCTTGCCTCTTCAAGGTAGACCTCGGCCTTTTCGCTGTTTCCAAGCCCCTCGTAGGCCTCGGCCAGAAGGAGGTAGTAGTCAACGTCTCTAACCTTGTTCTTCTCAAGCTCCTCAACGGCTTTCCTGAAGTTTTTTGACTTTATGAGGTTCTGGGCTCTCTCAAGGATGGATTTAAGGTTGGGCTTCTTCTCCTCGTAACTGTTCCTCACTAAAGGTCTCCTGAAATCACAGTTGAGATAGGTTCTGATTTTAAGTATAAATCTGGTCAACCGATTTTCAACCGGAGGGAAAATGCTCTCTAAAATAAGGAACAATCTAAGGGCCTTCAGTCTTCCCTTATGGATAGTTGCAGCTTCCTTTGTTGGAACGATTTTCCTTGTGTGGGGAAAAGGCTCCGTTTCAGGACCATCTGGAAACGAGATTGCAACAGTTAACGGCGAAGGGATAAAGCTTCCGGAGTTCAGCAGGGAGTACTCAACCGTTGTAAACCAGCTGAAGGCACAGTTTGGTGAGAACTACAGGAAGATAGTAAGCGATGAGGACATTAAAAGGCTTGCACTCCAGAGGCTAATAACCAGAAAGCTCCTACTTCAGGAGGCAAAAGAGGAAGGTTTAAAGGTCAGCGACTGGGCTGTTGCAAAGGCGATTGAGGAAATTCCTGCCTTTCAGAAGAACGGAAAATTCTCTGTGGAACTATACAAGGAGTTCTTAAGAGCAAGGCGCTTAACTCCATCGGCCTTTGAGAAGACGGTAAGGGAAGATTTACTGATCCAAAAGCTCCTCTCTGTTGTTAACAACGCCCCATCTTTAACAAAACCTGAAATAGACATCTTCTACAGGAAGTTCTTTGGAAGCAGGAAGTTCAGCTACAGGCTCTTTCCGTTCAGCCAGTTTAAACCTGAAGTTTCTGAAAAGGAGGCAAGGGAATACTACGAAAAGCACAGAGAGGAGTTTGCTGAAAAGGGAGAGACGGGAGAGTTCCTCCTGAAGTTCCCAAAAACGGCCGAAGGTGAGAAGGAAGCCCAGAAGGCCTTTAAACTCGCAAAGGATGGAAGGTTAGAGGAGCTCCTCAAGATGAACCCGGCTAAACTGAAGGACAAGGAGCTCCAGAAGGAGCTTGAGAAGAAGAACTTTGTCTTCAGAAGTCAGGGAAATCAGCTTCTTCTCGCCTTTAAGGTTCAGACAAAGAGGTATAAGCCCTTTGAAGAGGTGAAGGAGCAGATAGTTAAAACGATTTCTCTTCAGAAGGCGGTTAAAGAGGCAGAAAAGGCAGCTGAAGGGTATAAAGGGGAGCTCCCCAACCAGACAGAACCACTTGACAGAGCCCAGTTCACAGAGAAGTTCAGGCCTGTTGAGAGCCCCGAGAAGCTATTTACCGCAAAGGTTGGAGAGAGAGTTGTTCTAAGGCTTTCAAACGGCTACGGCGTTTTCTCCCCTCAAACAGACCTTACCGTAGAAAAGGTTGACCCCAAAAAGGTTGAAAAGCTGAAACAGTTTCTCTTAGCCCAGAAACAGCAGAGCGACTACACAGACTTTATAAACCTTTTAAGGCAGAAGGCAGATATAAAGGTAAATATGGAACTTTTCAGGAGTCTGAAGTGAAAAGTATGACGGGATACGGAAAAGGAATAACAGCCAACGAACTTGTGGAGATAACGGCAGAAGTCAGGAGTCTAAACAGCAAAGCCCTAAAGGTCAGGTTCTCCATTCCAAGGCTCTTCAACCCCCTCATAAACCAGCTCAACAGCCTTATCTCTACCTACGTTAAGAGGGGAGACTTGGAGCTCCACGTTAAGTATAGAACCTCTCCAGACTTTCAGGTTCCTGTAAGCGTAAACTACTCAGAGGGCCTGGCATACATAAGGGCAGCTGAGAGATTGGGAGCTCTCTCCGGGAAAGAAATAACAGTTTCACTGAAAGATCTCCTATCAATTCCAGAGGTTTTTCAGAAAGAGGAGATTGACGTTGAACCCTTTAAAGAACCGCTCCTTGAGGCTGTAGAAAAGGCACTATTAGAGCTTGACAGTGCAAGGAAATCTGAGGGAGAGAAGCTGAAAGCCTTTTTTGAAGAGCACCTCTCTGTAATAGAAGAAACAGTTGGAGAGCTTGAGAAATCGGTTTCTGAGATTGAGAGAAAACTCTTTGAGAAGCTGAAGGAGAAGGTGAAAAAGCTCCTTGAAGGAGAGGAGATTCCTGAGGAGTTTGAGAAGAGGGTAGAGCTTGAGGTGGCACTCCTTGCCGAAAAGCAGGACGTTTCAGAGGAGATCTCCCGCCTCAAAGCCCACGTAAAGCGGTTCAGAGAGATAATGGAAATTGAAAACGAACCCATAGGAAAAACCTTAGACTTCCTGTGTCAGGAGATGCACAGAGAGATAAACACCCTAGGGAACAAGGTAAAGGAGATAGACATCACAGAGCCGGTTCTAAGGGTAAAGACCGAAATCGCAAGGATTAAGGAGCAGGTTCAAAATGTTGAGTAATAAGCTGAAGGGTCTTTTAATCGTCATCTCCGCCCCGTCTGGAACGGGAAAGACAACGCTGACCCACATGCTCCTTAAAGAGTTTCCAGATATGGAGTTCTCGGTCTCATACACAACCAGAAAGCCAAGGCCTGGAGAGGTTAACGGAAAAGACTACTTCTTCGTTGACAAGGAAACCTTTGAGAGGATGATTGAAGAGGGGGATTTTTTAGAGTGGGCAGAGGTCTACGGGAACCTCTACGGAACCTCTAAAAGCCAGGTTCTTAAAGCCCTTAACGAAGGAAAGGACATTCTACTTGACATAGACACCCAGGGAGCTCTCCAGGTAAAGAAGAACTTTCCCGAGGCCGTCCTCATATTCATTCTCCCTCCGTCGTTTAAAGAGCTTGAGAGGAGGCTCAGAAGCAGAGGAACCGACGACGAGGAGACAATAGAGAAAAGGCTGAAGATAGCAAGGGTAGAGGTAGAGAGAGCTCCCCTCTACGATTACATAGTTGTAAACGATGTTTTGGAGAAGGCCTACGAAAAGCTCAGGTCAATTGTGATAGCAGAAAAGTGCAGAACCGAAAGGCTTAAAGGCCAGTTTGAGAAGATAGTGAAAGATCCGGAGATGGTGGAGCTCCTTGAAAAGGGAGCAGAACTAAATTGAGAATCAGAACCCCATAAGAGGAAGAGATGGCAACGGCTCAAAAAGAGAAGAAAGAGGTCAAGACGGCAAAGAAGAGGAAGCGGATACCGAAAGAGCTCATCTACGAGATGCGCCACGGAAGCCCCATCTACTACAGGGACTACGACCTTGTCCTTTCCGGTGAGAGGAGTCTGGAGGAGGTAATGGGAAGCAGCGGATTACAGTCTTATTTAGTTACTCTGTTACTCTCAATACTTTACCCAAAACTCAAAAAACTGGGCTACACAGTTTTGGGAAATGAAGTGGGATACAAGTTCGCCCCAAAGAGCTGGTATAACCTTGACATAGCAGTCTGGGAAAAGGAGAAGGCTAAGCCCTACCTGAAAAAGGACACCTACGTTGAAGTTCCGCCGAAGGTTGTCATAGAGGTTGACACAAAGGCAGATCTGAGGAAGTTCACAACCCCCATGGACTACTTCCACAGGAAGACAAAAGACCTGTTAGAGGCCGGAACAGAGAGGGTTATCTGGATATTTACGAAAGAGAAAAAGGTCTGGGTTGCAGAGAAGGGAAAGCCGTGGCTCATAGTTGACTGGGACTACAAAATACCTATCCTTGAAGGCATCACAATTACACTAAAAGACCTTGTAGAGGAGGAAGAGAATGGCTAAGAGGATACCCTTAGAGCCTGTAGTTGAGAAAGTTGGGAACTTCTACGAAACAGTCCACGTTGCAGCCAAAAGGGCAAGGCACCTCTACACAGTAGACCCCTACACTTTTGGAAAGGACGAGAAAGGAGAGGAACATAAAAAGACCGTAATCGCACTCTTTGAAATCCTTGAAGGAAAGGTCTACCCCAAGAGAGAGGAGTAATGGGGTTTAAGGTAGTTGAGAACTACAGAGTCTGCGGAAGAGACTACCTCTTAACTGTTGAGGCAGACAGAGAAACTGTTGAAAAGATAAGGGCAGGCCAGTTTGGAATGGTTCAGGTGCGGAGCTCCATCCAGTTTGACCCGCTACTCCGCCGCCCTTTAGGAATTTTCAACGTTGAGGGAAATCGGGTCTCTTTCCTCTACAGGGTTTACGGAAGGGGAACGGAGCTCCTCACAAAAACAGAAGCCGGAGAAGAGGTTGAAGTCCTAATGCCCCTTGGGAACTCAATACCCGAAGACAGAGAGAAATACCTCTTCATTGCCGGAGGGATAGGAATAGGAGGCCTTTTCCTGGCTGCAAGGTGGTTTGAAGAGGCTGGAAAAGATGTTGTTGTCCTTTACGGAGAGCGGAGCTCCGAGAACCTCTCAGGGCTTCCCTTTTTAGAAAAGTATGGAATAGAAACTGTTGTCTACACGGAAGACGGCTCTTACGGGAAAAGAGGGCTTGTAACGAAGGAGCTCCCAGAATTCAAAGACTACACCTGGGTGGCCTGCGGGCCAACGCCGATGCTTAAAGCTGTTAAGGAGATTGCAGAAGAGGAAAAGGCAGAGTGCTTCCTCTCTTTAGACAGGAGAATGGCCTGCGGTGTAGGTGCCTGTCTGGGGTGCACGGTTAAGACGACAGAAGGCTACAAACGGTGCTGCGTTGAAGGGCCAATCTTCAGAGCTGACGAGGTTATCTTCTAAAGGAAACCTCTTTTCAAATGAGAATCATTCCCATTTAGGAATCACAGGACTAAATTAAGGAGAAACTTTCCTGTTTGGTGGTTTAAATGGCAGAGGAGAAAAAGATACTTGGAATAACTGACGAGCTCGTAGAGAAGTGCGTTCGGTGCGGCTCCTGCCGGCAGGTCTGCCCCGTCTTTAACGTAACACATGAGGAGCCTTCCGTTGCAAGGGGAAAGATTTTCTTAGCAGACCTAATTAACAAAGGAAAAGCTGAGCTTGACAGGGAAGCTGCCCACTTTTTCAACCTCTGCACAACATGTTTAAGGTGTGCCGAAATATGCCCGGTAATGGTTGACTATGAGAAGATAATCATCTCTGCCAGGACCAAAGCCGTTGAGAAGTTTGGACTTCCGCCGGAAAAAGCAGCAGCCGTTAAGCTCTTCTCAAACAGGAATCTCCTTGAAACTGTTGGGAAACTCACATCTCCTCTAACAAAGCTCTTTACGAAAAAGTCAAACAGCCCCCAGAACAGGCTATTGCCGATAAAGGTTCCTAAACTTGGAAAAGTCCTACTTCCTCAGCCAAGCTCAAAACCTTTCAACGACAGGGATAAAGTTTTCCCGGCAAATGGGAAGGAAAAGGGCAAAGTGATTTTCTTTACAGGGTGTATGTTCAACAACTTCTACACAGAAACGGCAGAGAACGTCGTTAAGGTTTTAAACGCCCTCGGCTATACAGTCTTTGTTCCGAGGGAGCAGTTCTGCTGCGGAGCTCCCACCTTCTTCTCTGGCGACCTCAAATCCTTTGAGAAAATGAAAAAGAAGAACCTGAAAGGCTGGGGAGGTGAAAAGGCAGACTTCGTAGTCTCCGCCTGTGCAACCTGCGGCCACGTTTTAAAGGGAGAGTATAAAGAGCTGAGAGTCCCTGTGAAAGAACTCATTGAAGTCCTCTACGAGAACATTGAGGAGATTGGAAAGTGGAAACTTCCCAAGAAGGTAAAGGTTACCTGGCACCACCCCTGCCACATAGTAAGAGGCCAAAAGATCCCCCGCCACTACCCGTTGGACGTTCTAAAGGTTCTTCAGAACGTAGAGTTTGTTGACATGCCCGAGTCCGACAACTGCTGCGGAATGGGGGGATCCTTTAAACTCTCTCACCCCGAAATCTCTAAAGAAATTCAGCTCAAAAAGGCAAGGAATGCCGAATCAACCGGAGCAGACGCCGTTCTAACAGAGTGCCCCGGCTGTGTCATGAACATTGCTGAAGGTCTTGAGAGAATAGACTCCGAAAAGCAATCTCTCCATATTGCAGACCTGCTTGCCGAATGCTTAGAATAGATTTAAAGATTGATATAATCGTGAATTATGAAACAGCTTACCTGGCTAATTTTTATTCTTTACCTTTTCATAACTGGATGCAGTACTGAAAGACCTATCTACGTTATTTCTTCATCCCCTCACCTACAGTTACCATTCAAAGCGAGTAAATTTTTTGGATTTTTTGATAAAAACGGAATAAACCTCCAGCTAGACTCGGTTGAGAACAGTGACTCACTCTTAAGATTTCTTAACTTTAGTAAATATTCTGTCGTTTTAACAGATTTAAAAACAGCTCGGAAATTGGAAAAACTATCGTCAAAATGGCAGCAAATCTGCACTATAGCCCTCAAAAGAAACAAAGAAAAACCGATAATCGGGGAAAAGGAGAAATTTGTTCTTCTAATGAGAGATTCTTTACTAAAGAGACATAAAGATGCAGTAAAACTTGTAGAGGGGTGGAACTACGGAGTAGACCTCCTTAAAGATCCGGCCGTCGTAAAGCTACTTTCGGCAAAAGAAGTTCCATACAGGTTTTTCCACTGCGGAAAGTGAGGAAGGGGTGAGAATTGACAAGTACTGGCTCCTATCGGCAATAACACTTGTGGTATCCGTTCTTATAGGAGTAGGAACATACCTTATCAGCTACCAGTTTTTCAAAGACGAACTTTTAAGAAACAGTGTAAAAAATGCAGAAAACTACATTGAAGTAACAGCTGTTTCCGTAGGATCAAAGAAGAAGTCCCGACAATTGATTGAAATATTAGAGAGAGCTCCTTACATAGAAAAGGTTTACATGACCGCCCCTAAAGAGAGATCAAAATTTCTCATAGAGAAGGAACTACTCTTCCCCGACGGAAAGGAGAAAGTTTTCGTCCTTCTTAACAAGAACCTGATAGTAGAAAGGTCAAGCGAATCCGCCCAGAAAGTTTCACTTATCATATTTGTAGTCACATTAATTCTAACAGGATTTATCTTAATAGCCGTAAGAAATTTCTACCTGAAACCTCTCTGGAAGATAAGGAGAGAGATCGGGAAAATTTCAAAAGGGGAGCTCTCCAAACTACCAGAAGGCAGAACTGACGATGAGTTCAACAGAATAAGATCAAGTATTAATCAAATGATTGATACTATAAGAAGGAAAACAGAGAGAGAAGATGTAATTTCTCAGTTTATCTACTTATTAACTATTGGAAAGGGCTTCAATGGAGAATTTGTAAGCCTTATGAGGAAAGTTTTAAACATTACAGACTGTGATGGTGTAATAATTGGCGTAAAAGAACCAAAAAGTAAAAACATTCAAATCAGATTAATACCAAAAAACGAGAACGAAGAGCCACTTATTTTAAATAAAGCTATAGAAAAACTCCAGGGAATAGAGCCATACCTTTTAGAACTACAGAGAGAAGTAGAAACAACAAAAGTTTCTATACTCTCAACCTTAGAAAAGAATTTAGGTATTAAATATATTTTCGGAATTCCTTTAACTGTGATGTCAGAAACTGTAGGTTTCATAATCTTTTTCAAAAAAGAAACAGAACCTGTAAAGGAAGAGGTTAAACACTTTATAAGGAACATAGCCAGGTCAATAGCAATTTCCGTAGAAATTAAAAACCTTATAAACAGCCTTGAAGAAAAACTTAAGAGGGAAAAAGAACTTACAGAGAAAATCGTAAAAAGTTTAGTAAGGGGTATAGAGATAAGGGACTCTTACACGAAAGGCCATTCTGAAAGGGTGGCATTCTTCTCAAAGAGAATTGCAGAAGCAATGGGACTGAAAGAGAACGAGGTTAAAGCAATATACATAGCTGGACTGCTTCACGACATAGGAAAGATAGGCATCCCCGACAGTATTCTCCTAAAACCGGGAAAACTATCTGACGATGAATACGAGATAATAAAATTCCATCCCTTACTCAGCTATGAACTTCTTAAACACATAGATATTCTAAAAGACTCTCTACCCGGAATAAAGTATCACCACGAAAGGTGGGATGGAAGCGGCTATCCTGAAGGACTTAAAGGGCAGGAAATCCCCCTTCAGGCAAGGATACTTGCAGTAGCAGACTCTTTTGACGCTATGACGAGCGATAGGATATACAGAGCAGGTATACCTAAAACCCAGGCAATTGCGGAGCTCCGCAAACTGGCCGGAAAGCACTACGACCCTGAAGTTGTAGAAAACGCTCTTTACATTCTCCTCAACGAAGAACCTCCACCACCTGAAGACTTTATCTCATCGGAGTTTCTTAACGTTGTAGAAGAAAGAAGACTTGACTACTACCTGAGAGACTCTTTAACAGGTGTATTCAACAGAAACGCCTTAGAACTGGCTTACAAGATAGCAAGAGAACGCTTTAAAGAACCAATGGCCTTTACGGTAGATATAAAGGAGCTCCGCAACATAAACGTTAAAGAGGGATGGGAAAAGGGTGACCAGATACTGAAGAAGATGGTGGAGCTCCTTCAGACAAAACTGAAAGACGCCATCATCGTAAGGTACTCTGGAGACAACTTCCTGATATTCTTCCCTCAAAGAGAGGCTGTAGAAACAGCAGTAAGAGAGATAGAAAAGGAACTCGGAATAAAACTCACCTTCCACCAAATAGAGAACTTCAAAGACATAGAAGCTCTCAAAGTAGAACTTACCACCCTTGAGTTTGAGTCGTAGCTTCTTCCTTGTAAAAGTTCTGTAAAAATTTTGTTAAAATGATTACCAATTTCAGTGGCGGGAGGAAAGAATGAAAATCCACGAGTATCAGGCTAAAGAGATATTTAAGAAGTACGGCCTGCCCGTTCCGAGGGGAATAGTTGCCCACGACGCCAAAGAGGCAGAGTGCGCAGCAAAAGAGCTTGGAACACCAGTAGTTGTAGTTAAGGCCCAAGTTCACGCCGGTGGAAGGGGTAAGGCAGGTGGAGTCAAGCTTGCAAAGTCCCCGGAAGAGGCCGGCAAAATAGCTGCCGAAATGATAGGCAGCAGGCTCAAAACCTATCAGAACCCTGAAGGCCTGCCCATAAACTGCGTCCTCATTGAAGAAGGGGTAAACATAGATAAGGAGTTCTACGTAGGCCTCACTTTGGACAGGGAAGTTTCAAGGCCTGTATTTATGGTCTCTGCAGCAGGCGGAATGGAGATTGAGGAAATTGCAAAGACAAACCCCGAGCTGATAATAAAGGAGCACGTTGACCCTGCAATCGGTCTTTTACCTTACCAGGCAAGGAAGATAGCCTACAAGATAGGACTTACAGATAGAAAACTGGTCAGCCAGTTTGTGAAAATCCTTATGACCCTATCAAAGATGTACTTTGACCTTGACGCTTCACTCATTGAGATAAACCCGCTGGTCAAAACGAAAGAGGACAACTTCATCTGCTTAGACGCAAAGATTGACTTTGACGACAACGCCCTCTACAGACACCCAGACATTCAGGAGCTTGAAGACACAACTCAGATTGACCCGTTAGAGCTTGAGGCCAAGAAGTGGGACCTCAACTACGTGAGGCTTGATGGAAACATCGGCTGTATGGTTAACGGTGCCGGCCTTGCAATGGCAACTATGGACACGATCAAGTTCTACGGCGGAGAGCCTGCAAACTTCTTAGACGTTGGTGGAACAGCTACTGTTGAGAGGGTAGCTGCAGCGTTCAGGCTTCTCCTCTCAGACCCTAAAGTGAAGGCAATCTTTGTAAACATTTTCGGCGGAATCGTAAGGTGCGACAGGATTGCCGGAGGAATTATAGAGGCCGCAAAACAGGTTGATCTTGACAGGCCTCTAATCGTTCGCCTTGAGGGAACGAACGTTGAGCTTGGAAGGAAGATGCTTGAGGAGAGTGGCCTCAACATAATCCCTGCCAAAGACATGGCAGACGGTGCACAGAAGGCTGTAAAAGCAGCAAAAGGTGAACTATAAGGAGGGGAAAATGAGCGTTTTAGTAAATAAAAACACGAAAGTAGTTGTTCAGGGGCTTACAGGTAAGGAGGGCTCTTTCCACGCGAAGCAGTGTTTAGACTACGGGACTCAGATAGTTGCAGGTGTAACTCCCGGTAAGGGTGGGCTCATCTGGAAGGACGATGAAGGAAAGTATGAGGTTCCCGTTTTCAATACGGTTGAGGAAGCTGTAAAGGAAACAGGAGCAGACGCCTCCCTCATCTTCGTTCCACCTGCCTTTGCGGCAGACGCAATAATGGAGGCAGCAGACGCAGGAATTAAGCTGATCGTCTGCATCACAGAGGGAATTCCCGTTAATGACATGGTTAAGGTTAAGAGAGCTCTGGAAGGAACTGGCGTTCGTTACATCGGTCCCAACTGCCCAGGGATCATCACTCCAGAAGAGTGTAAGATGGGAATTATGCCCGGCCACATCTTCAAGAAGGGAAGGGTTGGAATCGTATCCCGTTCAGGGACCCTTACTTACGAAGCTGCCTACCAGCTGACAACGAGGGGAATCGGCCAGTCAACTGTTATTGGAATCGGTGGAGACCCTGTTCCAGGAACAACCCACAGGGAAGCCGTTGAGATGTTCAACAACGACCCCGATACAGATGCAATTGTCCTCATAGGGGAGATTGGCGGAACTATGGAAGAGGAAGCCGCAGAATACATTAAGGAGAACGTTGAGAAGCCTGTTGTTGCATACATAGCCGGAGTTACAGCTCCTCCGGGAAGGAGGATGGGACACGCTGGAGCAATTATCTCTGGCGGTAAGGGAGACGCTAAGAGCAAGATGGAAGCATTAAGAGCCGCCGGAGCTTACGTCTGCAACACTCCCGCCGAAATTGGCGAGATGATGGAAAAAGCCTTAAAGGAAAGAGGACTTCTCTAAAGGAGGAAAGTATGGCTGTAAAGGGAATTGTTGAAGTTAGAGAGGACTGGTGCAAGGGGTGCAACATCTGCGCATCAGTCTGCCCCACAAAGGTTCTTGAGCTTGACAAAGTTAGGGCAGTCATGACCGTTGCACATCCTGAGAAGTGTATTGGATGTAAGCAGTGTGAAATGATATGCCCCGACTTCTGCATCTACGTTTTCACTCCAGAGGAGTACAAAGAAATAGCAAGCGCTTAAGGGAGGAAAGTATGGCAAAGCTTGAGATTAAGTATGGAAACCACGCCTGTGCAGAGGCTGCAATCCTTGCAGGCTGCAGGTTTTATGCAGGTTACCCGATTACACCATCTTCTGAGATCGCTGAGAGGATGGCGGAGCTCCTACCCCGCCACGGAGGAGCGTTCATCCAGATGGAGGACGAGATAGCCTCTATGGCTGCAGTTGTTGGAGCTTCTTTTGCCGGCGCAAAGGCTATGACAGCAACCTCTGGCCCCGGTTTCTCACTGAAACAGGAAAACCTCGGCTATGCGTTTATGGTTGAAGCTCCCTGTGTTGTAGTAAACGTTCAGAGGGGCGGCCCGTCAACAGGTCTTCCAACCCAGATCGGCCAGCAGGAGATTATGCAGTCCCTCTGGGGAACCCACGGAGACAAGCTTATTCCCGTCTTCTACCCGGGAAACGTTCAGGAGATAATGGAAGAGACGATTAGGGCGTTCAACTGGGCAGAGAGACTGAGAACTCCCGTTGTTCTCCTCTTAGACGAAGTCCTCGGCCACATGAGGGAAACCGTTGACATGGAGCAGTTCACACCTGATAAGGTTGAGATCTGGAACAGGAAGATGCCCGACGTTCCACCTGAAGAGTATCTTCCATACAAGCCCGGAGAGGACGACGTCCCTGCAATAGCTCCCTACGGGACACCGGGATACAGGGGACACGCAACAGGTCTTCACCACGACTACACAGGCTTCCCAACAACAAACCCTGAGATGTGCGAAGAGCTGATTGAGAGGCTCATCAGGAAGGTTAAGAGAAATCAGCCTGAGATGGAGAAGAACGAGGAGTATAAGTTAGACGATGCCGAAGTGGCAATTGTGGCCTTTGGAACAACTGCAAGGGCTGCAAAGACTGCCGTTGACATGGCAAGGGAGAAGGGAATCAAGGCAGGCCTTTTAAGGGTTGTAACCATCTGGCCATCTCCGGAAGAGACACTCAACAAGCTGGCAAAACACGTTAACGCAATCTTAGTTCCAGAGCTCAACATGGGTCAGTACGTCCTTGAGGTTGAGAGGTGCGCCAGGGGAGAAGCTCCCGTTTACAGGCTCAACAGGGCAAACGGTAAGGTTATCTACCCGTCTGAGATCCTCTCAAAACTTGAGGAGATTGCAAAAGCAAGAGTTTAAGGAGGTAAGTAATGAACGTTCCCTTTGAGAAAGTTCTTGAGAAAAAGGAGTCTTACTTTAAATACTTAAGGCTTGACAAGCTCCCAACCATCTGGTGCCCTGGGTGTGGAATCGGTCAGGCACTTAAGGCAACCTGCATGGCCCTCTACGACCTTGGAATTGATAATGACCAGGTTGCAATGGTTTCAGGTATCGGATGTTCTTCAAGGACTCCCGGTTACTTTGACGGATTTACTCTACACACAACCCACGGAAGGGCTTTAGCCTTTGCAACAGGCCTGAAACTATTTAAGCCTGAGCTCACAACGATTGTCTTCACAGGAGACGGAGACTGCTTTGCAATCGGCGGAAACCACTTCATCCACGCAGCCCGCAGGAACATTGACGTAACAGTTGTTATGATCAATAACTGGATATACGGAATGACCCACGGACAGGTTTCGCCGACAACTCCCCTTGGCTCACAGACAACAACAACTCCTGGCGGAAACTACGAGCCCAACTTTGACGTTGCAGAGCTTGCAAAGGCCGCTGGAGCAACCTACGTTGCAAGGGGAACCGCCTACCACGTTACAGAGCTCAAGAAACTAATTCAAGACGGTATAAAGCACAAAGGGTTTTCATTCATTGAAGTTCTCTCTCCATGTACAATCATCTACGGAAGGAAGAACAGGATGACCTTTGAAGAGATGTACATGTGGCTCAAGGAGAACACGATTCCCGTTAAAGCGTGGGAGAAACTTCCAGAGGAGAAAAGGGCTGGAAAGCTCCCAAGGGGTGTTCTCTACCACGACGACTCAAGGCCTGAGTATACAGAGGTTTACTGGAACAGGGTTAAGCAGCTTTCCGGAGGTGAAAAATGAGGTATGAGGTTAGGGTTATAGGTTCGGCCGGCCAGGGTTCAATTCTGGCCGCTGTTGTTCTTGCTACTGCTGCCGCCGAGGAAGGACTCTGGGCTACCCAGACGGCAACTTACGGCGCTGCAATGAGGAGCGGAACATCACTTGGAGATGTAGTAATCTCTGATCAGCAGATAGACTTCCCTCAGGTAACTGAGCTTGACGCAGTAATCATCCAGTCTCAGGAAGCTTACGATGAGATGGTTAAGGGTAAGCCTGTAAGGTTAGACCCTGAGTGTGGAGAGAACACGGCAGACGTTCTTGTTAACGTTAAGCCGGGAGCTCTCGTAATAGTTGACGAAGACCTCGTTCAGTGCGACCTTGACTGCAACATGTACAGAGTTGTCTCCGCTCCCATTGCAAGAACTGCAGCTGAAGGCCTTGGAAGAAGGCAGGTTATGAACATAGTTGCCCTTGGAGTCTTCCAGGTTGCAACATCACTCCAGTTTGACGGAAAGCCCCTCATTTCTGAGGAGTCTTTCCTGAAGGCTATTGAGAAGAGCGTTCCAAAGCGCTTCATTGACCTCAACAAAACAGCTTTCCAGGAAGGCGTAAAGATAGGAAAGGCTGCCCTCCAGAAGGCTTAAGTTCTTAAAGGGGGAGCTCCCTCCCCCTTTTCAATTTCCCCTCTATCAAAATCAGAACTTTCCAACAACCATTCTATAATTCTTTAAAACCCAACAGGAGAAAAAGCCTTGAAACCGGAAGATATTGCAAGGTTTATGGAGGAAAACGACCGAGTTGCAAAAACTTTCGGAATGAAAGTTAAAGAGGTAAGAGAAGGGTATGCTCTTGTGGAGCTCTCCGTAAACGACTCAATGCTCAACGCAGCTGGAGTGTGCCAGGGTGGAGTAATTTTTTCACTCGCCGATTTTGCCTTTGCAGTTGCCTCTAACAGCTACGGAAACGTAGCCCTTGCAACATCAGCAAACATCAACTTCACAAAACCAGCTCTAAAAGGGGAAAAGCTCACAGCAGAAGCAAGAGAGGTTAACAGAAGCAGGAGGATCGGCGTTTACGAGGTTCAAGTAAAGAAAGGGGATGGAACAACAGTAGCCCTCTTTGTTGGCCAGGCTTACTTCACAGATAAGCCCATTTGTAATTCCTAAGAAGAACCAATAAGCTAAAAATTGAACCGCATGGAGGGGGAAACTGTGTTTTCAAAACTTTTAATCCCGATTATAGCCGTTTTAGTTCCCTGTTCTGCTTTCAGCTTCAGTATTGGAGACTTTGGAGAGGCAGTAAAACAGATCAAAAAGGTTCAGGAGCAGGCAAAAGAGATTGAGAGGGCTGTAAAGGAGAGGCCAATCTCTGGTGAAATTGTTATTGATGATGTTTCAAAGCCGTGGTTTTTCAAGATGGAGTGGTTTGACGCTGCGGCCTGCTCAAGGATCTACTACCAGGTAAACGGTGGAAAACCGATATTCTTAGTTGAGTTTGTAGGGCCAAGGCCGCCTGTGGGAGCTCCCATTCCCATTGAAGGATTAAAGAAGGGAGACAGAGTTCGGTTCCTCGTCAAAACCCACTGGGACGGCAGATGGATGGGACCGGTTTCTTCTCAGGATCCCCGCTTCTTCAAAGCTTTTAAAAAAGGAAAACATCTCTACTACTTCCAGTTTGAGGACGCAGCAGCAGCCGACAGGGCCTACAACGACGGAGCCTTTACTTTCTACCAGGAAGGAGAAGGCCCAACTCCTAACAAAAACTTAAGAATTCTGAGCTACGAGGCTTTCAGACAGGGTAGCGGGTTTCTCCTTACCGGAAAGGTGAAGGTAAATACTCCCGGATACGTTAAATCGGAGATAGAGATAAGGGACAACCACTGGAATGTTGAAAGGTTAATAGAGAACGGCTTTAAGGCCGAAAAACCAGGAACATATGCATTTAAAAGACTCGTTCAGCTCTCACCCGCTCCTTTCCATACCTCTTTCTGGAGAGTCTCTCTGAACGGAGAGGCAGACTCAAGGATTAGAGGACTGGGAGACTGCACTCCCCTTGCCAGAGAAGGAGAAATCCCTCAGGCTGAAAGGAAGCTCCTCATCTACTACCCCTTTGACGACTGCACGGCTAAAGACGCCTCCGGAAACGGATACGACGGAACGGTTGTGGGAGCTCCCCCCTGCGTAGGCGGAGTCAAGGGAAAAGCCCTCTACTTTAACGCTTCTGACAGAGACAACGGCTGCGGTAAGGCAGGTGGAGACTACATAGCAGTTCCCAAAATCGGAAGGGTCTGGAGCAGAGGAATTACAATCTGTAGCTGGGTAAAGTTTGAAGACAACCGCTGGTATGAAAAGATAGTAGACCTTGGAAAAACAATTGGAGAAAAAGGCGGATACAACATTGTTTTCGGGCGGCTGGAAAACTCAAACAGAATAGACCTTGAAAGCTGGGTAAACAGCAACGGGGAACATAACAGAACTGCCGGAAGGCTCACATACCCCGGAATCGTCAACGGAAAGTGGCAGTTTTACTGTGCAACTATAGACAACCGAACAGGGAAGATGAGAATCTACATAAACGGCCAGCTTAAAGCAGAAAAGATCGGCAATTCTGTAGCAAATGTAGAAAGGGAAAGCAACTTTATAGGTCACTCCAACTGGTGTTTCAACGACCCCGACTTTAAGGGAGCCATTGATGAACTGAGGATCTACAACTACTCCTTACCGCCTGAAAAGATAAAAGAGATTTACAGGAAAGAGGCTCCAGGGAATACTCCTGAAGGGAGCTCCTTTGGCTCGGCGAAGGAAAACCCGTTTGTATTTGAGGGAACCATATACGCCATACCGCCGGGAACAGATAGGCTTCCAAACTTCTCAAAACTTAAGCCCATAGGAAGGATATACTCAGCCGTTCTGAACATCACTCCGAGAGACTTCAGCACCGGGTTCCCCGGGGTTTCAAACCGGTTTGAGTGGTTCGCAATAGACTACAGGGGCAAAATCTTTATCCCCGAAACCAGAACCTACACGTTCTCTCTCCTCAGCGACGACGGGGCAAAGCTGATAATTGACGGGAAAACTGTTATAGACAACGACGGAATCCACCCGCCAACAAAGAAAACCGGAAGCGTAAAGCTTACAAAAGGCTTTCATACAGTTGAAGTTCAATACTTCCAGGGGCCAAGGTATCAGGTAGCTCTGGTTCTCTCACTTGTAAAGAACGGAAGGGAAGTTCCCTTTGACATAAGGGAGTTTGCCCCTGCAAAGATAGAAGAATCTCAGTATGAAACGAAGATAACGATGGGCTCAGGAATTCTCTTTGACTTCAACAGCTACCAGCTGAAGCCTGAGGCTATGAAGCTCCTTGACACTGTATATGGCTTGCTGTCTGGTATGGAATACAGGAAAGTGGTTGTAGAAGGACACACAGACAACGTGGGTTCTGAAAAGTACAACCTGAAGCTCTCTAAAGAGAGGGCACAGTCTGTTGCAAACTACCTGATAGCCAAAGGGATACCGAAGGAAAAGATAACGGTCATCGGATACGGTGAGACGAAACCCCTCTACCCTAACGACACGCCGGAACACAGGGCTAAAAACAGGCGGGTTGAGATTAAGGTTTTGAAGAAGTGCGATAGGGAAAAGTAGTGGAGCTCCGGGGCGTAGTTGAGATTACCCCCGGAGCCGTTTACTTGGTTATTAACCCGGAGTGCAAGTGCCGAAGGAGCTACAGGGTTTTTCCTGAAAGCGTCGCCAGAGAACTTCTGAAGGAGGCAGGCAGGAGGAGGGGAGCTCTCCTCAAAATCAAAGTTCTGGGCTGGCTCAAGAGAACTTCCCCCTGGAGCGGTTATATTTACGTTAAACAGTGGCAGGAGGAAAAGTGATGGTCAGCCCAAAGCAGCTGAAAGAGTGGGACAAAGAGTTTGTCTGGCACCCCTTTACCCAGATGGCCGAGTACGTAAAGCACGAGCCTATTGTTATTGAAAGGGGTGAGGGGTGCTGGCTTATTGATACAGAAGGGAGAAGGTACTTAGACGCCGTCGGCTCAATCTGGTGCAACGTCCACGGCCACAACGTTAAGGAGCTTAACGAGGCACTCTGTGAGCAGGCGGGAAAGATTGCCCACTCAACACTCTTAGGCCTTGCAAACGTTCCGTCAATTCTCCTTGCAAAGAAGTTAGTTGAGACAACCCCCGAAGGTCTAAACCACGTCTTCTACTCAGACGACGGCTCAACGGCAATGGAAGTTGCCCTGAAGATGGCCTACCAGTATTGGCAGCTAAAGGGAGAGAAGAAGAGGACGAAGTTTATAAAGCTTGAGGAGGCCTACCACGGAGACACGATAGGTTCTGTAAGCATCGGCGGAATAGACCTCTTCCACTCAATGTTCAGGGAGCTCATGTTCCAGACCTACAAAATCCCTGCTCCACACCCCTACAGGTTCCCCGGAACCCCTGAGGAATGCAAAAACTACTCATTAAAAAAATTAGAAGAAGTTTTAAGAGAGCACGGGGACGAGATTGCAGCAGTTGTTATGGAGCCACTGGTTCAGGCTGCCGCAGGAATTATCGTCCACCCTGAAGGTTTTTTGAAGGGAGTGAGGGAGCTCTGCGACAGGTATGGCGTTCTCCTCATCTTAGACGAGGTTGCAACAGGATTTGGAAAAACCGGAAAGATGTTCGCCTGTGAGTGGGAAGGTGTTGTCCCAGATATTATGGCAATCTCCAAGGGGTTAACCGCAGGCTACATGCCCTTAGCAGTTACAATGGCAACAGATGAGGTTTACAGAGCTTTCTGGGGAGGAGACTACGGAAGCGGAAAGACCTTCTTCCACGGCCACACGTTTACAGGAAATCAGCTTGGCTGTGCAGTAGCCCTCAGGAACATTGAGCTCTTTGAGAAAAAGGGGTGGCCTGAAGGACTAAAGGAGAAGATTGACTATCTCCACAGGAAGTTAAAGGAGGAACTCTCCCCCCTCAAACACGTTGGAGATATAAGAGGAAAAGGATTTATGGTTGGAGTTGAGCTGGTTAAAGATAAAGAGACGAAAGAGGGGTTCAGCTGGAAGGACGACGTTGGTAGGAGGGTTTCAAGGAGAATAATTGAGAAGGGGGTCTTCACAAGGCCTTTAGGACCGGTTCTTGTCATAATGCCGCCCCTTGCGATAAGCGAAGAGGAGATTGACTTTATGGTTGAAACTTACAGAGATGCTATAGTTGAGGTTTTAGGAAATTGAGCCCCGACATCTTCCTGTCGAAGCTCTGGGGGTGGCTCCTTACACTTGTCTGTGGAGCTTACATTTTAAGGCCATCAATCTGCAAGAAGGTTCTTAAAATGATGGAGGATGAGAAGTTTGTCATAGTAACGGCCTGGTTCTCTCTGATTTTAGGGGTTGGAACGGCGGTGGGGAGCTCCACCGCCCCACTTAAAGCTTTAGGCATTACTTTTACGCTGAACGGCCTTTTAAGGCTCTCTTTCCCCGATAAACTGGCTCCTGTAAGTCAACTCTTTAGGGAGAAAACGTTTATTCCACTGGGAATATCACTGTTAGGATTTATCACGGGGATTTACTTCATTCTAAACCCTTAGCCCCATCTTCTTCAGGAGACTTAACTATCAGTATTGGAGAGTTAACGGCTTTAATTATGTCAAGAACCTTCCCAACCCGGAAAAAGGAGAGGGATTCCTCAGTTATACCAAGGGCAACAAGCTTAATTCCATACTCTTTAGCGTAGTAGGATATGGTCTCATCAAGCTCTCCAGGAATGAGAACAACACGGGTCTTAATTCCATTCTCTTCAAACTCCTCTGCAATTTTCTTCATCTTCCTAAATATCCTTATAAGGCCATCAACGTAGCCGTCGTCAATTGCCCCCCTTAAAGCCTCTATCTTGTCCTCCGAGTCGTACTCCTCTTTTGCAACAAACCCCCACTCAGAGGGAAGAAGAACGTAGAGCATGTGAACTTCTTTGCACTCCGCCTCTTTTAGCTTCAGTATATAAGGCTTAACTCCAAGACTCGCCTTTCTCATATCAAAGGGGTAGAGAACTTTCTCAAAGAGCATCACTCCTCCTCCCTTTTCTTAACTATTAGAACAGGACACTCTGCATTCCTTATCACATCCGTTGAAACGCTACCCAAAAGAATTTCTGTTAACAGACCTTTTCCATGAGCTCCCATAACGATAAGTTTTACCTTCTCCTGCTTTGCTACTTCAACGATCTGTTTGGGAATATTCCCGTATTTTAGGTAGAGTTTTACGCTTAATCCCCCGCCTTCAAGTATTTTCTTGACAGCCTCAAGCCTCTCAATCAGCGAAGTTACATACTCCTGGTCTACTTCTGGAAGTATTTTGTAGAGCTCCTTTTCGTTTAAAAGGTCTGCTCCCTCGGGGAGCTCTATTGAGAGGTCATCAACAACGTGAACTACAACAACCTCCTTCTCTCCCGCTTCCTTCAGTTTCTTTACGTAGTCTAAAGCAACCTCTGCAAGGGGTGAGAAATCTGTTGAGTAAAGGGTCTTCTCAAAAAGGGGCATCTCTCCCTCCTTATCCCGTTATAGAAAACTCCTTTAAGTCAAATATCGGCTGAACTGTAAGTTCTGTTAATAGTTTACCACCTCTGAAAACGGCAACTTTCACTTCCTTTTCGTTCTTAGCGTCTGAATAGCGGGCAACTATTCCCCCTGTTTTTCTCAAAACACCCTCTGATGGTTCCTCTTTACACCTCAAAAGGGCCGTTGGAGAAGGAATCCCTGGAACTGTTATCAGGTAGTCGTTTTCTTTTGCAACTTCTCTGATTCTTCTATTCTCTTCCCTATTCCTTCCAACTATCAGCTTGCAGCCGTTAACCCTGAAGTGGCGGCCGATTTTGAGGAGTTTTACGTTCTCCCAGCTGAGCTCGTCATACTCCATCAAATCTTTAACCTTTCTGGCAAATGAAGGCTCTGTTAAAAGGCACCCACCGGCAGGGGTGGGGAGCTCCCCCTCATTAAATTCCAGCTCCTTTAAGATTTCAGGGTACCTCTTCCTTGAGCGCCCTTTAAGGTCTAAGAGTTTTTCCCTATCTACAATTCCCCTCTCCTCGTAAACCGTTGGGGGGAGAAGTTTTCCAGAAAGGGGCCTCAAAACCTGCCTCTTTAAACCAGCAAGCTTCTCTATTGCGTTAAAGGCGTCCTTCCTCTGAGACATAGGCCTCTGACCTAATACCTCACCGGTTGCAATGAGAGCTCCCTTCTCTGCCACCTCCTTTAGTTTTTTCAGCATATAGGCCTTACAGTCTATACAGGGGTTTAAATTCTTCCCGTAGCCGTAAACGGGGTTTTTCAGCATCTCTAAGTAGTCCTCTCCAGCTTCAACAACTTTTAGCTTAATTCCTACCCTATCTGCAAGTTCTTTTACCTTTTCAACGTCTTTTTCAAAGAGTGGAGAAGTGATGTGAACTCCAACAACATCAAAACCTAAACGTTTCAGGAGCTCTGCAGCTATAAGGCTGTCAAGCCCTCCAGAAAAGAGAAGGTAAGCTCTCTTCCTCTCCATAGACACTCTCCGCTGTTGGCTTTAATTTAAAGTTAAGAGATAAAAGAAAAGGAGGAAGGGATGGCACAGCTAAAGCTCAACCTCATCGGCCACGGCATTGACCTCACAGGGGCAATTAAAAACACCCTTGAGGAGAAGTTTAAGAGGCTTGAGAAGTACCTGGGGGATGACGACAGAAGGGAGGTGTTTGCAGACGTAATTGTCAACAAGGAAAAGTACAGGTCATCTGTAGAAATCATCATCTACAACGTCTTTGACCACACTTTAAGGATCAAGAAGGAGACTAACGACCTTTACACTGCCGTTGACTACGTTGTTGACGCTGCAGAGAAACAGCTGAGGAGATTGAAGGATAAGGTAAAAACGGCAGGAAAGAAGGAAGCTCAGAAGTCTAAGAGGATGATGACCGTTGTTGAGGAAGAAGTAGTTGAGAAGCCAATAGAGATTATTGAAGTTGAGCCGGAGCTCTACAAACCCATCTCTGTTGAGGACGCAGTTGTTAAGCTCCTTGGTTCAAACAGGGAGTTTGTCGTGTTCTGCAACGTTGAAACAGGAAACGCTGCAGTTGTTTACAAGAGGAAGGACGGAAACGTTGGCCTGATAGAGATGCCGGCCTGCAAGTGAACCTAAAGGAGAAGAATAATGAGCCTGGCAGAGAAATACTTACCAAATTACACTGTTGAAGATTACCTGCAGTGGGAAGGAGATTGGGAGTTGATAGAGGGAGTTCCATACGCAATGGCTCCCTCTCCTGTCTGGAAACACCAAAGGATTGTAAGTCTTCTGGTAAGAACAATTGACGAACAGCTTGAGAACTGCTCTGCAGACTGCCAGGTTTCTCAGGAAGTTGACTGGATAGTTAACGAAAATACTGTTGTAAGGCCAGACGTTGTAGTAGTCTGCGGAAAAGTTGAAGACTTCATTAAAACCACTCCAGAAGTTATCTTTGAAGTTGTTTCAAAGTCCACCGCAATAAGAGACGAGCAGCTGAAGTTTGAGCTCTACGAGAGGGAGAAGGTCAAATACTACGCTCTGGTCTACCCAAACTTAAAGAAGATGAGGGTGTTCAAGCTCACCAATAACAGGTATGAGAAGATCTTTGACTCAGACAGAGGTAGCTTCAGATTTGATTTGGAATGTCCATTTACCGTTAACCTTGAGCAACTGTGGAGAAGAATTTAAAGGGAGGAAGTTTCCCTCCTCGTTTAATCAACCTTTAGAACCGCTAAAAACGCCTCCTGTGGAACCTCCACTTTCCCCAGCATCTTCATTCTCTTCTTACCCTCTTTCTGCTTCTCAAGGAGTTTCTTCTTTCTCGTAACGTCTCCGCCGTAGCACTTTGCAAGAACGTCTTTCCTGAAAGCCTTAACGTTTGAACGGGCAATAATCTTGTTCCCTATTGCAGCCTGAATTGCAACCTCAAAGAGCTGCCTTGGGATTATCTCCTTCAGCTTGTCAACAAGCTGCCTTCCCCTTTGGTAGGCCTTATCCCTGTGAACAATTACAGAGAGGGCATCTACAGGCTTCCCGTTTATCAGTATGTCAAGTTTCACAAGGTCTGAAGGTTTGTAGCCTGCAAACTCGTAGTCAAAGGAGGCATAGCCCCGGGAGACGGACTTGAGCTTGTCAAAGAAGTCAAAGAGAATCTCAGAGAGGGGCATGTCGTAGCGGAGCTCCACCCTCTGCTGGTCTAAGTAGGTAAACCCGGTCTGTATTCCCCTCCTATCCTGACAGAGCTGCATTATGGGGCCAACGTAGTCTGCCGGAGTGATGATTGAAGCTGAGATGTAAGGCTCTTCAATTCTCTCAATCTTCTCAGGAGGTGGCATCTCAGCAGGGTTCTGAACCTCCTTAACTGAACCGTCTTTCATGTAAACTTTATAGACAACGCTTGGAGCCGTAGCTATAAGGTTTAGCCCAAACTCCCTCTCAAGCCTCTCCTTTATAACTTCCATATGGAGAAGCCCTAAAAATCCGCACCTGAAACCAAACCCTAAAGCTGCAGAGGTTTCAGGCTCAAAGAAGAGGGCTGCGTCGTTGAGCTTCAACTTTTCCAGTGCCTCTTTCAGGTTCTCATAGTCATCTGAGTCAACGGGGTATAAACCCGCAAATACCATAGGCTTGGCAGGTCTGAATCCGGGGCAGGGCTCATCTGTCGGGTTCTCTGCATCGGTTATCGTATCTCCAACCTGAGTATCCTCAATGTTCTTAATGTTCGCAGCTATCCAGCCAACCTCTCCTGCAGAGAGCTCTCCAGTCTTAACTATGTTTGGAGACTGTGTTCCAACTTCAACAACTTCAAACTCCTTGTCGTTTGACATAAGCTTTATTCTCATTCCGGGCTTTATCTTCCCATCAAAAACCCTGATAAAAGGAATAACTCCCTTGTAGTTGTCGTAGAAAGAGTCAAAGATGAGGGCTTTTAGCGGTTTGTTTGGGTCTCCTGAAGGTGGAGGAACTCTTTTAACTATCGCTTCTAAAATCTCCTTTATTCCAATTCCCTCTTTTGCAGAGGATAAAATGGCCTCGTCTGGGTCTAAGCCTAAAACGTCTGCAATCTGCTCCTTAACCCACTCCGGGTTTGCACTGGGAAGGTCTATCTTGTTTATAACAGGAATAATCTCAAGGCCGGCGTCTAAGGCTAAGAAGAAGTTGGCAATCGTCTGTGCCTCTATTCCCTGGGTTGCGTCAATAACAAGGAGAGCTCCCTCACAGGCAGACAGACTCCTTGAAACCTCGTATGTAAAGTCAACGTGGCCGGGAGTGTCAATAAGGTGCATCGTGTAGGTTTTACCGTCGTCTGCCCTATACTTCATCCGGACGGCGTTGAGCTTGATTGTGATACCTCTTTCTCTTTCAAGCTCTAAAGTGTCAAGCATTTGCTCTTTTAACTCTCTCTTAGAAACGGTTCCCGTATACTCCAACAACCTATCTGCAAGTGTGGATTTTCCGTGGTCTATGTGGGCAATTATGCAGAAGTTCCTTATAAGCTCCTGGTTCATCTAACCTCTCCAGAAGGTTTTTAAGAAATATAGGCCTAAAGTGAAGGGTAGAGCTGGGGAGCTCCCCCTATCTCAAAAGCACTTCTCCTGTATTCTGTTATAAAATCAACGGTTTCTCTGAATGCTTCTTTCAAATTTAAACCTTTGGCAAGTAAAGCCGTAAGAGCAGAAGAGAAGGCACACCCCGTTCCCCTTACAACTCTACCGTCCCTCTCATGGCAAACTCTGTCAACTTTACTGCCGTCAACAAAGAGAACATCGCAGACCTTATCTCTGTAAGGCCACCCTTTAACAATAAACGTTTTTCCCTGAAGGAACTCCCTTAGCTTCAGAAATTCAGAGTAGTTGGGAGTTAGAACCGTTGAAACTTCAATCAACGGACTGAGAACTTCCAAATTTTCAACAAATCCCCTTCCAAAAGTTGGAGAAAGAACGGGATCAAAGACAACAGGAACAGAGAGGGAATAGAGAATTTCTGAAACCTTCCTGTTTACCTCTTTCTCCCTGTGAGGTATTCCAACCTTCACCCCTTCCGGTGAAATTTCCTCAAGAAGAGTCTTCAACTGAGAAATCAGAAAAGAACCATCAACAAAGCGAAGCTTCTTTACTCCCTTAGCGTTCTGAACTGTATTAACAGTAATAACTGCCCCACCTAAAAAACCAAAATAGCCAAAAGTCTTAACATCCCGCAGAACTCCAGCTCCTCCGGTAGGATCAAACCCGGCAACACTCAGAAGAAACCTCATATCTCTCCCTACAGGTCAACTTATTGTAAGATACGATTAACAGATAAACGGAGCAGGGATGAAGGAAAAAAATATTCCTCTGGTAGCTTTTCTTGAAGTAGATGGAAAGAGATTTCCCGTTAAAAGCTGGTCGGAAAACGGCTGTACTTTAAAAGTGGCTTCAGAAGAACTGAAAGAAAAACCATGGAACATAGGAAACCTAATAGTTCCCTTTGAAGGGTTTGACTTAGTAATTAAGGATATACGTCTTGAAATTGAAGAGGATTCAGAGTTAAAGTGCCACTTTAGACACCTACCTGTAGAACAGGAAAATGCCCTTAAATCCATAATAAACCTGTATCGTTTAGGTGAAATTTTCTCAATAGAAAACCTATTCAACGCATTGAGAAGTGAAAGAGTAAAGGCTAAAAAAGGAGAGGATAAAAGGGGAAGTTTTTTTCTTCCCCTTATTGTGGGCATTATGTTAGGAATCCTAACCACATACTTTATTCTTAAAGTTTTGTAATTGTGTAAATCGTTACTGCACCCTGATAGATAATTTGCATAACATCTTTAATTAAAGGTCTCCACATTACAGGAACGTGAACCTTTGTAGGAACGATTACAGAATCTCCAGGTTCTAGCCTGTAATTCATAATGTCGTTCTTACCCAGAACAATACGGTTCGTTTCACTGTTCCAGTCAAACCGTTTTTTTCCTACGTTCTCTGAGCTTATAACGGAACCGTTAGCCTTTATAACAAAGATGTTTTCTTTATCTGCATCCTTTGTCAGCCCGCCGGCCTCGTCTATGTAATCCTTGACAGTCATGCCATTCACATAAACAAGGGCAGACGGATTGTAAACCTCTCCGAAAACTAAGACACTACCGGGCACTTTCGGAACGAATATCTGATCTCCATCTTCAAGAACGATGTTGTAGGGAGAATTTTTGAGCTTCTCAAGGTCTTTAGGAACGCTGATACCGGAAATTCGCCCAGTTACCTGAGACTTCTGGAGCTCCTCTAAAAGTCTCCTTTTGGCCTCAAAGGCAGCCTGACGGGCGCGGAGCTCCTCAGCGGTAAGGTCAGACTGCATTACTCCAGCTTCTTCCTTCTCAAGCTGCTGCCTCATAAGAGCTATAGCTTTCTGAAGGCGCTGCTTCTGAAGTTCTGCAACCGACTTCCTCAGAATAATAATTCCTTTTGGATATGCGTTGGGCAAAAATCCACCGGCCTCTTTAAGAATATCGTAGAGAGTTGTCCTCTCTCCTATGCTGTAAACTCCCGGATGTTTCACATAACCACTAACCCTAACTTTTTCAACAGCCTCCTCAGGTTTAACTCTTACAATTACCAGCTTATCTCCAGGTAAAAGTTCAAACTCTGACTCTTTTTGTTTAACTAACACATCATAAAGGAAAAATGAAGCAACATTTACATATTTCTCTCTTTTAAAAAGAGAGACATTACCATTGTCATTACCTTCATATTCATTATTACTTCCACTTGAATCATTATTAACAAAACCAGGATAAGTAGATTCAATTAATTCTCCTTTATTATAAAGAGTAAAACTATTTTTACTCTCAACATTATTGGGATAGTTAGAGTTGGAGTTATTAAAGATTCCTCCTTGATTTTTCTCCTCTTGATACAAACCAATACCTGCATTTTCTTTTGTCCTTTGTCTAAAGGAATAATTCTCTGTAAACTTCCTAAAAACCAGAACCTTCAATTTTCTTATATCTGTTTTAAATTTAGCATAAGATAAAGCTTCTGAAAGTTTTATCCCTGGATGATAAGGCACCTTATACGGAATCTCTATATCTCCCGAAACTCTGATAGGTTTATAAGCATACCTCGGGAAGAAGCGAATCGTGTCAAGCCTATGGATTTCTAAATCGGTCTTGTGTTTCAAAACAGCTTCCGGGCTGAACTGAAGAATCTTTACAATCTCCAGAGTATCCGGATCCCTTCGGTCTATTTCAGCATACTCAAGGTTGGTATTCTCTGTTATTAAATCTGGAGTAAGAATGTCAGATAACTTCATTCCCTTTTTGTATGCATAAACCCCTGGGTATTTAATCTTACCCTCAACTATGAAAGCATCTTTAACTTTGTTAAAATCAACTCCTTCAACGGTTCCGAACCTATAAAGAACTATCCTATCCTGAGGTTTCAGCTCCAGGTCTTCCTCTCCAGAAAGGACTGCTTCAGGTGAGAATGTGATGTATTTAGGGAGAGCTCCCGGCGGGTAGTGTCTCTCTATAAGGCCAAACTTCATGTTTGAGTCGGAGAAGAAGAAATCGGGAGCTAAGAGCTGAGAAAGTTTCATTCCCGGCTTATACTCGTAAAGACCGGGATAAGGAGTGTAACCTTCAACGGCAACGGCGTTTTGAGGTATGGAAATTACCTGCTTGATAACGAGTATATCTCCATCGTGAACTTTCTGAGACATAAACTTTTTATCGTCTAAAGAACCCTGCTTAACTTCCAAAAGCTGGTTGTTAACGTAACGCTGAAGTATGACTTTATACTTATAGCTTGAGGGCAAAAGGCCACCGGCCATTTTAATCAGGTCTTTTAACGTTTCTTTACCGGTAATTTCATAAATGGCCGGCCTCTTTACCATTCCCCCTACACCTGCAACCTTTCCGATAGGCTTAACAAAGATAACGTCTCCGTCTTTTAAGCGCATATCAACAGGTTTTCCGTCTAAAAGGAGCTTGTAGAAGTCTATGTGAATCTGTTTTATACCTTTCGGGGTTTTCCTTGTTACAATAACATCTCTTAAAGTTCCCGATTTTTTAATTCCACCTGCCAACATAATGGCATCAATTACCGTATTGACACCGGTAACCACAACCGCTCCAGGTCTTCTAACCTCTCCTGAAACGTAAACGGGAAAAGTTCTCAGTCTTCCAACAGTAAGCTTTATATTAGCCCCAAGAGCCTGCGATATCATTCGCTCAGCTTCTCCAAGGGTCATACCCCAAACGTAGAAAACTCCAAGCCCCGGTACGTAAATTTTTCCCTGCCTGTCAACAACTAAACGGGTAACTTTTGTAAGGTCAATACCGGGAGGGGCTCCTATAACGTAGAGAAACAGTTCATCTCCCGGCCCAAGAACGTAAGAACTATCAACAGGTATGGAGAGAGAAAGTTTCGGCCTACCAACAAAAAAGTTGTATCCGAACTGTTTAAGCTTAATGTTCAAAAACTTAGTCCTTGCATAGAAACCACTCTCTATAGAGGAAAATTCAGCCGTTGTAGACATAAGCTGAGAAATCTTCCCCTCTTCCCTGTTAACTTTCTGAGACTTAGATAAACTCTCTTCCAGTTCCTGAACTGACTTACCGTTAAGCTCCTGTTGAGCACCTATCCCCTGCCCATTTTGAATGCCAGCTCCAGAATTAGTTGTTGAACCTGAGGAACCTGCTCCTGTTCCGGGAGCTCCCGTTAAACCCGACGCTCCTGATCCGGTTCCTGAACCGACACTACCACCAACAGCTGTTCCCTGGAGACCGGAAAGCCCGGTAGAATTAGAAATTCCCCCCATCCCTCCAGCAGCTCCGCTTTGAGCAAACTGCTCCAGCTGTGAAATTCCGGTAGCCAAAGCTGTATTAAAAACAGTTCCTGTCAGAAACAGAGTTACAGTTAAAATAGCTCTACGCATTATCCATTTCCCCCTTGTGGCGCTTTCTTACGTTGTCAAGCCACTCCTTAAAGAAAGCAGCAAAAATGCCTAAAAAGAGACCCGAAACGAACCCAACAGCAATAATTAGAGCTTTCTTCGGTTTGTAGGGCTTATCTCTATCTGGAACATAGGGTGGATCTATTACCTGAAACGATATCTGCTCCTTCATCTCCTGGGCCTTTGCCATCTCATACTCTTTAACGAGAGTCTCAAACAAGGCCTCAGCTATATCCATCTGGGCCTGAATTTTCTGAAGGTTGAGCTGGTAATCGGGAAGGGACACATAGGTGGGTTTTGAATCCCTCAACCTGTTTAAACGTTCTTTTATCTTCTCAACTTCACTTTCCAGCTTTGCCACTTCCTCAGGGTTAATTTTTGACTCTTTGAGGAGCTCCAATCTCTTTTTCTTAACCATCAACTCCCCGTAGAGCTTACCGTAATCCTTACTATCCGTTCCAAAAACTAAAGGAACTTCTCTTATCTTTCCACTAACAAAATCCCTGTATATCCTCTCAACCTGCTTGAGTTTCTCCTCAGCGATTTTAAGCTGTTTTCCAACGTATATCCTATATCTTTTAGCAAGAGAAAAGGATTTTTCGTTCAGGATTTTCCTCGCTTCTACCAGGGCAGTTTGGGCTATCTTATAGGCCATCTCCGGATCGTTTTTAAAATCTACTGTTAAAGTCAGAATACCTGTCTTCTTATCTGTTGAAACAGACATCAATTTATCAAGCTCTTTAACTCCATCAAGCATTGTAGGTTCTTTATCCTTCTCTACTTTCCATCTATGGTTAATGCTATCCCATTTGTCTGGAAAGAGTTTGGGAAGAAGGTTCAAATCCTTTATCACTCTTTCTTTTAAAGTTCTACTCTCTAAAACAGCCTCAACAGTAAGGCCGGTTTTCCCTCCAATCGGTAGAGATATGGGAAGTGAAGAGAGTAGAGAGGAGAGACCGCCAGTTTTGTTCTCCCCCAAGGGGTAAATAGAGGTTTTTGTCCTGTAAACAGGAGAAGCCAAAAAGCAGTAAAGAACGGCAAAAAAAGTTAGAATGAAAGTTATAGATAGAACGACCTTTTTTCTCCTCTTCAGAACAAGCCAGAGTTCATAGAGATCTATCTCGTCATTATCGTAATAAGGAGACTGGTTAAAATTCCTCTCTTCCAAACTTCCTCCGGTGTTATTCTTATTAACCGTTAGCAAAACATAGGTGAATTTTAACAGCAGAAACCTCTGAGTGCAACTTTAGATTAGTCTTTCCAGAAGGCAGGAAGAAGAACCGTCAGTATCGGGAAAACTTCCAGTCTACCGAGAAGCATCTCTACCGACAGAAGGAATTTATCAAAACTGGAAAAGAAGGCAAAGTTGCCGGCCGGACCGACCTTACCAAGTCCGGGGCCTAAACTGGTTATACAGGCTATAGATGCTGAAAACGAAGTGATTAAATCGTATCCAGAAATGGACAATATAAAGCCGAAAAGAAATGTTAAAGAAAAGTAAACAGAAATAAAAGCCCATATAGCATTTAACGTATCTACCTCAAGAACCTTTCCACTTAAATCTATTCTGTAAACAAGCCTTGGGTGGGCAGTTTTTTTCACCTCTCTTGCCATAGTCTTCAACATAACTAAAAACCTAAACTGCTTTATTCCACCGCCAGTTGAACCGGAAGTAGCTCCAATAAGGGAGAGTATCATTAGAAGCGCGAGAATAGCTGGAGGCCAGTTAGAGTAGTCAGTTGAAGCAAATCCTGTAGTAGAAGCTGCTGTAGATACCTGAAAAAAGGCATAGCGGAAGGCTTGAAGTAGCGAACTATAAACACCATTGTTGTAGAGAAGTAGAGTAGCAAAGAGGGTAGAAAGCACAACAATAACCAAAAGAGATTTAACTTCATAGTAGGAAAAGAAGAGTTTGATGCTCTTCTTTTTGAAAGCTCTATAGTAAAGTGAAAGGTTGGTGGCTCCTAAGAGCATAAAAACGGCAATAACCATCTCTGCAGCCGGGGAGTTAAACGCTGCAACACCATCGTTTTTATCTGAAAATCCACCTGTAGCTATTGTTCCAAAGGTATGAATAACCGAATCATAGAGGCTCATTCCACAGAGCTTTAGCAAAACTATTTGCAAAACTGTTAAAGCAAGGTAAACGTAGAGGATAGCCTTTGCTATCTCTTTAACTTTAGGAAGAACCCTCTCTTCAACTGCCTTAGACGACTCAAATCTTATGAGTTGTGCACCGCCGGCTCCAAGGGCAGGAAGGATTGAAAGAGAAAAGACAACAAAACCTATTCCACCTATCCAATGGGTAGTTGAACGCCAGAGGAGAACACTCTTTGGAAGGGCCTCTATATTGGTAAGGATTGAAGCACCAGTTGTTGTAAAGCCGGAAACAGACTCAAAATAAGCATCGGCAAAATGGGGAATGGAATCTGTTTCCATATAGACAAGGGCAGAGAGGGCAGGGAAGAGAAACCAAACCAGAACAACAACTAATATGGCCTCTTTTACCGTTATGTCAGATACGTTTTCCTTTATCTGAAGGGCTATTAGGAAGAGAGCTCCCATCAGTATAGGAGGAAACAGGAAATCTTCGGTTAAACTGTCGTGAACAAGGTAAGAGTAACCTGCTGGTATCAGAAAAGAGAGGGATAGGAAGAAAAGAAGTATTACAACGTACTTAAATATGAGCTGATACCTCAACTCTCCCTCTTCTTAATACAGATAAGTTTGTCTCCTTTCTCAAGGAACGTGTTACCCCTTGCAAGCTCAACTTCTCCGTTCTTCCTTACCGCAACAATTAACCCACAAAAGCCCGAATCTTTTACCTTTTTATTAGTGCTCTTTTCAGGAACTTCCATCTCAACAATCTCAAGGTCTTCAGAGAGTTCAAAAATATCAATAAATTTTTTCCTACTGAGCTGACGGTAAACCTTTGAGGCCAGGAGTTTCCGCGGAATCAGTGGAACGTCTATTCCTATAGACGTAACTATTCCTTCGTACTCTGGATGCATAATAAGTGCAAGGGTTCTCTTTGCTCCCAACTTCTTGCAGAGAACGGCAGAGAGTATATTCTGCTCCTCATCTTCTGTTACTGATACAGTAAGATCTGCCTTCTCAATACCTTCTTCCTTTAGAAACTCTATATCGGAAAACTCTCCGTGGAAAACGTCTACCTTCGGGAACTTTCCAGAAATCTCCTCACACTTTTCCATATTAGAACAGACAAATTTCACCTTAACGGGAAGGTTTGAAAGCTGAGTAAGGAGCTCCTCCGTAAACCGTGAATAGCCAAAGACAAAGATGAGCTTTACAGGGGAATACTCTATACCCAAAACTTCAGCCAGTCGTTCGGCGTCTTCCTCTCTTACGGCAATGTAGAGTATATCGTTAGGGTACATAAAGTTTGTTCCAGATGGAATTATCGTTTTCCCTTCCCTCTCTATCGCAACAATGGTGAAGGGGAGCTTTTCTCTAACTTCTGAGAGCTCCATAATCTGCTTACCTGCCAGGGGATTCTCTGTAGTAAGTTTAAGTTTAAGAATTACAATCCCTTCACCCTCAAGCCTCACAACATCTAAGGCAAAAGGATATTTAACTTGGTTGAGAACCGCCTGAACGGTCTCTGAAAGGATATTCACAACGTCAACCCCAAGGAACTCTTTAACAGGAGGGGAAGAAAACGCCTTATTACTAACTCTTATAATTACTTTCTCTTTGTTGAGGAGAGACCTTAAAAGAATGGCTACAGATAGGTTTTTTTCATCACTCTCTGTGACAACAACAAACAGATCAAATTCTTGAACGTTTTTCAAACAATTGACATCAAGAGCGTTGCAGTTAACCGTCATAACATCGTAACTGTAGGAGAGGTTTTCAAGCTTTGAAGAATCCACATCTATTACAGCAACTTCAAATCCCTCTCTGCTAAGTCTCTTTGCGAGGTAACTCCCAACTACTCCGGCACCAACTATACAGACTTTCAACTATAATTCCCCCGCTATGAAAAGTTCACTGCTAAAATCGGTAGGTATTGTATCACTGTCAATTTTCGGAAGCAGAGTTTTGGGACTTTTAAGAGATATTGTTATTGCCTCAACGTTCGGAGCAGGAGCTCTCACAGACGTCTTCTTCGTTGCATTCAGAATTCCAAACCTGCTGAGGAGGATTTTCGCAGAAGGTTCTTTTAACGCAGCTTTCGTTCCTGCGTTTACAAAAAAGCTAAAAGAATCAAAAGGGAAAGCGGAAGTTTTAGCAGGTCAGGTTTTCGGAGCTCTCTTAGTTCTTTTAACGCTAACCGTTGTTTTGGGGGAAATTCTTGCTCCTCTTATCGTAAAGGTTGTGGCTCCCGGGTTCAGCGGTGAGAAGTTCGCCTACGGAGTGAAGCTCCTGAGGGAGATGTTTCCATACATAATGCTCGTGAGTTTGACAGCCTTTCTCGGGGGAATCCTTAACAGCTTCAACCGTTTCTTCGCTCCGGCTTTCTCAACAGCCCTCTTCAACCTCTCTCTCATCTTTTCGGCACTTTTTCTCTCCGGGGAGCTCTCTGTAGAGTCCCTCTCAATCGGCGTTCTAATCGGTGGAGTCCTTCAGGTTCTTCTTCAGGTTCCGTTTTTAAAGAGCATCAGCTTTAACCTCAGGCCAATCTTCAGGCTATCTGAGGAGGCAAAAAAGGTTCTAATAAACACCGTTCCGGGAATTTTCGGGTTTGCCGTCCGCCAGCTCTCTATGTTGCTCGATACGGTAATAGCCTCTTTCCTCTCCTCAGGAGCAATCTCTTACCTCTACTACGCCAACAGGTTCGTTCAGCTTCCCTTAGGTATGTTTGCAATAGGCCTCTCTCAGGTTCTACTCCCGAGGCTCTCAAGGAAATTAGGAGAGAAGGACTACCACAGCGAGCTTGAGGCTGGAATTCTCCTCTGCTCTGCAGTCGTTATCCCGTCGGCAGTCGGCCTTATCCTTTTTGGAAAACCCATAGTTGACCTTGTTTTTAACCACGGAGCCTTTACGGAAAGGGACTTAATAGGAACTTACTCAGTCCTTGTCTGCTACTCTTTAGGGCTCTTCTTCTTCTCTATGGAGAAAATAGTCTCTAACGTTTACTACTCTTTAGAGGAGTTTAAGATACCGGTAAAGGTTGCAGCCTACACGCTGGTTTTTAACCTTATCGTCAACCTTATCCTCTGTTTTGGATTGGGAATGGGAGCTCCCGGCTTAGCCCTCGGAACCAGCTTAACCTCTCTCCTTAACCTTTTCGTCCTGCTGGCAATTTTAAGGAGGAAATTTGAAATTGACGTTGTCAGAATGGTTCTGGAGAAGGGAATCAGATACTCCTTCCTTTCCATTCCCGTGGGAGCTCTCTCTTTTCTTGGAAGTTCAGTTTACTCAGAAAACTGGAACATTTTAGAGAAAACTTTTGCTGTTTCATTGATAATTGGGGGAGCGGTTGTTGTTTACGGAGCTCTCCTCTTCTTTATAAAAGACCCAGTTATCCAGAAGCTCAAGGAGGTTTAAATGCACCCGATACTCTTTAAAATCGGCCCCATTACCATCTACACTTACGGAGTGATGGTTGCTTTAGGGATTTTCTTCGGCTCCCTCGTCTTAGTTAAGCTCTCAGAGAGGGAGGGAATCAGGAGGGAAGACGTTGTTGACATAGCATTCTGGAGCATCGTTGCAGGCTTCATTGGTGCAAGGCTCTTCTTTTTCCTCTACAACCCAGAGTATCTAAAACCCTGGTATAGAATCTTCTTCGTCTGGGAAGGGGGACTTGTCTGGTACGGTGGGGTGGTATTTGGAGCTCTCACCGCCATCTACTTCATCGTAAAGAGGAAAATCCCCGTCTGGAGGTTTGCAGACGCAATAGCAATTGCCCTCTCAGTTGGCCTCGGTTTTGGAAGGATAGGCTGCACCATGGCCGGATGCTGCTACGGAAAGGTGTGCCACGCCCCCTTTGCCATCGTCTTCACAAATCCCCACTCTGCAGCCCCTTTAAACGTTCCCCTCTGGCCAACAGAACCAATTTCCTCAGCCGCCAACTTCCTCATAGCATTTATCCTCTATCTCCTTTATAAAAGGAGAAAAACTCCGGGGGAAATTTTCGGTTTCTATTTGATTTTCTACGGAATTTTCCGGTTCTTGATAGAGTTTGTGAGGGCAACCCCAAAAGAGATACTTGGAACCTTCAGCAACAACCAGGTAATAAGTATTATAATGGTCGCCGCAGGAATAGTTATCGTTATCTACAGGAGAAAAAGAACGGAGGAAGTATAAATGGGAAGGTTTGCCTACTTTGAGGGAAGGTTTGTCCCCATTGAAGAGGCCAACATAAACATACAGACAAACTCTTTCCACTACGGAACGGCAGTTTTTGAGGGGATAAGGGCCTACTGGAACGAGGAGAAGAAACAGCTCTTCGGCCTCTTCGTTAAGGAGCACTACGAAAGGATGCTTGCAAACTGCAAAATCCTGAACCTGAAGGTTGAAAAGAGCGCAGAGGAGCTCACAGAAATCACAGTTGAGCTCTTAAGGAAGTGTGGCCACAAGGAGGATACATACATAAGGCCCATAGCCTACTTTGCAGATCTTAAAATCTCTCCAAAGCTCGTAGGCTACAGAACGGAAATCGCCATTTACACGGTTCCCCTGGGAGACTACTTAGACCTCTCAAGGGGGCTAAAGGCAAAAACCTCAAGCTGGCACAGGATAAACGACACGATGATTCCTGCAAGGTGTAAGGTTGCAGGAGCATACGTAAACAGCGCCTTTGCAAAAACCGAAGCACTCTTGAACGGATACGACGAAGCCATAATGCTCAACCCCGACGGAACTGTGGCAGAGGGAAGCGGAGAGAACGTATTTATAGTGAGGAACGGAAAACTGATAACTACTCCATCGGCCTCAAACATCTTAGAAGGAATCACGAGGAATGCAGTAATTGAACTTGCAAGGAATGAATTAGGAATAGAGGTTGAAGAGAGACCCATCTTAAGGAGCGAACTCTACGTTGCAGACGAAGTCTTCTATACGGGAACGGCAGCACAGGTTGCTCCGGTTGTTCAGGTTGACCACGTTGTTATAGGAAACGGAGAGATAGGTCCCATTACAAAAAGGCTTCAGGAGGTTTACTTCTCAATAGTTAAGGGAGAGAACGAAAAATACTCCCACTGGCTAACTCCCGTTTACTGATTCAAGATGAAAGTAAGGCTTTCCGATGCAGAGTTAAGGGCAATAAAGGAAACTGTAAGGGAAGTTTTTGGAGAAAGGGCAAGGGTCTGGCTCTTTGGCTCAAGGGTTAGAAAGGAACTTAAAGGTGGAGACATTGACCTGTTTATTGAAGTTCCCAAAGGGGAGAGGAACCCTGAGAAGAAGGTTAAGTTCCTTGTAAAGCTTAAGGAGAGGATAGGGGAACAGAAAATTGACCTGATTGTGAAAGAGGAGGGGGAGAGCGATTTTATATCTTTAGAAGCAAAGAGGACAGGAGTTGAACTTTGAAAGACTTGCGAAGGGTTTTAAGGGAGATAGAAAAACATAAGGAACGGCTCTTATACGCAAAAAATAAGATAGAGAAATGGGGAGAACTCTCTCCTCAAACCCTTGAAGACCCGGAAAAAGTTGAAACGATAGACTCTTTCATTTTCAGGTTCTCAAAACTTCAAGACTCAATAGGACAGAAACTCTTTCCTCTAACCCTTGAGTTTTTAGGAGAAGAGGTAAGAAGTAAACCGTTTATCGACATACTGAACCGCCTTGAACAGCTTGAGCTGATAGAGTCGGCAGAGAAGTGGAAAGAGCTGAGGGAGCTCCGCAACCCCTTAACCCATACATACCCCTGGGAAAAAGAGGAGCTCATTGAAAACCTTAAGCTTGCCCTTAAAAGGTCGGAAGAGCTCGTGTCAACCCTTGAAAGATTCAAAGAGTTCCTGCGAAAGAGAGGTTTGAAAGCTTGAAATTAAAAGTCTCCGTTCCTGAAGGGAAAACTCTTTATCAGGTTCTCAGGGAAAAGGGATTTATGCGCTCCGCCTACTGCGGAGGCAGGGGAATATGCGGAAAGTGTATCGTTAAGGTAGGCGAGAAAGAGGAACTTGCCTGTCTGCTCTTCGGCCCCTTTGAGGGGGAGGTGGAAATCCCTGAGGAGAACCTGATTTCAAAGGGAGAAGCTCTCCCCGACATCCCCGTTGAAAGCAGAGAAGGGTTTGGAGTTGCCGTTGACCTTGGAACAACAGGCGTTGAGGCGGCACTCTTTGACCTCTCAAACGGTAAGTTCATAAAAAGCCTGAAAACCCTCAACTTCCAGTCTGCGTTTGGAGCAGACGTTGTAACGAGGGTTGAGCTTGCAAGGGAGAACTACGGCAAGGAGAGGGAGCTCCTCTTAAAAACTCTCTCGTTCCTGTTTAAGGAGCTGGGAACTCCTGTAAAAGAAGTAGTGGTCGTCTCAAACTCCGTCATCCACCACTTCCTCTTAGGGCTTCCCGTTTCAGGGTTTGAGAGGTTTCCCTTTAAACTTGAACTTGAAGAGGAGGTCTATACAACGGGAAGAGAGCTGGGGTTAGAAGGGTTTGAGGAGATCGTTTTTTACGTTCCACCGCCGTTAAAGAGCTTCATAGGTTCAGACTTCCTCTCAAACCTCTTAGTTCTAACGAAGGAGAGCTCCAACTTTGGAGTTGCAGACCTTGGAACAAATGCTGAGATGGGCATCTGGAAAGAGGGCGAAGGGGTTGCAGCTTCAGTCCCTGCAGGACCTGCCTTTGAAGGGGTTGGCCTCTTCTCCGGAATGAGGGCCGTTGAAGGAGCCATATACAAGGTCTTCTTTGACGGAAGGGACTTTAGGTTTCTGACGATTGGGAACAGAGAACCGTTAGGGATATGCGCAAGCGGCTACTTTGACCTGATTTACCTCTTAAAGAGCTTCAGAGTCCTGACAGAGGAAGGAACGATAAGAGCAGAGAACATCCCGCCACTGATAGCCCAGAGGATAAAGGAAATAAACGGGGAAAGGGCCTTTGTCCTATATGAAACCGAAGATGTCCTGATTGCCTTGACTCAAAGCGACATCAGGAAGTTCCTCCTGGCAAAGGGAGCCGTTTACGGAGCTTTCAAAACCCTCTCAGAGGAGGCGGGAGCTCCAGAAGAACTCTTCTTCTCCGGAGCCTTTGGAAGCCACATAGACAGAAGGAGCGTTAAGGGGCTGAAACTGATTCCGGGGAACTTCCCCGAGCCCGTCGCAGCCGGAAACTTAGCCCTTAAAGGAGCCTCACTGCTCCTTGGAAGGAGAGAGGAGAGGGAAAAAATTAAGGAGATAAAGAGGGCTGTTCAGCCCGTTGAGCTTGCAACGAACAAAACCTTTGAAAAGGCCTACATTGAAGGGATGGAGCTGTGAGACCCCTAATAAAAGGAAGAAATTTGGTTTACAGAGTTAACCCCAAAGACATAGCTTTTATAAACGCCGTTTTTGAGTGGTTCCACGAAGTTGCAACGGTCAGAACCAGAGACCCGAAAGAGGGACTGATAGAGCTCTGGATAGCCCCCGACTTCTTTGACGATGCGATGAAGGCAGTTGAACACCTTAAGAACTTCGTTGATAAAATGGAGTTCGTAGAAGAGGTGGGAGATAACTGGTGGAGAGAATAGAGGAGGTCAAGTTGGAGAGGAGAAAGAGAAAAGGTTTTACGCTCCTTGAGCTGATGATTGTAATCATCATTTTAGGAATGCTTGCAGGTCTCATAGGACTCAAGCTCATAAAGAGGGGGGAAGAGGCAAAGGTTACCCTCACCCAGGTTCAGATGAAGAATTTAGAGGAAGCCCTGAACCTCTACAAGCTCCACAACTCACTCTACCCTACAACTGAACAGGGGCTTAAAGCCCTGGTTGAGAAACCGAAAATTGAACCGATACCTAAAAACTGGAAAGGGCCCTACATAGAGAAAGTTCCAAAAGACGCCTGGGGGAACGACTTTATCTACATCTCAGACGGTAAACACTTTACACTCATCTCCCCCGGCCCCGACGGAGAAGAGGGGACAGACGACGACCTGAAGGTGAGCCAGTAATGGTCGTCTACGGCGTAAACCCCGTTGCAGAGGCGATAAGGGCCGGGTATCCGATACTGAAGATTTACGTTGACGAGCACTTCAGGGACAGGGAAAAGGTCTTAAAACTTGCTAAAGAGAACGGAATAAAGGTAGTTAAGGCCTCTAAGAAGAAGCTGAAGGAAATTTCTAAAACGGAAAAACACCAGGGGATTGTTGCCATCGTCTCCCCCGTTGAGCCCGTTGATTACGGGGAGCTTGTTGAAAAAACGATTTCTGAAAACGGTTATCTCCTCTTTTTAGACCGGATAGAAGACCCCCACAACCTTGGAGCTCTCTTCCGTTCGGCAGATGCGTTCAGAGTAACAGGAATAGTTCTTCCTAAAGACAGGAGCGCAACGATAACAGAAACGGTTGTTAAAGCATCAACAGGAGCGGTTTTCTACGTTCCTTTTTCTGTTGTAAACAGCTTTTCAACAGCCCTCAAAGAGTTTAAGGAATCGGGTGGCTGGCTTGTCGGCCTTGAGGCAGGGGGAAAACCGCTCAGTAAGTTCAGCTTTCCCTTTCCTTTAGGACTTGTTGCAGGTTCAGAAGGGAGGGGAATTTCAAGGAGCACGATGAAGCTCCTTGACGAAGTTGTTGAGATAGAGATGGGAGGACACGTTAACTCTCTCAACGTCTCAAACGCCGTAGCAATTGGACTGTATAGAGTTTTCACAGAAAGGTTCATTTTAAACGGCTGAAAAACTAAATTATTCTGGGAATAAAATCGGAACTTCAGGAGGAGAGATGGAAGAGCTCAAGGGTAAGCTTGTCTTTGTTCAGACCTCAGGAGGAGAAGGCGCAGTTCCAACCTCTGGAATTTTAGGAGTGGTTGAAGAGATTACCCCCGAGTTTGTAAAGCTCAAGGAAGCCGGAGTTTTTGCACTTCTTCCCACAACAAAGGGAGCTCAGGCAACAATCATGCCCCTTGACCCAACGGCAAACGAGCCTGTAGAGGCCTACCTGGTTAAGTCTCAAATCGTTGCAATCGTTCCCGTTGGAGACAGGTCAAGGCTCAAGGAGTTCCACCAGCAGTTTAAGGCCGCCGCTGCCGGAATAGAGCTCCCCAGCGCCGGAGCAATAGATATGTCTAAACTGAAAGAATTTCCAAAAGGCGGAGGAAACAAGGGAGGGCTCTCCATAACTTAGTGGGGAGTCCCTTTCCCCACTTTCAGGAAAAGAGATGAACGTTGAGTTTGAAGATCTGCTCTTCTCACTACCCTTTCCAGCGGTAATAACCGACGAGCTTGGGAAAATCCAGAAGGTTAACCAGAAGTTTGAGTCCCTATCAAACAGGTCGTTCAAGTTCCTGAAAGGGAGAAACATTTCTGAGGTTTTAAGGATTGAGGAGCTCCCCTCCCTCATAGAGAAATCCTACAGGGAGACGATAGAGATAAGGGGCTTCAGGAAAGGAGAGCTCATCTTCCACATCTCTCCTCTCTTCACGCCGTCAAAAAAGGTCGGAGTTGTAGTTCTCATAGAGCCGTGCAGCCTCTCACCCTTTGAGGAGGACATAACGCTGTTCCTTAAAGGCCTCTCCCACGAGATAAAGAACCCTTTAAGCGGGATAAAGGGAGCTGCAAAACTCTTCAAAGAACTGAAGAGCTACGATGAGGAGCTTGCACAGGTTATAGTTGACGAGGTTGAAAGGATAGAGAGGCTCTTAAAGGACATCACAAGGAGCTTTGACTTCTCAAAGCTCTCTTTCAGAAACGAGAACATCCACAAAATAATCCAGCAGGTCTTCAACCTCTTTGCACATCAGATTAGTGAAAAGGGTATTAAGGTAAACTTCCTCTTTGACCCGTCCCTGCCGGAAGTTCCCGTTGACGTTGATAAGATGACTCAGGCAGTCTTAAACGTTGTTAAAAACGCCATAGAGGCCGTTGAGGAGTCTGAGGTTAAAGAGATAACAGTTGAAACGGGATACGCCATAAGGCCGTCGGGGTTTATCTTCATAAAGGTTAAAGACACCGGAAGAGGGATGGACGGGGAGGAGATTAAGAAGTTCGGCCTCCCCTTTTTCACGACGAAGGAAAAGGGCTCGGGGCTGGGAAGTTTTATAGTTAAAGAGGTCATAAAGGGCCACGGTGGGGAGGTTAAGGTGGAGAGCTCCCCCGGAAAAGGCACGTCGGTTAAACTTCTAATCCCGATGAAGAGGTAGTCTTGGCAAGGATACTGATTGCAGACGACGAGAAGAGCATAAGAATAGTCCTTAAGAAGTTCCTCACTTCCCGGGGACACGAGGTTTTAGAGGCTGAAAACGGGAAAGAAGTCCTTGAAATCCTGAAAGAGGAACCGGTTGACCTTGTCTTCTTAGACCTTAAGATGCCCAAACTCGGCGGCCTTGAAGTCCTTGAGAAGGTAAAAGGAGTTCCCGTTGTTGTTCTAACGGCCTACGGAACTATGGACTACACCGTAAAGGCTATAGAGCTTGGGGCTGCAGACTACATAACAAAACCTTTTTCATTTGAGGAGATAAGCGAAGTCCTGAAGAAACTCTTAACAAAGAGGGAGGAAAAGGGAAAGGAGAAAGAGCCGGAGTCGGGAATTGTCGGAAGCAGCAAGGTTATGCAGGAGGTCTTTAAGACCGTTGCAAAGGTTGCAAGGAGCTCCATAACCGTTCTGATAACGGGGGAGAGCGGAACGGGGAAAGAAGTTATAGCAAGGGCCATCCACAACTACTCAGACAGGAGAAACAAGCCCTTTGTTGCCGTCAACTGTGCAGCCCTCCCTGCAAATCTCTTAGAGGCCGAGCTTTTTGGATACGAAAAGGGGGCATTTACGGGGGCAGTCTCCTCAAAGAAGGGCCTTTTTGAGCAGGCAAACGGCGGAACCATATTCCTTGATGAGATAGGGGAGCTCCCCCTGCCACTTCAGGCAAAACTCTTAAGGGTTCTTCAGGAAAAAGAGATAAGGCCAATTGGAAGCGAAAGGAGCAGAAAAATAGACGTAAGGGTGATAGCGGCAACAAACAGGAATTTAGAAGAGGAGGTTAAAAAGGGAACGTTCAGGGAAGACCTCTACTTCAGGCTCAACATAGTTAAGATAGAGCTCCCCCCTCTAAGGGAGAGGAAGGAGGACATCGTTCCACTTGCCCACCACTTCATAAGGCGCTTTTCAAAGGAGTTCAAGCTACCCCCGAAAGAGCTGTCGGCAGACGCCGTTGAGTTCCTCCTCTCCTACCACTTCCCGGGAAACGTGAGAGAGCTTGAGAACATGGTTCTGAGGGCAATGGTTCTCTCCCCCTCAAACCTCATAACGGCAGAGGATTTAAAGAGGCAGGCCTACCAGGAAGCTCCAACCCTTGAGAGTTTGATAAGAGAGTTTGTTCTAAAGGTCTTCTCCGTTGAACAGAAGGAGAAGAACAACCTTTACGACATTGTTGTAAAGGCGGCCGAGAGGGCAGTAATCTCTGAAGTCCTCAAGAGGTGCAACTTTAATCAGGTAAAAGCTGCAAAAGTTCTTGGAATCCACAGGAACACGCTGAGGAGGAAGATAAAGGAGCTGGGGATAGAGCTATCTTGACAGAAATCAATTTCTTCATTGGCATCTTGGAATAAATTGATTATAGATATAAAATAAGCTGAGATCTTTCAGATAATGCGAAAGGTGAAAT
>WFNZ01000036.1 GCA_015488335.1 Thermovibrio sp.
GAACCCGCGACCCTCAGCTTGGGAAGCTGATGCTCTACCACCTGAGCTACGCCCGCTCTTTTACACTATATAAATATTAGTCAACCTGAACAGCTTCATCAACTCTTTTCTTGCCCGTTCTGATAAAGGGAGAGGCGGTTCTTCTCTTGTTGTAGTAGAGGAGTTCCATCCCTAAGGAAACAGCGAATATAACGGCAGTTGTTAAAAAAGTAATCTTACTGTTTTTGAACTGGTAGATGGCTATCTGAGCAGCTACGAAGGTTATTACGATTAAGTTAAAGAAGATAAGTCCCTTCCTTCCACCTACCTTCTCCCAGAGCTTCAGGTGAGAGAGTATGACCCCTATGTAAAGGGCAGTTGTTATTATGCTTATCATTGATGCAACAGCAGTTACGTTGAAAAAAAGAGTGAAGAGAAGCCCTAAACCGCAGGTCAGGTAGAGTCCAAAGTGTTCCCCCATCCACTCCTTCTCAACCAAGCTCCTTGGAGATGGAATGTAACCGTCCCTCATGAGGGCGTAAGAGGCGTTCGCTCCAGTATATATAGTTGCATTGAGGGCAGAAGAGATGCTGATCAGAGCTCCAATTGAAACTAAGAGAAACCCCAGTTTTCCCAATACAGGTTCTGCAGCTACAGCAAGAGCGTTCTCTGCATATTTGGCGATTTCTTGAGCAGGGAGAGCTCCTAAAGCAGCAACGGAAACTCCGACGTAAACTGCCATAACGATGAAAATGCTGAGGTATATTGCCCTCGGAACGTTCTTACAGGGTTCCTCTATATTCTCACTGATGTTGGTTATCAATCCAAATCCCATGTAAGATAGGAAGAAGATAACGGAAGCATTCAGAATTCCCTTTAGGTAGTGTTGATTCAACTGCGGTTTTAAGTACTCTATGTGGATAACTGAGAGCCCTGCCACTATAAAGATTAACAGAATTAAAAGCTTTGTCAAAACTATCCAGAACTCAAGCTTTCCAACAGCTTGAGACCCACCAAAGAAGCTGATTGCACCGAAGAAGGCGATTACCAGAACTTCCACAGCAGTGTGGAAAACTGGGTAGTCAAGGTGGATAAGTGGCAGGAAGTAACCTGCAAAACTAATGGCAAAAAGGGCAACGGAGATGACGTAGCTGAACCACATAAGGATGGATAGGGCTCCCACCACCGGAGAGTTTCCAAAAGCCCTCTGAATAAAAGCAATGGGACCTGCATTTGAAATAAACTTTCTCCCCATATGAGCGTAAGAGTAAGCAACCATAAGAGCGTAGGTGCCACTGAGTAGAAAAGATAAGGGCAGGCCGTTCCCTGCAATTCTGACTCCATAGCCGAATATGGAGAAGATACTGGCTCCTATCATAGTTCCTACTGCCATTGCCACTGCCTGAATGAGGCTCAGTTTCTTCTCTTTTTTCATATTCCGTTCCTCAGTGTTTTAATAGAATTTTATTAAAATCAATAGAGAGGTTTTGTAGTGAGACTTCTCCTTTTAACTTTTGTTACCTTTATCCTTTTTACTTTCCCGGGATTTTCTAAAGAAAAGCCTGTGGAAGCGTGGATATCCTATAAGCAGGTAGACGGTAAGGTTGTTGAAGTTGTTAAGGTAAAAACGGATACCGGTAAGGTTTACGAATTTTACCCGGGCTTATCTCCTTCTGAAATCCCAAAGCCTGAGAACAAACTTCCAGAAAGGGTTTCGAGAATCCTTTTTTTAATCTCTTTAGGTTTTTTAACCGGGCTTTTAACAGGAATAGCAGTTTTGTGGGTGAAAATGAGGAAGCTAAAGGAAAGGTGAAGAGGAAAGCCCTTACCGGGCCTTCCTCAGAAGAGTCTCTTTTCTCTTCATTTCAGCCTCAAGGGAGCTCCTCGTCTCTATCTCCTCTTCGCTGAGGGTAGAGAGTCTCTCCTTGAGCTGTGAAATCTCTCTCTCTATAGCCTCAACGTTAATTTCCCCGGGCTCGTAGATTTCCTGAGCCCCCACCCTAACAACGTCTGGCTCTATCTGGACGAAACCGTTGTAAACGAGCTTCCTTATCTCATTTCCGTTAACGTCTTTGCAGGTAACAAAACCTGCCCCGATTGAGTAAAACTCTGGCTGGTGGCCGGGCAGAACTCCGATATCACCGTCGTCAGTCTCAACGTAAACTTCCCGGGCATTGGCTTCAAAGTGTTTCCCCGTTGCAGATGCTAACTGAAACTTCATCTCTGTTGGCAGTCCCTTCTTGGCAGCCATCTATCTTCTCCCCTATTTGCTCTGGGCTTCCTTCATGAGCTTTTCGCCCTTCTCAATTGCCTCGTCAATTGTTCCAACCATGTAGAAGGCCTGCTCAGGCAGGTGGTCAAGCTCACCGTTGATTATCATCTCAAATCCACGGATGGTCTCCTCAACGGGAACGTACCTTCCAGGCATTCCTGTGAAGACCTCTGCAACGTGGAAGGGCTGTGTGAGGAAGAGCTGGATTCTCCTTGCCCTATGAACAACCAACTTATCTTCTTCTGAGAGCTCTTCCATACCTAAGATTGCAATGATTTCAAGAAGTTCCTTATACCTCTGGAGGTATCTCTGAACTTCCCTTGCGACCCTGTAGTGTTTTTCGCCTACGATGTGTGGGTCAAGCATACGAGATGTTGACTCAAGAGGGTCAACTGCCGGGTAGATACCCTGCTCTGCGAGTGCCCTTGAAAGAACCGTTGTTGCGTCAAGGTGGGCAAAGAGTGTAAACGGAGCCGGGTCTGTAAAGTCGTCGGCAGGAACGTAGATAGCCTGAACAGAGGTAATTGAACCCTTGTTTGTTGAAGTAATACGTTCCTGAATCGCACCTACCTCTGTTGCCAGTGTCGGCTGGTAACCAACCTCAGAAGGAATCCTACCTAAGAGAGCTGAAACCTCAGAACCGGCCTGGATGAAACGGAACATGTTGTCAACGAAGAACATCATGTCACGGCCTTCAACGTCACGGAAGTACTCGGCCATTGTAACGCCGGTCATTGCAACACGCCACCTGTTACCCGGTGGCTCGTTCATCTGACCGTAAACAAGAACTGTGTTCTCAAGAACGCCAGATTCTTGCATCTCTAACCACAGGTCTGTTCCTTCCCTCGTTCTTTCTCCAACTCCGGCGAAAACGGAAAAACCTCCATGTTTCATTGCAACGTTGTGGATGAGTTCCATCAGGAGAACCGTCTTACCAACTCCGGCACCACCGAAAAGACCTGTCTTTCCACCTTTAGCGTAAGGCTCAAGAAGGTCAATAACCTTAATTCCTGTTTCAAATATCTCAGCAACCGTTTTCTGCTCTGTTAAAGGTGGAGCGGGTCTATGAATAGGCCAGTACTCTTCAGCCTCAACGGGACCTTTGTTGTCAATTGGTTTTCCAACAACGTTGAAGATCCTTCCCCTGGTTGCATGACCAACAGGAACCTTCAGGTAGTCTCCCGTATCTATAACTTCCATTCCCCTTTTAAGACCTTCTGTTGCACCAAAGGCAACGCACCTTACCCTATTCTCGCCGAGGTGCTGGTGAACTTCAAGCATAAGATCACCGGTTTCAACTTTTCCGTCCCAGGTGATCTGCTTAACGTTCGGAACCCTTAAGGCGTGGTAGATCTCAGGGAGCTTCCCGTCGGGGAACTCAACGTCTATGACCGGTCCAACGATCTGAACTATCTTCCCTTTATGCTCTGCCATACCTATCCTCCCTATTTCATTGCTTCAATAGCTGTTGTAATCTCTATGAGCTCCTTCGTAATTGCGGCCTGTCTTGCCTTGTTGAAGGAGATCGTGAGCTTTCTTATCATGTCCTCTGCGTTCTTTGTAGCGTTGTCCATTGCAGTCATACGGGCAGCGTGTTCGCTGGTTTCAGACTCTTTTAAAGCCCTTAAGACAACGGCAGAAGTGTAGGCCTTAACGGCCTCTTCAATAACTTTTTCGTCTGGGCCTACGGTGTACTCGGAAACAGGTGTTTCTTCTGACATTTCAACGGTTAAAGGCATTATTCTTTCAAAGGTAACTTCCTGTCTTAAGGCGTTGTAGAACTTGTTGTAAACGAGGTAAACTTCGTCAAAGTATTCAGACATGTATCCTAAGAAAAGGTCTGCCGATATTTCTTTAGCAAGAGGAAGTCCGATTCTTCTAAATATGTCGGTAAAGGTTTTGCGGACGTTGAGGTCTGAATACTTTGTGAAAAACTGGCTTGCCTTGTTTCCAACAGTTGTCAAGCTTATCTCAACTCCCTGAGACTGTTTCTCTTTAGCAAACCTGTTTACCCGTCTTATTATGTTGGAATTGAAGGCACCACAGAGACCTTTGTCTGATGAGATAACAACCAGCTCTATTCTCTTTACAGGTCTTACTCTGAATATGGAATGGATTGCGGGGTTTCCCCTCATGTAGAGGCCTTTTGCAATTCCCTTCATTACGTCGGCATAAGGCCTTACGTTGAAAAGGTCTTCCTGAGCCTTACGGAGTTTAGCAGCGGAAACCGCCTTCATGGCGGCGGTTATCCGCTTTGTTCCCTTAAGGCTCTTTATCTTGGCTTTAATTTCCCTCATTCCAGGCATTTTCTACCTCACTATTAGGCTGTAAAGGTCGCCTTGAACTCCTTAATCGCTTCGTGGAGTTTCTGAGTCAGTTCGTCGTCAAGCTGCTTCTTCTCAAGTATCTCCTTGAGGATTTCAGGATGTTTTGCGTCCATAAAGGCGTAGAGCTCCCACTCAAACTTGTTTACAGCCTCAACAGGAATGTCGTCAAGGTATCCGTTGATTGCTGCAAAGAAGGCAACGATCTGCTTTTCAACAGGAATTGGCTTGTGGGGAGGCTGTTTGAGGAGCTCCATCATACGCCTTCCCCTCTCAAGCTGAGCCCTTGTAGCAGGGTCAAGGTCTGATGCAAACTGGGCAAAAGCCTCAAGCTCACGGTAACGGGCAAGCTCAAGCCTGAGTTTTCCTGCAACCTGTTTCATAGCTTTGATCTGGGCTGCACCACCAACCCTTGAAACGGAGAGACCTACGTTGATAGCCGGCCTCTGACCTTTGTAGAAGAGGTCAGTCTCAAGGAAGATTTGACCGTCAGTAATTGAGATAACGTTTGTAGGAATGTATGCCGAAATATCTCCAGCCTTTGTTTCAACAATAGGGAGGGCTGTAAGTGAACCTGCTCCAAGCTCATCGTTGAGTTTAGCAGCCCTCTCAAGAAGCCTTGAATGGAGGTAGAAAACGTCTCCAGGGTAAGCTTCCCTGCCAGGCGGACGCCTTAAGAGGAGGGACATCTCACGGTATGCGACAGCCTGCTTTGAGAGGTCGTCGTAGATAATAAGGGCAGCCCTTCCTGTGTCCCTGAAGTACTCAGCAACTGTACATGCAGCGTAAGGAGCTAAGTACTGAAGTGCTGCAGGTTCGGAAGCTGTAGCGGAAATAACGATAGTGTATTCCATAGCTCCCATCTCTTTCAGGAGCTGGATAGTCTGGGCGACGGTTGATCTCTTCTGACCTACGGCACAGTAGACGCAGATAACGCCTTCCCTCTTCTGGTTAAGAATTGTATCTATAGCAATTGTTGTTTTACCTGTCTGCCTGTCTCCGATAATGAGCTCCCTCTGTCCCCTTCCAATCGGAATGAGGGCGTCAATAGCTTTAATTCCTGTTTGGAGTGGCTCGTGGACGGGCTTCCTGGTAACGATACCGGGAGCAATACGCTCAACAGCCCTTCTCTCTACGTATTCAATTTCTCCTTTACCGTCTATTGGGTTTCCGAGAGGGTCAAGGACTCTTCCGATAAGGCCGTCTCCAACGGGCATGTCAAGGATCCTACCTGTCCTCTTAGCCTTTCCGCCTTCAACGATTCCTCTACCCTCACCAAGGAGAACGACACCTACGTTGTCCTCTTCAAGGTTGAAGGCAACACCTTCTGTCCCGTCTTCAAACTCAACCACTTCACCGTACTCAACGTTTTCAAGGCCGTAAACCCTTGCTACTCCGTCTCCGACCTTGATGACAATTCCGGTTTCATCAAGGTTTACAGAGGCCTCAAACTCTTCAATCTGTTTTCTTATCAGTTCTGATATCTCTTCTGCTCTGATCTGCATCCCTGCACCTCGCTATCGGTTTTTTATGTTAATCGGCTATAGCTTTCTTAAGGTTCTCAAGCTGGGTCTTTATAGAAGCGTCTAAAACTTTGTCCGCCACTCTTACTATAAAGCCACCGATTATGGAGGGATCAAGTTTTACCGTGATTTCAGCTTTTTTCCCGAAAAGCTCCTCAATTTTGGCCTTTATCCTGTTTAAAACTTCCTCGTCAAGCTCTGTGGCGCTTGTTATCTCAGCCTTTACAACCCCTAACCTTGCGTCTGCGAACTTCTCAAACTCTTCAGCAAATTCTTTCAGAATTCCCAGCCTGTTCCTCTCTGCCATCAGTTTGAGTACTTTCTGGAGCTCCGGCGAAACTTCAACCTTTTCAAGGACGGAGTTGAGGAGCTCCACCTTTTTTTCGGTGGGAATTATGGGACTTTTAAAGAACTTTATGGCCTTTTCGTCAAAGAGGGAAAGGAGGGTTTTAATCTCTTTAAGGACTTTCTCAAGTTTTTCGTCGGGAAGGACCTCCGACAGGGCTTTAGCGTACCTTCTGGCGATTCTAACTTCCAGTCTCAACTTGATCCCTCCTAAAGCTTTTCAAGGCTGGATTCAATAAGCTTTTTGTTGACTTCCGGTGTTATTGAACCTTTAAGTTTTGCTTCTGCTATCTCAACAGCCTTCTGGGCGGCAAATTTCTTCAGCTCCTCTTTTGCCTTGTAAACCTCTTTCTCTATCTCCTCATCTGCCATCTTAACTATTCTTGAGGCTGTCTCTTTGGCCTCGGCTATTATCTGTTCCTTCTCCCTCTCTGCAACTTCTTTTGAGTAGCTGAGTATTCTTTCAGCCTCAGCCTTTACTTCTTCAGATTTCCTCTCTGCCTCTTTAAGGAGCTTTAGGGCCTCTTCCTTCTCTTTCTTTGCCTTTTCAAACTTACTCACTACAGACTCAATACCGTCGGACAAGAATCTGGAAACCGGTTTCTTAAGGAGCCAGTAAAGAATTGCAAAGAGAATTATTATGTTTACAGTTTTCCAGAATAAGAGATGTCCACCGTGTTCCATCTTTCCCCCTTAGGCAACCTTTCCAAGAATTTTCCTGATGATCTCTTCGGCCAGCTTTTCGGCCTCAGCTTCAAGCTTAGCTTTCTCAGATTCAAAGGCCTGCCATATCTCTTCTTTTGCCTTTTCAACTTTTATAGAGGCCTCTTCCTGAGCCTGAGAGATGATTCTCTCTTTCTCTTCTCTTGCCTCTTTTACAGCAGCATCAATAATTTTCTTAGCCTCTTCTTTAGCCTTTGAAAGTGTCTCCTCTACCTCTTTTAAAAGCTGTTCTGCTTTAACTTTCAGGGCTTCAGCTTCACTGTATATACCGTTAAGCTCTTTTTCTCTTTCCTCCATAAGCCTTAGCAGTGGCTGGAACAGGAACTTGTTGATGAGTACCATGAAGATGAGAAAGTTTACTGCTTGAACTATGAGAGTCCAGTCTATAGCTACAATGCTTCCTTCCATCACCCGGCTCCTTCTTTTGTGATTTCTCCTCCTCCCAAAAGCAGGTCGTTGCTGTAAAAGGCGCAGACCTGCCCCGGAGCAGGTGCGTCAACTTTCGCCGCTAATTTTACACGATATATGCCATTTTTTAAATACTCTACAGAGCAAACGTTTACAGGCTTTGCTCTGTAGCGAACTTGAACCTGAAGCGGAATTTTACCCCATTCCTCCGGTTCAACGTGCCAGTTGACTTTCCAGACAAAAATTTCATCCTTTAAAACACTTTCCTTAGATCCAACTATAACTGCATTCTCTTCAGGTTTTATCTCAACAACGTACAGAGGATGTTTGTATGGAATTCCAAGGCCTCTTCTCTGTCCAACTGTGTACCTGTAAAAGCCTTTGTGTTTTCCTAAAACGGTTCCATCCTCCAATTTGAAAACTCCCGGTTTTTCTCCTATGAAGGGTTTTAGAAACTCCACGTAGTCTTTTTCAATAAAGCAGATATCCTGACTCTCTCCCGTATAGGGAAATCCCAACTTTTCTGCTTGCTTTACAACCTCTTTCTTTGTGAATTTCCCCAGAGGTAAAAGAAGGCTGTCAAATATTTCCCTCTTAACTAATGAGAGGAAGTAAGACTGTTCTTTTCCTTTTTCTATACCTCTATATATAAGATTTCTACTGAACTCTTTTGAGAAGCGAACCTGTGCGTAGTGGCCTGTAGCTATGAAATCGGCAGATATCTTTTTCTTTATTTTGTATAAGTATTTGAGTTTAATTTCTCTGTTGCAGACAGCGCAGGGGTTGGGTGTGAGTCCCTTACTGTAATAAGAGATGAAGTAGTCAATAACTTCTCTTTTGAACTCTTCTGTCAGGTCAATTATTGTGACTTTTAAGTTGAGGAGCTCCCCCGCCCTTTTTACCTTTTCCGTGTCTGCCTTCTTTAAGAGCTTGAGGTAAATAGGAATTACTTCGTAGCCCTGCTCTTTCAGTAAATATGCGGTGAAGAAGCTGTCAACTCCCCCGCTGAAGCCTATCAGGACTTTAATACTCATTAAAAATTCCTCAGCTTGGTCTGGATAGAATTATAGTCGTATGATTTAATTTATCAACATATTGGAATAGAGGAAAATGCTACATTACTTTAGATTAAGCGTCATTTTTTGAGTGCTGTAGTTTCTTCTTTTTTGTGGACAATTTTGTCTATTCTTACAGCTTTTGTCCTCTTTGAAATTCAATTAAAACTTGGTGTGGGAAAATTACAGGGAAAAGATATTTCTTTTTTTCTAATGAGTTCCCAGGGTAAAATCGCTTTACTATCAATTTTTTATTCTTTAACTTTTGAATTAATCATATTAGCTGTTGTTTTACTGACACTAAGATTCCTTAAAGTATTTAACAGAAACTGGCTCTCCTATTTAGATATCTTTTCTTTGGTCATATTTTTGATTTCTGATCTTACGTTCTTGATTTGTTATATCTTAGGGATAAGATTTTCAGTGAACATTATTGGCTGGATCCTTATTTTCATATGGTTATTTAAATTTACTCAAGACTTTCAGAAATTTAGACTAATATACGATTATGAAAGATTGGTTGGAGGGGAGAGGATATGAATCTAATTGTAAGTCTGTTCATTTTCGTGGTGGAAGTGTTAGTGGTGACATTAATCCTGATTATTTTCCTGAAACGTCAGCTTAAAACAATGGGACATCTAAAAAGAAACTACGAGCTTTACCGATTGGATATATCTCCTTTTGAGGAACTTGCCTCTTTTAGAGGATTTGTTTCGTCTTTAAAACTATATGAAACCTTGATAAATGACTTTGATAGCTCTATAGACGATAAAGAAATTCTGGAAAAAGATTTTAGGAAAGTAATTTATGAGTATCCTAAAAAATATGTTGTGACTGACTTTTAACCTGACCTGATTTAACTGATTCAACCTGCATGAAGAATAAAAATAGGAGGGGAAATGGTAAAGAGTATTTATTCTAATTTTTGTTATGGAGATAATAAAAAAAGGCTATTTGTTCAAAATTTATTCAAAAGCTTTTTTACCTTGATAAGCTATACTTTGAACACTATGCTTTTGCTTATAATACATTAATTTCAAACTTTTTAAAGAAGCCGGTTAAACCACTTATTGAGCTTGAAGCAGCATTTTCACATTTTATGCATTTTATCAGATATATCAATCAAGGGAATATGGAAGATGCAGAGAAAAATTTGGATAGATTTGGAGCGCATATAGAGAGAATGCTTCTTGATTTGTATAAAATATGTTTTATTAACTATTTAAGTTTTGCGAAAAATATATTAGATAAAGAACCTTTTAACAAAAATTTTTTGAATTTCCAGGTAAAAACTTCAGAAGCGTTTTATGAGGCAAGGATCTACGAGATAGAGAATATCGGTATAGATAAAGAGAAAACTCTAAGTAAATATAAAGAAAAATTGGAAGAGGTAAATAGAGAGTTCCAGAAACTTAAAAATTTACTTGGTAGTGACAAAGATTAGA
>WFNZ01000037.1 GCA_015488335.1 Thermovibrio sp.
CTATTAATAAGTAAGGAATTTTCCCTTCCTTAGGCCTTTCATATCTCGTCTTTAAATACTCATACTCTTCTCTGTTTTCAACTTCTGCTACAAGAATACCACCATACAACTGATCTACTTTACAAGTAAAATCAGGAAGTAAGAAAAACTTACAAGTTTTATTTAGGCAACCAATAGTAATATCCATTCCTTCATAAATACTTAAAGCTGACCAGATCTGCTCCTTGATACTTTCTATATCCTTTAATTCAATATTCATAAGAATTACCCTAACTATATTGAAAACAAATACTGTAAATCCGTTGGTTTCTAAGAATAACTATAATTTATTACTTTCGTTCAATTAATGAGACCATTAATAGCTAATCAAAACCTGTTGACATCTCCAAAGACTTGACTATATTACCTATCCAGCAGGAACTGATGAGCGGGCGTAGCTCAGCTGGCTAGAGCATCAGCCTTCCAAGCTGAGGGTCGCGGGTTCGAATCCCGTCGCCCGCTCCATTTTATTTTCCTCCCAACTCTTCACCTCCCTACAACTCTTTACATCCCCCTTCCCTTGAAGAGCCCATCTTAACGATTTACAATTCCAGCAAACAAGTTCTTGTTATAAGGAGGAAAAATGGCAGAAGTGTTCAAGGGGAGAGCTTTTAAGTTTGGAGACGACATAAACACTGATGAGATAATTCCTGCAAGGTATCTCAACACTTCAGATCCAAAAGAGCTTGCAAAACACGTTATGGAAGACGCAGACCCTGAATTTCCCAAAAAGGTAAAGCCGGGAGACATAATAGTTGCAGGTAAAAACTTTGGCTGCGGTTCTTCAAGGGAGCACGCTCCAATTGCAATAAAGGCTGCTGGGGTTTCTGCAGTAATAGCAAAATCTTTCGCAAGGATTTTCTACAGGAACGCAATAAACATAGGTCTTCCAATATTTGAGTCTCCTGAAGCTGTTGAGGGAATTGAAGAGGGAGACATTGTTGAAGTAAACCCGGAAACGGGAGTCATTAAGAACGTAACAAAGGGAACGGAGTTTAAGGCCAACCCAATTCCAGAGGATATAAGGCAGATAATGGAAGCTGGCGGGCTTATGGAGTATGCGAAGAAGAAATTAGGACTTAAGGAGGGGTAAGTTGAAAGAGTTTACGATAGCAGTTCTTCCAGGTGATGGAATCGGCCCAGAGATAGTTAAGCAGGCAGTTAAGGTTTTAGACGCAGTTTCAGAGAAGTTCAACGTTAAGCTCAACTACAAATACGGCCTTATCGGTGGAGCCGCAATTGATGAAACAGGCATTCCGTTCCCAGATGAAACGAAGGAGATAATCCTCTCCTCTGATGCCGTTCTCCTTGGAGCAGTTGGAGGGCCCAAGTGGGACAACTTGCCCTTTGGGATAAGGCCTGAGAGAGCTCTCTTGGGAATGAGAAAACTCCTGAACGCATTTGCAAACCTGCGCCCTGCAAAGCTGTACGATGAGCTGATAGATGCTTCAACCTTAAAGCCTGAAGTTGTTAAGGGCGTTGACATTATGGTTGTGAGGGAACTCACGAGTGGAATCTACTTTGGAATTCCAAGGGGAATTTTTGTTGACGGCGATGAAAGGGTTGGAATAAACACGCTCCGCTACTACGAGCACGAAGTTGAGAGAATTGCAAAGGTAGCCTTTGAGGTTGCAAGGAAGAGAAACAGAAAAGTTACAAGCGTTGATAAGGCGAACGTCCTTGAGGCGACGGTTCTCTGGAGAGAGGTTGTTGAGAGGGTTCACAAAGATTATGAAGACGTTGAGCTCAACCATATGTACGTTGACAATGCTGCAATGCAGATAATCAGGTGGCCGAAGCAGTTTGACGTTATTGTTACAACGAACATCTTTGGAGACATTCTTTCTGACGCCTGCGCAATGCTGACAGGCTCTTTAGGAATGCTCCCGTCTGCTTCAATCGGCGGGAAAATTGGCCTTTACGAGCCTATCCACGGCTCAGCTCCGGATATAGCAGGCCAGAACATCGCAAACCCGATTGCAACAATTAACTCTGCAGCAATGATGTTTACCTACTCTTTCAACATGCCAGAGGTTGAAGAGGCAATAGATAGGGCAGTAAGAAACGTCCTTGCAAAGGGCTACAGAACAAAGGACATCTACTCTGAAGGGTGCAAGCTTGTCTCAACGGAGGAGATGGGAGACCTGATAGCTGAAGAAATCAAGTCTATGTGAGGTAGGGAATGAAGGGGTATACAGTTGCCGTTGTTGGTGCAACAGGTGCCGTTGGCCAGGAAATGTTGAAGGTTTTAGAACAGAGGAACTTCCCCGTTGAGAAACTCGTTCCTCTTGCATCTTCAAGGTCTGCAGGAAAGAAGGTCAAGTTTAAGGGTGAGGAAATAACCGTTGAGGAGCTGAAGCCTGAGAGCTTTGAAGGGGTTGACATAGCTCTCTTCTCCGCAGGGGGAGAAAGGAGTAAACAGTTTGCCCCTGAAGCCGTTAAGAGGGGAGCTGTGGTTATTGACAACAGCTCTGCGTTCAGGATGGAGCCGGACGTTCCCTTAGTTGTTCCAGAGGTCAACCCTGAAGACGTTGAATGGCATAAGGGAATAATTGCCAACCCCAACTGCTCAACCATTCAAATGGTTGTTGTTCTTAAACCTCTCCACGATATTGCAAGGATAAAGAGAGTTGTTGTTTCAACCTACCAGGCAGTTTCAGGAGCCGGTGCTCAGGCTATTGAGGAGCTAAAGGAACAGAGCAGGGCAGTCCTTGAAGGGAAGCCGGTTCCACCACCTAAGAAGATTCCAAAGCAGATTGCCTTTAACTGCGTTCCACACATAGATAAGTTCTTTGAGAGCGGCTACACAAGAGAAGAGATAAAGATGATTAACGAAACAAAGAAGATAATGCACGATAATTCCATTAAAGTTTCACCGACGTGCGTGAGAGTTCCCGTTTTTATAGGGCACTCCGAGTCTGTAAACCTTGAGTTTGAAAAACCGATAACGGTTGAGGAGGCAAGGAAGGCTCTGGAAGGAGCTCCCGGCGTAACGGTTATGGACGACTTTGAAAACCTCGTCTATCCAACCCCCATTGACGTTGCAGGAAAAGACGACGTTCTGGTTGGAAGGATAAGGAAAGATGATACAATAGAGAACGGGCTTAACCTCTGGATTGTTGGAGATAACCTGAGGAAAGGAGCGGCACTGAACGCCGTTCAGATAGCGGAGCTCCTCGTTGAAAGGGGACTCGTTTAGGGGGGTTTATGAGCGAAGAGATCTTAAAATCGTTGGTTGAGGAGATTCCAGAAGTTGAATCTGCCCTCATAATTGATGAGGACGGAATAGTTGTCTACAGATACGACAGTAATCAGACTTCTGTTGATTCAGAGGAGCTCTCAACACAGCTGGTTAACCCGGTAAAAACCTGCGATGAAACGATCCACGAGTTAACTGGAGAAAAGGACAACCTTGAGGAGACGATAATATTCTCAAAGAACTACGCCATTTTCGTCTACAATCTGGTTAACGACACTTTCCTGATAGCTATAGCTAAAAGAACTCCCCTTTACGGTAGAACCAGATTTAAAATTAGGTCAAGGCTTCCCAAACTGATAAAAGCTCTGTAGGAGGGGAGAGATGGCTAAGCTCTGGTATTTAGGACACTCCACGTTTTACGTAGAAGGTAAAGGGATAAAGGCACTGATTGACCCGTTCTTAAACGGGAACCCGTGGAAGATTGCGAAGCCTGAAGACTTTACAGACCTCAACTACATCTTCGTTACCCACGGTCACGGAGACCACCTTGGAGATGCCATAGAGATAGCAAAGAGAACAGGAGCAACAATTGTAAGCATCTTTGAAGTGTGCCAATACTGTAATTTAAAAGGTGTTGAAAACATCCACGCAATGCACATAGGGGGAAGCTACCAGTTCCCCTTTGGAAGGGTGAAGTTAGTTCCTGCTGCCCACGGGAGCTCCGTAATTGAAAACGACCAGGTTATCACCCTTGGAACCCCATGCGGAATGCTCATAGAGGTTGAAGGGAGAACCATCTACCACGCAGGAGACACAGGGCTAATAGCTGATATGGAGTTCCTTGGAAGGTACGAGAAAGTATTTGCAGCACTTCTGCCCATTGGCGGAAACTTCACGATGGACGTAAGGGACGCTTCAATTGCGGCAGAGCTCATAAAACCCCAAATTGCAATTCCAATGCACTTTAAGACCTGGCCGATAATAGATGCTGAACCAGAAGACTTTAAGAAGTTGGCAGAGGCGAGGGGAGTGAACGTTCAGATACTCAACCCCGGAGACGAGTTAGAATTCTAAATGAAGAAAATTGGCGTTACCCTTTCGGGCGGCTTCGTCAAGGGAGCTGCCCATATTGGTTTTCTTAAAGCATTGGAGTATAAAGGGTTAAGCCCATCTTTCATAGCAGGTTCAAGTGCTGGAGCTCTCGTTGGCTTCCTTTACGCCTACGGTTTGCCACTTAAAGAAATAACAGAAATAGGGGAAACTCTTTCATGGCGAAAACTGGCAAAGCCCCACTTTAGGGGTGGAATGTTCAAACTTGAAGGTCTCTATTCTATCTTAGTAGAACTCACCGGAAACCCTGATCTATCGGAACTTAAAATCCCGTTTGCCCCAGTTACTGTGAACCTGAAAACTCTTAAAGTTGAGGTAAAGAGAGAGGGACCATCTGCAGATTGGGTTATAGCTTCCTGTTCTGTTCCGCCCCTCTTCTCCCCCTGGAAGGTGGGAAACAGCTACTATATAGATGGAGGTGTAAGGAACTGTTTGCCGGCTGAAGTAACAAAATCTGCCGGTGTTGAGATCAACATATGCTCAAACGTCAATACGGCAGCAGGAAACTTCAACCCAGATTCTATAACTGAAGTCCTTGAGAGGTCTTCAGTTGCCGGAATAATAGAAAACCAGAACTGGCGGCTCAACTACTGTGATATCATAGTCAACCACCAGATCCCTTACAGCCCCTTTGACTTTTCAAAGTTAAAGGATCTAATAGATATGGGTTTTAAGAAAACTCTTGAGGAGCTTGAAAAATGGCTGTAAAAGGCCTGCACGCCTTCGTATCTGGTAGAGTTCAGGGGGTAGGTTATAGGGCCTTCACAAGAGATATTGCGAGAAAGTTAGGGCTCAAAGGTTTCGTCAGGAATCTTCCAGATGGAAGGGTTGAGGTATATGCAGAAGGAGAGGAAGAACTCTTAGAAAAACTCCTCTCAAAACTCTGGGAAGGTCCCTTTTTTGCCAAAGTTACAGATATTGATTACAAATTTACAGAACCGCGGGGAAGCTATGAGAATTTTGATATTGCTTATTAGCCTCTTTCTGTTTATATACTCAGCAAATGCCACAGTTTACTACAGAGTAAAAAAAGGAGACTCCTTAAGTAAAATAGCTAAGAAATTTGGTGTATCTATAACACAGATAAAGAGAGCTAATCAGTTAAGAAGAAACACTATATACGTAGGACAGAAACTTAAAATTCCAACCAAAGATAAACCCACTATAAAGACAAAACATCACACAAAATATGTTATCTATAGAGTTAAAAGAGGGGATTCTTTAGGAAAAATAGCCAAAAAGTTTGGAGTATCTGTTTCAGAAATTAAGAGGATTAATAGGATCAAAGGGCACATTATTTACGTTGGTCAAAAATTAAGAATACCGATTAAGAAAAAATCAAAATTTTCTTCAAGTTCAAGAGTGGGGAAATTTAATAAAAAAAACAGTAAAACAGTTTTTGTACCAGACGGCTTGACAAAAGTCCCGGTCTATAAATACTACCGTGTAAGGTCTGGAGATTCAGTTATAAAAATAGCGAAAAAATTTCACGTTTCTCCAAGGTCAATCATAAGAATAAACAGGCTAAGAAGACCTTACATTCTCCGTCCAGGACAAAAACTCAAAATACTGGTAGGTTACAGGGATGTTTTAAAACTTAATAGACCTATACAGTTTAAGTTCCCATTAGATGGAAGAATTGACCCAACGATCAGGGAAAATGGTTACCCGGGAATTTTCATCGTAAGTCGGCCGGGAGCTCCCGTCAAAGCCGCCGAAACTGGAATAGTAAAGTTTGCCGGAAAAGACAGCAAACTACTAAAAGCCTTTGGCAAAATGGTCATAATCCAACATCCCAAAGGTTTCAGAACTGTTTACGGCAACTTGGACAAAGTGTTCGTAAAACCCAATCAGTTAGTGAAAAGAGGGGAAGTAATAGGAACGGCCGGAACGTCAGGTATCTGGGGAAAGAGCGGACTCTACTTTGACATAAGCAGGATTTACAGCGGAAAAACTTATCACATTCAGCCACTTGAAGTTCTTAAATAATTGTTACAAAGGGCTTATAATAAAAAAACAAAAGTCTAAAGGGGGTGTCTGTTGTTCAGGATAGTTAAAAAGAGAGAGCTTGCAGAAAACGTAGACGAGTTCATAATTGAAGCTCCCCTCATAGCGCAAAAGGCTAAACCGGGTCAGTTTGTAATCATAAGGGTAAGCGCAAAAGGGGAGAGAATTCCATTAACAATAGCCGATAAGGATCCGGAAGCTGGAACTATAACCCTTATGGTTCAAAGAGTCGGAAAAAGTACCTACCACCTTTCCTGTTTTGATGAAGGAAACTCCATAAGAGACGTTGTGGGTCCCTTAGGAAAACCAACCCACATAGAGAATTGGGGCCATGTTGTTGCAGTTGGCGGAGGCCTAGGACTCGCTCCTATTCACCACATAGCCCAGGGAGTTAAAGAGGTGGGAAACGAACTGACAGTAATTATGGGATTCAGAAGAAAAGAGCTTATTTTCTGGGAAGATAGGATGGAGCTCCTTGCAGATAGAGTAATCGTAACGACAAATGATGGCTCATACGGTATGAAAGGCCTAGTAACAGATGCCCTTAAAAACCTGTTGGACTCTGGAACCAAGATTGACATGGTCATCTGTGCTGGACCTGTTCCAATGATGAAAGCAGTTGCAGACCTTACAAGAAACTATGGTGTTCCTACAGTAGCCTCTCTCAACCCGATAATGGTTGACGGAACGGGAATGTGTGGCGCCTGCAGAGTAACAGTAGGTGGAGAAGTTAAGTTTGCCTGCGTTGACGGACCGGAGTTTGACGCCCATCAGGTTGACTTTGACGAGCTGATGAACAGGTTAAGAATGTTCAGGGAAAAAGAAGAAGAGGCAATGAGAGAGTTTCAAAGAAAACACTGTGGATGTTATAGGGGATAGGGATGGCTAAGAGAGAGATTATAAAAGAGAGAGTCCTTGTACCTGAAAGAAAACCGGAAGAAAGGGTTAAAGATTTTAAAGAGGTAAAGCTCGGCTACACTCCACAGTTGGCAATGGAAGAGGCAAAACGATGCCTTCAGTGCCCCCACTCTCCCTGTGTAAAGGCCTGTCCCGTTAACGTTCCCATTCCTCAGTTTATAAAGCTGATAGAGGAAGGAAAGTTTGTTGAAGCAGCGAGAAAGATAAAAGAAGAGAACATACTCCCTTCGGTCTGTGGAAGGGTTTGCCCTCAGGAGATACAGTGTGAAGGCGCCTGCGTTGTTGGGAAAGTGGGAGATCCGGTGGCCATAGGAGCCCTTGAAGCTTTTGCAGGAGACCATGAAGCTTCTGTAGGATACGAGAAGATAGTTATAACTGAAAAGAGGAACAGAAAGGTTGCAATTGTTGGCTCTGGCCCTGCAGGAATTGCGTGTGCAGCAGACCTCATTAAGATGGGCTATGAAGTAACAATATTTGAAGCTCTACACGAACCAGGGGGCGTTTTGGTTTACGGAATTCCAGAGTTCAGGCTTCCCAATGAGATAGTTGAAAGGGAACTCTCCTTCCTCAAAGAGATGGGGGCAAAAATAGAGCTGAACTTTATCGTTGGAAAAACAAAAACGGTTTACGAGCTTTTAGAGGAGTTTGACGCTGTCTTTATAGGCTCAGGAGCTGGGCTTCCCTACATGTTAAACATTGAAGGGTTAAACCTTAACGGCGTTTACTCTGCAAACGAGTTCCTAACCCGCGTCCTACTGATGGGAGCTTACAGGTTCCCTGAAATGGATACTCCGGTATTCACGGGAAAGAGGCTTGCTGTGATCGGCGGCGGGAACACGGCAATGGACGTTGCAAGAACCGCTCTAAGACTCAAAGAAGTTGAAGAGGTGATGGTTATCTACAGACGTTCAAAGGAGGAAATGCCTGCAAGGGTTGAGGAGGTGAGGCACGCAGAGGAGGAAGGGGTAATCTTCAAAACGCTTACAAACCCGGTAAGGTTTTTGGGAGAGAACGGCTGGATAAAGGGAATAGAGTGCGTGAAGATGGAACTTGGAGAGCCGGACGAGTCTGGAAGGAGAAAGCCCATACCGATTCCAGGCTCGGAGTTTGTTCTGGAAGTTGACTCTGTTGTAATGGCTATAGGTCAGGGGCCAAACCCTGTTGTTGTAGATGGGGTGAAGGAAATAAAGAGAGGAAAAAAGGGAGAGATAATCGTTGACCCGGAAACTCTAATGACAGATCTCCCAGGAGTGTTTGCAGGGGGAGATGTTATAAGGGGAGGTTCAACCGTAATAGTTGCTATGGGAGATGGAAGAAAAGCGGCAAAAGGAATACACGAGTATCTAAGCAGGAAACAGTAAGGCCGGAAAAAACCGGCCTTAAACTACTGGGCGTAGCTGTGAAGCCCCGGAATTATCAGGTTTACACCGTAGTAAGTAAAGATAACGCTTAAAAACCCTACTATCGTAAAGTAGGCAAGGGGTTTACCCCTGAGTCCTTTTATGTAGCGGGCGTGGAGGTAGGCAGCATAGACCAGCCAGGTAATTAAAGACCAGGTTTCTTTAGGATCCCAGGACCAGTATCCACCCCAGGCGTACTTAGCCCAAACAGCTCCAAGGATAATTCCTATTGTCAGGAAGACAAAACCCACAGCAACAGACTGGTACATCATCTGCTCCATAGCATCAACTGAAGGGAGAATTTTAGAAATTCCTGTCTTTTTAATTAGGTAGAGGAACAGACAGAACAGAGCCGCCGCTACAGCTGAAACTATTAGGTAGAGAATAACGTTCTCTCTAAAGGCAGAGTAGATAATAAAGAAGAAGATAAACCAGGTTGTAAGGAAGATAACTACCCAATCCTTGGTAGTTGTATCGTCTCTCTTAGCAAAGTAAGCATATGCAATTCCGGCACTAACAGCCGCAGCTGCGTAGCCAACAAAGGTTGTTACAACGTGAAAGAGGAGCCAGTTGCTCTGGAGAGCTGGAACTAAAGGCTGAGCCTCCTCGCTGAAACCCAATATCTGTGTGGAGAGCTCCCCTATCAGCGCAAGGGGAATTACAAACATACCAAAGGCTTTATTCTTGTACTTCCATTCAAAAACGAGGTAGATCAACACTGCCATCCAGCCAAAGAGCATGAGGGACTCGTACATGTTGGTAAAAGGAGCATACTTATAGAAGGCCGTCCAGTCGGAAACCATATTTACTTTTGCCTTCTCTATTCCCCTTACAACAAAGCCTGCTCCCTGGATAAAAACGCCTAACCAGGCAAAGAAGGTAGCAAGTTTTGACGACCAGCTGCTCTTTGAAAAGGTGTAAACGGTGTAGAAAAGGAACGCAAGGAAATAGGCTACCATTCCTGCGTTAAAGAGTGTTACGGAATGGATCATGACTCTTCCTCCTTAGGGGTATTCTTACAGTATGAAGACTTCAGCACCCCTAAGACCTCCTCAAGCTCCCTTGCAAGGCTCTCATTTCCTTTGTTGGCAAGACCACCAATTACGAGCCTTGTCTTATCCTCCCCCTTCTTCTCAAGCCTTGCCCATACCCTTTTGTGGGGAATAAAGAAGGCAACTATAAGACCTCCTATAAGAACAATACTCCCTACCCAGACTATCCAGGTTCCCGGGTCTTTTGACACCTGAAGCCCGGTGTAGAAAACGGGCTTAAAGTCAACCATTGCAAAGGATTTATCTGTTCCAGGAACTTTATAGAGGACAAAAGGCTTTATGGCTCCTTCCTGAACTTTTCCATTTTGGATGAACTCTATTCCAATTGTCATAGTGTTTCCATCAATGCTCACTATCTTCAGGTAGGTATCTTTACCTAACTTAACTGGCTGACCAAAGGCCACACCAACTATTTTCTCTCCTTTCGGCGAAACTATCCTGAGGAAAGCTTCCCCTTGACCGTAGCTGGCCTGGTAAAAGTAAATTCCTCGATACTTAAGAGGATGGTTAACTTCTATAGTTTTCCTCAAAACCTGCTTTCCATTTTCAATAATTGAAAGGTCTGATATGTAAGCTTTAGGCATCCCTGAAGGGTAAAAGTCTATCTTAAACTTATTGCACTTTACGTAAAAGGGAAGTTCAACTATTTTAGGACCTGAGAAGAAACTAACCAGATTGCTTGCAGTCCCTTCTGCAAGATTCATATAACCTCTAAAACCCAAAATAGCAGTTGTAAGACCACCTATAAGAACAATTAAAACACCTAAATGAACTATGTAAACGCCAAACCGGGCAAAAACATTCTTATCTGCAAAAATATGAACTTCTGATTCCTCTTCTTTAGAAATCTCCACTTTATACCTAAAACTTTTAAGGGTTTCTACTAATTTTTCCTTAACTTCCTTAATGGGAGCTTGAAGGGTTATTGAACTTGAGATCCTGAGCCCCTTCTCGTAACCCGTAGGAAGGGTTTTTCGGGGCTTCATCGCAACTTTCCAGATCTTTGGAAGGCGCTTTATTGAACACACTATCAGGTTTAAGGCAAGGAGAGTTAAAAGGGCTATGTACCACCATGAATGGTAAACATCTGTAAAGCCCAGGAACTTGAGAATTTTGTACGTCGTTTCTCCGTACTCTCTTAAGTACTTCTCAGGATCCTGCTGCTGCTCAATTATCGTTCCAACTATTGAAGTTACCGCAAGGGTAAGGAGGAGAAAAATAGCAAGTTTGACAGAACTGAAGATGTCGTAGAGAACTTTAAACATTACGGCTCCTTTGCTGTCTGTGTTTTCGCACTCAGGTTTAATTAAATCAAAGCAAGTATGTGTAGTCAAGAACTTTAAACTCTCTACCTCTTAAAAGGGCAGTAAAAGGGTCTACCTCTGCAGAAAGGGACGGTAGAAAGGAAAAAACAGCCTCTTCTCCGTAGCTATCAAGAGAGAGGACTTCTGCAGCAGAGGTGGTTATAAGGGGAAGGAGCTCCCTCACGCTCACCCTTCCTTCAAGGGCGTAGTAAACCGTTCTTAACTCGTCAATAACCGAAAGGGTAACGTTTGAGCTCAAACCGTCGGTAGCAAGTGCAAGCTTATCGTACCCCAAAAGGATTTCTACTTTGGGAAATCCCACTTTAAGGTGAATGTTACTGCGAGGACAGAGAACAATAGAGGCTCCAGCTTCTGTAAGGGCATTAAGCTCCTTTTCCGTTAGGTTTACACAGTGAACGGCTATAAGGTTTTCGTTGAGAGCTCCCGCCTTTTTCAGATAGTCAATCAGGTTTTCTGAACAGACCCTTTCATAACGCTTCCTTCCTATAAACGGATAGATAACTTCCTCAAAGAGGTTTCTCTCGCACCTTACAAATAGCCGTTCCTGATACGTTTCGCCAAGGTGAATCTGAAACTTATATCCTCTTTTAAGGCTGTCTTCCGCTATTGATTTAAGGGCTTCAAAGGAAACGGAGTAAACAGAATGGGCTGAAACTGGGGGTGTAAACTCCTCTGGAGAGAATTCTTTTCCTATAAACTCTCTAAAGGCTTTTACTCTCACTTTTTTAAAAGGAAACTTGGGGGAAAGGCCAAAAGAGGAGATATCTCCTGCATATACGGTTCCTGAAGATTCAAGTTCAATCTCAGCAGTTTCCAGAGCTTTTAGTATCTCACCTTCGGTAAAAAGTCCTCTTCTCCCTATTATCCAGAGAAGCCAGTCAAAGAAAGAAGGGAAAGAATCGGGATTAAATGGGAGGAGAGAGAGCTCAAGGTGGGTATGGGCATTTACAAAGGGAGGGTAGAGATATCCAGACAGAGTTTCAATTCTCTGAAAGTTTCCCTCAGGGGGGTTTCGATAGTAACCTTTAATTAAACCGTTTTCAACAACTACCCAGCCATCCTTTACCACCTGCCCATCTGGTTTAACAACGTAACTACTGTTTATAAGTATCCTCACAGTTAAAACCCCTTACAGCCTTCACGGCCTCTTCTTTAGTTCTAACTTTTCCAAGAGCTTGAAGTTCCAAGAGCTTTTCCTTGAAAATACCCACACACCTGTTCGGCTTTTCTATTCCCTTTATCTCCATTATCTCCCTGCCTGTGAGGAGAGGTTTCAGGTCTTCAAGACGGTCTCTGTAGAAAAAGATTAGCTGTTTAAGGAAAGAACTGTAAGAGGAGAGCTCCCTGTAACACTCCTCCGAAGTTGCCCCAAAATCTGCCACTGAAAGGAGTAGAACGTGAAAGGCATACTCTCCTGCATCTCTGAAGAAACGGTAAATCGCTCTGTCTGAGAGCTCTCCCTTCTTAAAAAGCTCGTAGAGGAAGAAAGGCCTCAAGTGATACCTTACACAGGTATAGGCCATTTTAGCCGCTTTACTTCCAAAAGAAAGCCTTAAGAGAGCTCCCTTTACAATTTCAGCCCCCAGTCTGTCGTGACCGTGAAACGTAAGCCTACCGTCCTTCTCCTTTACGGTTTTTGGTTTTCCGGCATCGTGATAGAGGGCAGCCAGCTTTAAGCATTCTTTATCAGTAAACCCTACGAAAAATTCTTTGTCTCCAATTCTCTCTCCGTACTCTTCCAAAATTTCTGCCTTCCGGGGAAAAGCATAGGTTTCAAGCAGCTCCACACATCTGAAGGTGTGCTCTTTAAGGTCAAACTGGTGGAGCCCGGAAGGGGGAATCTTCTCAATACCGCTCAGCTCTTTAAAAACTGGATAGAAGGCACCTAAAGAGTCAATTTCCCTCAGGAACAAGTGGAACTTGTTACGGCATAAAACTTTAACAAGCTCATCTCTTAACCTTTCGGGGGGAGCTCCCCCTAAAAGCCTGCTACACTCTGTTGCCTGAGCAACGAAAGAGGAATGGTAATCAAAACTGAGCTCCAACTTTAACCTGACTCCCCTTAAGATCCTTATCGGGTCATCTGAAAGAGCATTACTGTAAACAGGCCTTATTACTCCTCTTTGAAGATCCTCAAACCCCCCCGTTGGATCTATAAGGAGAACATCGTCGTTGAAAGGGAGGAAGAGCTCCCTCACATCAACGGCAATAGCGTTTACTGTAAAGTCCCTCTTCTTTAAGTCTTCCTCTATGGAACTTCCCAGAATTTTAGAGATATCAATTCTAAAACCCTTGCCGACGAACGAGTAAACGGTTTTAAATTTCTCAAAGGAAAAGGATTTGAGGGAGAGCTCCTTTTCCACACAGGCTGCAACACTTTCAGGACTACAAACGGCAAGGTCTATATCAACCTTATCTTTTCTGATACCCAACAACCTATCCCTGATAAACCCTCCTACGATATATCCTTCACTCAAACAGTTAGAAATTCTCTCAAGTTTTGGGTGGTAAAAAGTTAGCTTGTGAACCCTCTTTTCCATATTTTTCTCTCCAGAGGAGGTGGTACTTGGAAATACTCAGAGCAGAAAGGATAGTTAAAGTTTACAAAACCGAGAGCGACGAGGTTGTAGCACTCAAAGGAATCAACTTATCCCTTAAGCAGGGAGAATTCTCTCTACTGATGGGAGCATCAGGTTCCGGCAAATCAACCCTTCTCCACATACTGGGAACTCTTGACAGACCTACAGAGGGAAGAGTTCTCTACAGAGGGGAAGATGTCTTTCAGCTGAACGACAAAGAACTGGCTCTATTCAGAAACAGGAAAGTGGGCTTTGTATTCCAGTTCCACTATCTGATAAACGAGCTAACAGTCGTTGAAAACGTTATGGTTCCACTTCTTGTAGGGGGAATTCCTGAAAGAGAAGCGAGGAAAAAGGCCAAAAAGGTATTGAAGTCTGTTGGACTTGAGCATAGATTATCTCACAGACCATTTGAGATTTCAGGAGGAGAAAAACAGAGGACAGCAATCGCCAGAGCCCTTGTAACAGAACCTGAAATCGTCCTTGCTGACGAACCCACCGGTAACTTAGACTCGGAGAGTTCCCACTCAGTCATCTCAACAATGAAACGGCTCAATCGGGCAACTGGAACTACGTTCCTGATAGCCACCCATAATAGTGAACTGGAAAGTTATGCAGATAACGTATACTTTATAAAAGATGGCTTAATAGTTAACCAAACCCAATAAAAGGAGTGTGTATGTTTGAAAGGTTCACTCAAAAAGCAAGACAGGTAATTATAAAGGCCAAAGAACAGGCCGTAGCTTTAAGGTGTGAGAAATTGGGAACGGAACACATTTTACTATCACTCCTTAAAGAGGATGAAATTACAAACCAGATCCTTGCAAAATACAACATTTCCAAACCCAGAATTCAGGAAATTATCATTTCTCAGGTTCAACCTGCTCCTTACGAAGTTGACATAAACACGATCACCTTCTCAACAGAAGCAAGAAGGGTCCTTGAACACGCACTTGAAGAATCCAAGATTCTTGGTCACGCCTATGTAGGACCAGAACATCTCTTTATAGCCCTCTCAAAGGAGAAGTTGGGACTTGCCGGAAGGATTCTCAGAAGTTACGGACTTGACCACTACACCTTAAGGAGAGAGGTTGCAAACCTACTTAAGGGAATAAACAGGGAAAAGAAAGTCTCTAAGAAGAGCTCTACTCCCAACCTTGATAAGTTCGGCCGCGATCTAACAGAGCTTGCAAGGGAAGGGAAGTTAGACCCTGTTATAGGAAGGGAGAAGGAAATAGAAAGGGTTACCCACATCCTTGCAAGGCGCAGGAAGAACAACCCGGTTCTAATAGGAGAACCGGGAGTAGGTAAAACAGCTATTGTTGAGGGTTTAGCCCTCAGAATTGCAAAAGGGGAAGTCCCGGAAAAACTGAAAGACAAAAGGATTGTTTCGTTAGATATGGCCTCTCTCATTGCTGGAACCAAGTACAGAGGACAGTTTGAGGAGAGGTTAAAGGCAATAGTAAAAGAGCTTGAAAACAACAAAGATGTCATCCTTTTTATTGATGAAATCCATACGCTCGTTGGAGCAGGTGCCGCTGAAGGTTCAATGGACGCTTCAAACATTCTGAAACCTTCCCTCTCAAGGGGAGAGATTCAGGTAATAGGTGCCACAACCATTGACGAGTACAGGAAGTACATAGAGAAGGACGGTGCCCTTGAAAGGAGGTTCCAGCCTGTAATGGTTGAGGAACCTTCAATTGAAGACACAATAGAGATACTGAAAGGCCTTAAGAGTAAGTTTGAGGAGTTCCACAACGTTGTTATTACAGATGGTGCCATAGAGAGGGCAGTAAAACTGGCAGTAAGGTACATAAACGACAGGAAACTGCCGGATAAAGCTATAGACATTATTGATGAAGCCGGAGCAAAAGCACAGCTTCAGTCTGCCGGCAAAAACGACGAGATAAGGAAGATTGAAGAGGAGATTGAAAAGGTTAAGGCTATGAAGGAAGAAGCCTTAGCTATGGCCGAGTATGAGAAGGCCCACGAGTACAAGCAGAGAGAATTGAGGCTCTTAACAGAACTTGAGGAGCTCCGCCGCCAGGAGAAGATGAAACAGTCTTCAGAGAAGGTCGTTATAGATGAGAAGAGAGTTGAAGAAATTGTTGCCCTCTGGACGGGCATTCCCGTTCAACAGCTTCAGGAGAAAGAGGCAGAGAAACTGCTGAGGCTTGAAGAGGAGCTCCACAAAAGGGTTGTAGGTCAGGAAGAGGCGGTTAAAGCTGTAGCAAAGGCCATAAAACGCTCAAGGTTAGGAATCAGGGCAAACGCCAACAGGCCTATAGGAAGTTTCCTCTTCTTAGGACCGACCGGTGTTGGAAAGACCGAGCTTGCAAAAGCCCTTGCCGAGTACCTGTTCGGTGATGAAAAGGCAATGGTTCGCCTTGACATGTCTGAGTACATGGAGAAACACACTGTTTCAAGGCTGATAGGAGCTCCCCCCGGCTACGTAGGGTACGAAGAGGGCGGTCAGCTTACGGAAGCTGTAAGGAGAAGGCCTTACACTGTCATCCTCCTTGACGAAATAGAGAAAGCCCACCCAGATGTCCTCAACATCCTCCTCCAGATAATGGAGGATGGAAGGCTGACAGACGGCCTTGGAAGAACTGTCTCATTCACAAACACAATACTGATAATGACAAGTAACCTCGGCGCCAAACACCTCCTCTCTGCACAGAGGGGAATGGGATTTGAGGTTTCAGACGGAAAAGAGGAAGAGAGATCCTTTGAAAGGATGAAAGCCCACGTTCTTGACGAGGTTAAGAGATTCTTCAAGCCCGAGTTCTTAAACAGATTGGACGGAATAATCGTCTTCCATCCTCTCACAAAAGAGGACGTTAAAGAGATAGTCAGGAAGCAGGTTGAAAGGCTCAACCAAGAGCTTGCAGAGAGGAACCTCAAGGTTCACGTTACAAACAAATTCATTGAGTACGTTGTAGAGAAAGAGTTTAGAAAAGAGTACGGTGCAAGAACAATAAGGAGAGCTCTCCAGAACCTCATTGAAGACAGGCTCACAGACGAAATACTGATGGGTCGCTTCACAGAAGGCGGAGAGGTTGTCTTTGACATTACACCTAAAGGACGGATTTCGGTTCGTGAGAAGAAAAAGAGGAAGAACAAGGAGACAACCGGAGTCAAGTAGATGCGACGGTTCAAGATAAACGGCGTAAAAAACGGCGAGGCCTTCCTGAGGGGTCAGGAGGCCCGCCACGCCCTCAAAGTTCTGAGGCTTAAAAAAGGAGACGAAATAATCGTCTTTGACGGAGAGGGAAAAGAGTACCTTGCGGTTATAGACGCTGCCTCTCCCACATCCGTCAGGGTAAAAATCATAGAAGAGACGAACGTAAACAGAGACAGCCCCCTCCATTCAACACTCTTCATGGGAATAACCAACAAACTTCAGAAGTTTGAGCTGGCCCTTCAGAAAGTTACAGAATTGGGAGTTACAGAGGTCGTTCCTGTTATCTGTAATAGGTCATCAAACGCTCAGCTGACAAAAAACTGGGAAAGAAAACTGAAGCGCTGGAAGGAGATAACAGTTAACGCTGCGAAACAGTGTGGAAGAAACATCTTACCTGAAATAAGAGAACCGATAAAGCTAACAGAGATAGAAACCGATGCAGACCTCTCTTTCGTTCTGTGGGAAAAAGGGGGAAAGTCCCTGAAAGACTATCAGAACTACTCTGCGAACTCCGTTTCTTTTGTGGTAGGTCCGGAAGGCGGACTTGAAAAGGAAGAAATAGAGATATTGAAAGAAAAGGGTTTCAAACCTATCTATCTGGGAAAGAGAATTCTAAGGGCAGAAACGGCAGCAATAGCTGGAATGGCTCTGATACAGTTTATCTGGGGTGATCTGGGATAAGAAAAACTCCGGGAACGGTTCCCGGAGGTATGGGGAGGTGCCGACTTAGGGATTACTAATAATCTAATTCCATGCCAATCGGAAAGCAAGGAGGGAAATTTGAAAACTCTTGCCGAGCTAAAAATAAACGGGAGAACAATAAAAGTAGTTCAGGGAGATATAACAGAGGAGAGCACAGAGGCAATAGTAAACGCCGCAAACAGTCTTCTGAAACACGGAGGGGGCGTTGCAGGGGCCATTGTCAGGAAGGGAGGAAGTATTATTCAAGAGGAGAGTGACAAAATAATTAAGAAAAACGGTCCTGTCCCTGTTGGAAGTGCAGTATGGACAACCGGTGGCAACCTTAAAGCCAGATTTGTAATCCATACTGTAGGCCCGGTTTGGGGTGAGGGAGACGAAGAGAGGAAACTGAGAAGTGCCGTAAGGTCTGCCCTTGAAGTTGCAGATAAATTGAGGGTAAATTCCGTTTCACTGCCGGCAATCAGCACCGGGATATTTGGTTACCCAAAAGAGAAAGGAACGGAAGTAATTGTTGACGAGGTTCTAAAGTTCCTGAAAGAGAATAGCAAAACGACCATTAAAGAGGTCCACTTAACAGCCATAGACTCAGAAACGGCAGAACTTTTTAAGAGTCAGCTGTTAAAAAGGGAGATATGATGGCTACACTTGTAACGGGAGGAGCCGGTTTTATAGGCTCACACCTCGTTGAGGAGCTCCTTAAAGAGGAAAGAGAAGTTGTAGTTGTAGACGACCTGTCAACGGGGAAATTAGAGAACCTGCCAGAGAGCGAAAACCTAACCTTCATAAAGGGCTCAATAACAGACAGGGAGTTCCTAAAAAACCTGTTTAATTCCTACAGGTTTGACACAGTATTTCACCTTGCAGCTGTAGCTTCTGTTTTTAAATCTGTTGAGAAACCCATTGAAACCCACAGGGTAAACTTTGATGGAACCTTATACCTGTTGGAAGAATCAAAGAGAACAAAAGTAAACAAGTTCGTCTTCGCTTCTTCTGCTGCTGTTTACGGAGACCTGCCGGAGCTCCCAAAAAGAGAAGACATGCCTGTAAAACCCCTCACCCCCTATGGGGTAGACAAGTACGCTTCAGAACGCTACGTCGTAAACAGCTTTAACCTATACGAACTAAGGACAACTGCCCTCCGCTTCTTCAACGTCTACGGAGAAAAACAGGACCCCTCATCTCCCTACTCAGGAGTAATATCCATCTTTATGGATAGAACTGCCCGATACCTTAGAGGAGAAGAAGTAACTATAGACATATACGGCGATGGAAAACAGACAAGGGATTTTGTTTACGTTAAAGACGTAGTAAAGGCACTCCTAATTGCCGAAAGGGACAGCAGAACGGAAGGGGAAGTATTCAACGTAGGAACAGGAAGAGAAACTTCTCTGTTAGCTCTTATAGAAACACTAAAAGAGATAACCGGTAAAATACCACCCGTAAGATTCTTACCCCATAGAGAAGGAGATATAAAAAGATCTGTAGCAGATATCTCAAAAATAAGGGCATTAGGATACTCCCCTTCATTCTCTCTAAAAGACGGCCTTAAAAGAACTTTCCGCTGGTTCATAGAAAATTTATTAAGGTAAAATATCAGTAAATTCAAAGGGAGGTTCTATGAAACAAATTCCAAAACTACTAATAGTACCTCTACTCCTCTTCTTTTTCAGCTGTACACAGATAAACAGAGCTCCTGTAACAGTTCCTAAGAAGGAAAGGTGTGTCATTTTACCCTTCAGCAACCTATCAGACACTCCCTTAGCAGGTGAGAGAGTTGCAGCAATACTCTACGGAGTAATGAAATCAAAGGGTTACAACGTAGACCTCTACTTTTCACCAAAAGAGGCAGACTATACCAAGCAGGAAATTGAAAAGTTAGAAAAGAAAGCTGAAACGAAATTTAACTGCGTCATAGGGGGAAGCGTTAACGAGTGGCGTTACAAGGTTGGTATTGACGGGGAGCCAGCCGTAAGCATCACGTATACGGTAAAAAACACCAAAACGGGGGATATTACTTCAGGAACAGTATCAGGAACAGACTGGGGTCATAAATCTTTAGGGCTTCTAACTCAAGAACTCTTTAATAAAATATTTTAGTTTTGAAAATGGATAACAGAAATTTAAAAAAACTCCTTCCTGTTATTGAA
>WFNZ01000038.1 GCA_015488335.1 Thermovibrio sp.
GTCAGATGTGTATAAGAGACAGTTTCAGGTCTTACCTCTTTATGTTCCTTCTGGCCTTAGGCCTTGAAACCTATAGGAAGATAACACCTCTCTACCTTTTAGGAGTTGTGATGCTCTTTACAGTTCTAACGGGAAAGTTCAACCTCTCTGCCGCCCTCTCTTTCAGCGCCGTTGGTGGAATTCTCCTCGCCGTTGAGGGTGAAGGAGGGAAATTGCTAATGAGTATTAAGGTCTCCTTCGCTCCCATGTTCTTTACCCTTCCTATCGTTCTAAACGTTTTCGGAACCTTTAACCCTTTAAGCTGGCTTACAACCCTACTTGCCGGCTTTATCTTCACCCCTTTTCTCATAGGAGCTTTCCTAATGCAGATTACACTTGAGAAGGTTCCTTTTATAAACGGAATTACAGAGTTTTTAGGCTATCAGTTTATCCTCTCTTCACACTACCTCTTTAACCTTACAAAGTGGAGCCTTACCCACTACGAGGCACCCCTGTGGCTTGCAGGAACAACGCTTCTTATTTCCTTGTTCTTAGCTTTATTTACAAAACCTGTTTACTCCTTTATTCCCCCTATTCTCCTTTCAATCTTTGCCCTTATTCATCCAACTGTAGTTTCGGGAGTAAGGCTGGAGCTCCCCGGGTGGAAGCTCAACTCCTTCTACTTCATCTCAACAGAGGGGCAGAAATACAGAAACAGCACCTTAGAGGCCAGCTACGTCTTCCCGGCCACAAGGAAACTCCTCTTTAGAAATAATCTGATTGATAATCGCCTTAAATTTATCAAAGAAAACAAAAAACTATTACCGAGTAAAAAACACAAAAATTATTAAAGGGTGGTTTAATAGAACTAATTTACTTCTTAAACTTCTGAATTCAGCTATAGTGCCGAGTTTCCCAGTTTTTCCTTCAGTTTAGCGTAGAGTTTATCTGGAGGTGTAATCCAAGATTCTTTAAAGTCAGGAGCTTCTTCACCAAAAATTTGCTTATATATAGTTTTTCCATTTTTTGTTCTTAAGATTCTCCGTTTAAATATATCTATTACCAGCTTCTCTTCTGGAGATAAACCACCAGTTTTTGACTTGTGTATCATTTCCTTGAATTTATGAGGATTTTCTACTAAGGCAGGCATATCCCACAAAAAAATAGTAACAAAACTACTTATACTATGCTTTTCAGCAAATTTACCTGCTCCTTCACCCACTTTTCAATCTCCTTAGTATATCCTCTGCAGTAAGTTTCCAATTTCTTCCTCGTGGTAGGAAAGATGGAGAAAAATATCCCGGAGAGCTCCTGCAATCATACCGGCCTGTATCCTGGATTCAAAATTCTGATGCCATATTTCTACAAACTCCTTAACAAAATCAGGAAGCGGTATATAGCGTTTGCTCAGCTCAATCAAATCAAGGATATCTTTTATCCTGTCAACGGGTCTTTCGTTAATGTATAGGTCAATTATGGCGTAAACTTTTCGGAAGTAGATGGCCTTGATGGAATCTATTAAAAGATTTGTTTCCTTAAGTGTTTGAGGTTCAAATACCTGTAGAAACGGGTCTTTTACAAAATCTAACTTGACAGAAATATCTTTTTCAGCAACTTCATAGAAAAAGATTTTTTCTTCTTCATTTCTGGCTTTTAACTCTACATTCACTCTTTCGGATAGAAACTCAGCAATATGTTGAACATCGCTCTCTGTTATATCCTCTGTTGAGAAAAAGTCCAGATCGTAGGAAATTCTATAGGAACTTTTAAAGTGAAACCTAACAAGAGCGGTTCCTCCTGTTAAGAAGAAAGGAAATTTATTGCCTGCCGAAACAAAATCTGACAGTAAAGCAAGGATTTTATCCTGCAATTCATAAAGTTTTGCCACCTTATTCATCGGATTTTCCGCCGAAAACCAATCCCTTCCACTTTTTAGGGCATTTCAAGTGGGAGAATAATGGTCGTTCAGGATACGCCATTATGTCGCAATCCCTTCCACTTTTTAGGGCATTTCAAGTGAAATAGATCATATAAGACATGCTCCGGGTATGTAGTCGCAATCCCTTCCACTTTTTAGGGCATTTCAAGAGGAACGATGAGGGTAGACCTCATCGTGACCCGCGTCGCAATCCCTTCCACTTTTTAGGGCATTTCAAGCACTCTTGGAGCTTGCATTAGACGAGCTCCAAGGTCGCAATCCCTTCCACTTTTTAGGGCATTTCAAGGCCAGAGCTACGTTGAGGTTGTCAACGACACGGTTAAGTCGCAATCCCTTCCACTTTTTAGGGCATTTCAAGATGCTTATGTATCCTGGCAAAGGGAGTGTTGTAAGTCGCAATCCCTTCCACTTTTTAGGGCATTTCAAGTTGTTGAGATTTTTTGTTGTAAACCACTTTAGGAGGTGTGTCGCAATCCCTTCCACTTTTTAGGGCATTTCAAGGAGAGGGAGTATCTTCTTACCATTAAGAGATACTCGTCGCAATCCCTTCCACTTTTTAGGGCATTTCAAGTGGCTGTCCATGGTGGGTTCAAATCCCACCGGCCCCGGTCGCAATCCCTTCCACTTTTTAGGGCATTTCAAGAGGCCAATGAGCCTGCGTCTCCTCTGACGGCAGGCAAAAATCGTCGCAATCCCTTCCACTTTTTAGGGCATTTCAAGCAGTCTATAACCTACTACAACACGAGGAGGTGTAGCATGTCTAGTCGCAATCCCTTCCACTTTTTAGGGCATTTCAAGAGTACCCTCAAGAAACATTGAAAAACAATGTGTTGCACAAGAATGCAATCACACTATCTTAGAATATTCTCAATTGACGGAGAAAATTACCCCTGTCAATCTCCGTATTCAACTGTTAAAGACCGGCTTCTCTGGTTCCTTCTGTGATTTTATCATAAAATTCCCCAGACTAAAGAGAACATACGGCTGGAGAGGTCTGAAAATGCTTGAACATTTAGGAAGTTTTAAGAGGACTCATTACTGTGGAGAGGTTTCAACAGAAGATGTTGGAAAAAAAGTTAGAGTTGCAGGCTGGGTTGACACAACGAGAGACCACGGCGGAGTTGTTTTTACAGATTTAAGGGACAGAACAGGAAAGGTTCAGATAGTCTTCTCTCCTGAAATTTCTGAAGAGCTCGTTGAGAAGGCCAAGAAGCTAAAGCACGAGTACGTGATAGCAGTTGAAGGAGAAGTTCGCAGAAGGCCTCCGGGAACTGAAAACCCGAAACTGAAAACAGGCGAGGTTGAAATTTACGCCGAGAAGCTCCAGATACTCAACAAATCCCTGCCTTTACCGTTTCCTGTTGAAGACGAGGTTAAGGTTGGAGAGGAGACAAGGCTCAAGTATCGCTTTTTAGACCTAAGGCGGAAGAAAATGATGGAAAACATCATATTCCGCCACAGGCTCTACCAGACTGTAAGAAAGGTTTTCAACGAGGAAGGTTTTATAGAGATAGAAACTCCCTACCTCACAAAGAGCACCCCTGAAGGTGCAAGGGACTTCTTAGTTCCCAGCCGTATCTACCCCGGTAAGTTCTACGCACTTCCCCAGTCTCCTCAGCTCTTTAAACAGATTCTCATGGTTTCGGGTTTTGACCGCTACTACCAGATTGCAAGGTGCTTCAGGGATGAAGACCTGAGAGCAGACAGGCAGCCGGAGTTTACCCAGATAGACTTTGAGATGTCCTTTGTTGCAGAAAGGGATGTTATGGACATTGCTGAGAAGGTTCTGAGGGAGCTCTACAGGGAGCTCCTCGGGATTGAAATCGGCGAGATTCCCGTTATGACCTACGACGAGGCCATGGCCCGTTTTGGAACCGACAGGCCCGACACCCGCTTCGGCCTTGAGCTGAAAGAGATAACAGACATAGCTAAAGAGTGTCAGTTTAAGGTTTTCAGAACCGTTGCAGAAAAGGGTGGAATTGTAAAGGCCATAAACTTTAAAGGGGGAGCTAAACTTTCAAGGAAAGAGATAGACGACTTAACAAAGTTTGTTGGAATTTACGGTGCAAAAGGCCTTGCCTGGATTAAGGTTCTTCCAGAC
>WFNZ01000039.1 GCA_015488335.1 Thermovibrio sp.
CCTATAAGTTCCACACTTTTCAAACGAATTTGACCTAAATTTCTATTAAATGTGGCTTCTTCTGCTTTTATTGTGATTCTTGACTTTAGAAAAACAACAAGAATGGGTTTTTTTAATTCTATAATGTTTTTATCAAGAAATTTAGCCTGAGGAGATTTAAGCTGCCATCTGTTCTTTCCTGAAGATTTGAGTATAAAGTTCTCAACAGTTTGGGTTTTGTGCTGAGGAACGTTTATCTTCTCTGGTGGTGTTTCTTTCTTTGATATAAAAATCAAAAAAGGAATAAAAGAAACTATGAGAAGAAAAAGGGCTAACCTGTAGAGCTTACTTCTCATTACTGGGCTCGTTTAAGAGGAAGTCTATGAACTCCCTAACAGCTCCTTTCCCTCCTGGAGATCTTGAAACGAAATCCACCAGAACTTTTACCTGAGGAACGGCATCTGAGGGAGCTCCACTAACCTTTACCCTCTTTAAAAGAGGAAGGTCGGGCAGGTCGTCTCCCATAGCTGCTGCCTCTTCAAACGTAAGAGAATGTTCTTTTAGATATCTATCGGCAAAGGAGAGTTTATCTGAAACTCCCTGATAGACCTCTTTTATACCGAGCTCTCTGCACCGTTTCTCTACCTGAGATGAGATCCTTCCAGAAACAACAACAACATCCATCCCAGTATTAATAGCACGGACTATTCCGTATCCGTCCTTCACGTTGAAACGCTTAACTTCTCTGCCGTAAATGTCGTAAGTTATTGTTCCGTCGGTTAAAACGCCGTCAACGTCTAAAAAAAGAACTTTTATCACAGCGGGAGCTCCTCCTCTGAAACTGCTCTGTAACCTGTAAACTCAACGTTTACGTTGAAGCATTTTACACAATTGAGGTGGCATCCGCAGAAAACACAGTAGGGATTCCAGTGGACGTGGCCATGAATCAGGAGAGAGCAGTTTTCACTCCGGTAGATTTCTGTTATCCGTTTCTGAAGTTCCAGATACCTGAAGGTCCTCAAATCTTTAGAGGGAAAGTGGCAGAGGAGAATCTTTTTCCTCTTACTGTAAATAACAGTAGCGAATTCAACTATCTCATCAAAGTAAAGCTCAAGGTTTTTAAAGTGCCAGTCGTGATTCCCTTTTATGAGGACTTTTCTGCCGGGGAGCTCCCTCCATCTCTTTAAAAGGAAATCACTATCTTCCCAGGAGAAATCCCCCAAATGGTAAAGGGTGTCGGAAGGGGTAAGCTGAGATTTTAGATTTTCAAGAATTCGCTCCTCAAAACCTTCCTTTCTCTTAATGGGACAGAGCTTGAGAATGTTCCTGTGGAAGAAGTGGGTATCGGATATAAAGTAATTCATGAGTTAATTATACAAAGGCCTGCACAGGGCAGGCCAGAAACTTACTGAGGATTGTTACCAGGAAGTTGTGGAAGAATTCTTGCCTCAAGAGGAACTTCACCGGTGAGAGAACGGAGAAAATCGGCAATTTTCTTAGCCTCACTATTTGAAAGCTTCTTACCCAACTCCTTCTGAGCCATTACTTTAACGGCTTCCTCAAGGCTATTTACAGAACCGTCGTGGAAGTACGGAGCAGTAACCGCAACATTCAGGAGCTGAGGCGTTCTAAACATATACTTATCAGCCGGGTTCTTTGTTACCCTGTAGCGACCAGGGTCATCGTTCCACTTAAACTTATGGAACCTTCCATCTGAAAGAACCGGACCGTTGTGGCAGGCAATGCATCCGTACTTAACAAACAATGCCATCCCCTCTTTCTGTTCCTTTGAAAGGGCATTTGTTTCTCCCAACAGATATCTCTGGAACGGAGAGTTAGGAGTATTTAAAGTCCTCTCAAAGGCAGCTATAGCCTTTACAACATTTTCAAAAGTTACTGGATCCTTTTCCCCTGGAAATGCTTTCTTAAAGAGCTCAACGTACTCTGGAATAGCTTTAAGCCTACGGACAACTATCTCTGGAGTGGAGTTCATCTCAACGTGAGCCTGTAGTGGACCTTTTGCCTGTTCTTCAAGCGTGGGAGCTCTCCCATCCCAGAACTGAACCCTGAGGAAACCTGAGTTAAGAGTTGTAGGAGCGTTTCTTCCCCCTGTTCTCCAGTGGTCTCCTAAAGAGGTTTTCTGGTTATCATCTCCGCCAAGGGCAAGGTTATGACAGGTGTTACAGGAAATAAGTTTACTCCTTGAAAGCCTTGGGTCGTAATAGAGCATCTTTCCAAGCTTAACCTTTTCAGGGGTCAGTGGGTTATCTGCTGGAATTGGGGGAAGTGCCGGTAAAGGTTTAAAAAACTTCTTATACCTTGCATAAGGGTCTGAAACTGCTGCAACACTTGTAACAGCCATAGGTTTCTTATGAATTCTCTTAGGACGGTGAATTACTCTTTTAGTTCCAAAAAGTTCGTTGGCAGCTCTACCGTAAGGCAGGCCTGGGGGCATTTTTCCTTTAGAAACCATCTCTTTCACTTTTGCCATAAACTCTCTCTTTGTGTGAAACTTGGAGAGAAGTTTTGATTTTGTGGGAGCTACCATACCGTTGTGGCAACCGGCACAGTTGGTTTCCCAAACACCAGCTTTTGCTCCTACAGTAGAAAGGAGAAAAGCAGACAGTAATATAAGAGCTCTCCTCATATCACCCTCCTCAGAATAAACTTTCTGATTAGAATTATAGGCTATTGCAAAAAGATTTCAAGTAATTCCAACTCTTTCACTACACTTTTAACATCTTTACAGGAAAAGAAAGGAACAACGGGAACTTTTAGAAGTTTTCTTAAACTGTAGAGATTGGTTCCAAAACTCTCGTCAAACTTCTGGAAGCTGTTCAGAACAACACCCTTAACTTCTAAACCGGCATTAAGGCAGGCATTTACAGTTAAAAGGGTATGGTTTATAACTCCCAACTTATTAAGGGCAACGACAACAACCGGAAGAGAAAGGGAAGCAGCAAGGTTTAAGAAAGTAAAATTCCAGGTTATCGGAACCATAATTCCACCAGCTCCCTCTATAACTACAGGTGAACGGGAGAGGAGCTCCCTGCACCTATCAACAAGTCTTTCTACATCTATATTTAAGCCTTCAAGTTCAGAAGCAACAGAAGGAGCAAGCGGTTTCTTAAGGGAATAAACAGGCTCTAAGTAAACTCCAGAAGCTTTTGAAAGCTTTTTTGCATCTTCACAAACGGGAGAACACCCAGTTTCTACCGGCTTAAATCCAAGAACATCAATTCCAGAATCTTTAAGAAATTTAATAAGACAACAGGAAAAAAAGGTTTTCCCAACACCCGTATCTGTTCCAGTAACAAAAAGTCCTTTCATCTTAAGTAACTTTTTCTTACTTTTGATTTATTACTAACTTCCAGTCCCAATTCTTTTTCCAACTGATTAAGTCTATCTGAGTAAAAATTTAAGAATTTTAAAATTTTTCTGGCATCTTCTTGAGAATAAGATGGAATAGCAGCTGAAATTTCTGAAAGGAGCTCAGATGCTTTTTTGAAGTCTCCCTGCTCAATGTAGAAGGAGAGTTCTTTTAGTTTAACCTCTACTTTATCTCTTCCCAAGCCGACTTTACCGTTTCAAGCATTTCTATGGCTGTTGAAAGGAGCTCCTTATCATTTTTCCCGTTTGCCAGTATTAACATATCAAGGATGTGGTCGTAAAACCGCTTTAAAGACTCTGCCACTTCCCCTCCCTGCTCCATATCAAGGGAAGCGTTTAAAACCCTTATAATCTTATCAGCCCTCGCTATGTCATTAGCCTTTCTGACTATATCACCTTCATCTATCGCTTCAGAGGCATCTTTAAGAAGAAGAATGGCCTTATCGTAAAGCATTAAAACCCTTTCTACAGGAGAAGCAATCTCAACCTGTGTTTTTAAATAGGGGTTATCCATTTTTCATCCTCTCTACTGAACGTTTGTATTGGTAGTTGGCAGGAGAGAAACCTGGCCAAACGTAGCTGTTAGTTTAGCCCTAACTTCCGCCATTTGTTGCTGGAACAGTTGAAGTTGAACAAGCTGCTCCTTTAAAGCCTGAATCTGATCATTCAGGAGCTTCTTCATAAAAGTTATTTGATCCTCTATTGACTCCTTTCTCTCATTCAGGTTTTTAATAGATAGCTCTACAGGACTTTCAGGACTCTTCAGGTAAACAAGGTAATCATACAAAGAAGCTTTTACTTCATCAATTGCCGATTTAAGGGTATCTGGTGATGTCTCTTCAAGGGAAGTCAACTGGTCTGTTTTAATAGACAGGTGGCCGGTATCCTTATCCACCTCTAAAAGATTCAGGTTGAATAGAGGCTGAAGCTTTGAAAGCAGAGAAGATCTTATCATCTGAAGGGTTGTATCACCGGAGAGAGCTCCATCTTTACCACCTTCCTTCTGGACAAAATCAACAATAGAGTTGTAAGCCTGGATAAACTTGTTCAGAGCATTTCCAAATTTAGAAGTATCTTCCCTTACCTCTATTGTTGAACTTCCTGTGGCATTCACAGTAAAACTAACACCGGGAATAGCCTCAGAAAATGTATTATTAGGGCTGGTAAGGGTTTTACCGAAAACGGTAACTTCTGCATCGGAAGCTGTCTGAACGTGGCTGTCTGAATAACTATCTCCTATCTGAAGCTGGTCTAAAAGATCTCCACCACCAGTTTCCTGGAGTTCTATAGTGTTATTAGAACCTGTATCTTTTCCCATAAGTAGTAGGTAGTAGGAGCTCCCATCGTAAACGAGAGATGCTTTTACCTTATCTTGAGCAGAATTGATAGCATCAACGATCTCCTGAAGTGTAGAGGGCTTTGATGTATCGCTTACATCTGTATCGTAATCTACAGTAGCAACAACCTCTCCTGCATAACTTATCTGGAGAGTTCCACTGGTAGTTGCTACAGCTTCATCAAGGGATTTTCCAGTCTGAGAAAGCCACACATCATTTTCTGCAAGCTGATTTACAGTAACGTTGTAATTTCCGGGAATAGCTTTAAGCTCATCAGTAATCTTTGCCGTTAAAATATTTTCATCAGTAACTTTTACATTTTTTCCTTCTATGGGAGTGGAAGTTAAAGTTTCAAAAGCGTTGTAAAAATCGCCAATTTTTGACTCAAACTCCTTATATGCTTTTACTTTTGAATCAATTTTTGTTTCCTGCGATTGAAGTAACTGTATAGGCAAACTATTAGCCTGGTAATACATATCTAAGATGTTTTGATAATCAAAGCTTCCAAGATTACTTATATAAATTTCACCAGCCATAAATACCTCAAACCTTGTTATTGTAGAGAAGTCCTGTTATCTCATCTAAATATTTTACTATTTTCAAAACATATTCAGGTGGGATCTGCCTTATCACTTTTTTAGTTTCTTTATCTATAACTTTAACAACAACCATATCTGTATCTTTGTCTATTGATATCTTAAGTTGTGTATTAAGCATTGAAAGTTTCTTTTCAAGTTCCTTTACGAGTTCCTCTACCATTTTAGGAGAAATCTTTTTATGATCAAATTCCTCTTGAGCTTGATCCTTATGAATTCTATCCACCCTATCTATCTTCTGTGTAGCAGTGTTTTGAACATTCATTTCAATGGAAGACTGTATGTTGGAGACAGACTTTACATCCATTTTTAACCTCGTTAAAGGTTAAGGAGGAGGGGAGCTCCCCTCCTCCAATTTTATACAAATTACCTGAGAAGCTGAAGCACAAGTTGAGGAAGCTGATTTGCCTGAGCAAGCATAGCTGTACCAGACTGCATGAGAATCTGGTTCCTTGTAAACTCAGACATCTCCTTAGCAAAGTCAACGTTCCTAATCCTTGATTCAGCTTCTTTTGCATTTATTCTCTGGCTTTCATTGTTCATAATGATCTTTTCAAGCTCAATTTGGTAAGAACCGTAGTTTGCGTTAGCTTTATCTACTGCTTTGATTATATCGTCAATGTTCTTTACAGCTTCATTAGCTGTTGATTGATTTGTAACATCAATAGTAATTGTTGTATCCCCTACAGTAATTTTAGCTCCAGTACTATCTGTAGATGCTGTTGCTGTTACACCAGCTATTAAGAGTTCTTGATTCGTTCTTCCACCATAATGAATTGTAAAACTCTGAGCAGTTGAACCGAAAATACTTTGACCATTAAACTCAGTGTCTTTGAAAATCTTTCCAATTACATCCACCAGCTTATTTATATCCTGTTGAATAATAGCTCTAGTTTCACTCGTTTGTGAATCGTTAGCTGCTTCAATTGCCTTTGACTTAATATCATTCAATATATTATAAACGTTTGTAAGAGCAGATTGAGCAACCTGAGCAATTGAAATACCATCTTGAGCATTTCTTGTAGCCTGCTCAAGGGATACAGCGTAAGTCCTCAGTTGGTCAGCAATGTAAAGACCAGCTGCATCATCGGCTGCCCTGTTAATTCTGTAACCTGTAGCGAGCCTCTCAAGAGCCTTATTCATAGCTTGCTCTGTCTGTAGCAAGTTGAAGTGCGTAAAATCAGCTTGGTAGTTGTAATTAATCCTCAGTGCCATGACTTACCTCCATACTTTGGTTTATTTCTATTTACTATTATCGGTGGTAAGCTCTTTTATTTTAGTCAGTTGATTCTCTAATTTGGGAATGAGTAAATTCTGCAATCTTAGAAATTCCTCTTCTTTTCCCTGTTCTTTCAATTCCTTGATTAACCAAAAAACTGTAACCTGGTCGGTATATCTCAGTGCTAACTTCCTTAAAAACTTCAGTCTTTTTTCCTTTGAAGTACAAACTGAACAAAGTAATAACCCCAAATTCCTTCCTTTCTTTCTCCGCCACTCCTCTTCAAGGAACTCTTCATAGCCAGCATCTCCCAAATTCTCACTTAAAACTATCCTCTCAAAATGTTTTAGTTTGTCAGAGGCAAAGGTAAAAAATGGATTATAGGCAAAAGGATTGTCTCTCGTTCTATCAAAAATTTCAGCAGCTTTTTTTAAACTATCTAATGCTTTAACTGTTTCCCCTTTTTCCTTGTAAAAGTAGAAAGC
>WFNZ01000040.1 GCA_015488335.1 Thermovibrio sp.
CGTTTCCAAGCCTTACGGCAACTAAAGCACAGTCAACGGCGGTAAACCCTCCGCCTACTACTACGACCCTCTTGTTCTGGGGGAGCTCCACCTCCCTTTCCGGAGCAAGGAGGGGGTGGGTTTCTCCCGTGTTAACTTTCATTAAAAATCCGATTGCAGAGTAAGAGCCTTTAAGGTCAACTCCCGGAATGTCCGGCTTCTTACCCCTTCCGGAACCTACTGCTATAAAGACAGCGTCATACTGTTCCTTGATCTGCTGAAGCGTAATGTCTTCACCAACAACTGTGTTCGTCTTTACTTCAACTCCAAGGTTCAGTATAAGGTTTATATCCCAGTCTAAAGCTTCCCTCGGGAGCCTCGGCTCGGGGATCCCATACCTCATAACGCCACCAAGGTACGGGAGGGCTTCAAATACTGTAACTTTGTGTCCCTTTTTAGCAAGGAAGTAGGCAGCTGCAAGTCCTGCTGGGCCTCCACCGATTACAGCAACCTTTTTCCCTGTATCCTCACACTCCTTTTCATCAATCCAGTTAACCCCAGACATCCTTACGTTGTCGGCTATGAACCTCTCAAGTCCTCCTATGGCAACGGCTTCTCCGTTTCTCCTCCTGAGAAGTATGCAGGTGCTCTCACAGAGCCTCTCCTGAGGGCAGACCCTTCCACAGACGGAGCTGAACGGGTTTCTATCCCTAAGTATTCTGTATCCTTCAATTACGTTTTCTTTCTGAATTGTCTCAATCCACTCAGGTATCCTGCTGCTTACGGGGCAGGAGTCCATACAGGTCGGAGTTTTACAGAGCAGGCACCTTATAGACTCATCCTTTGCTGCTGTGTGGCCGTATCCCAAAACATACTCGTTGAAAACCCTTTTCCTAACGTCTGGCGGAAGAACCGGCATGGGCATTCTGTCCATCCACCTGTCAAGCTTTTTCTTCATTCTCTTCCTCCGGTAGGGTGTTTACGAAATTTTACAGATTTGTAAAAAATTTGTAAAAATCCTTTCCCTGTATAATTCCGGGAGCAAATTTTCTGGAGGAGTAGATGCCGAAGGTTATCCTCGTCAGGCACGGTAAAACCGTCTGGAATGCTGAGGGAAGGTATCAGGGGAAGATGGACATTCCCCTTAACGAAGAGGGGAAAGAGCAGGCAAGAAGGGTTGGCGAAGCCCTTAAAACCTTTCCGGTGAAAGCCGTTTTCTCAAGTCCACTCTCAAGGTGCAGGGATACTGCCCAGGAGATTGCGAAACACCACGGTATAGAAGTTCAGGTTAAAGAGGGTTTTAAGGAGATAGACCACGGAGAGTGGGAGGGAATGCTGGCCTCTGAGGTTGAGGAGAAATACCCGGAGCTCCTCAAACTCTGGCGAACAAAACCTGCCGAAGTCCAGATGCCTGGTGGCGAGAGTTTAAGAGACGTTTACGACAGAGCCGTTAAAGCTTTTGAAGAAGTTGTTTCACAGTTCTCACCGGAGGATTTAATCGTTATAGTTGGCCACGATGCAACGAACAAGGTCTTAATGTGCCACCTCCTTGGAACAGACCTTAACAAGTTCTGGGCCTTTAAACAGGCCAACTGCGGAATTACCGTTCTTGAGTACGATCCCGAAACCGGCCATGTAGTAGTTCACGTTGCAAATGCAACCGGCCACCTTGGTAAAGAGATAGACTTTGAGGTTCAGAAGTCTCTCTGATGGTTCTCTTAAACCTTAAAGACCAATTTGGAGAGTTTACCAGAGGAACTTTCATAGAAAGGCCCAACAGGTTTGTTGCCTTAGTTGAGGTCAACGGCGAGGTAAAGAAAGCTCACGTTAGCGATACGGGGAGATTGGGGGAGCTCCTTGAAAGGGGAGTTCCCGTCCTCCTCTCTCCGAACCCTAAGGGGAAACTTGACTACAAGTTCGTAGCTGTGAAAAAAGAAGAAGATTGGGTTCTCCTCAATACTTCTGTCCACTCAACCATTGCCCGGAAAGTTCTTGAAAGGGGCCTTTTAGGATTTAAACCTAAAACTATAAAACCTGAGTATACCTTCGGGAACAGCCGAATAGATTTCCTCTTAGATGAAAACTTCCTTTTAGAGACAAAGGGGTGCAACCTCGTGGAAAATGGCACTTGCCTTTTCCCAGACGCCCCAACAGAGCGGGGGAGAAAGCACCTTAAAGAGCTGACTGCAGCACTAAGAAAGGGTTTTAGAGCAGGTATTCTCTTCCTGGCCTTCAGGAACTGCTCCTGCTTCCTTCCAAACAGAAAGAGAGATCCGGGTTTTTCATCCCTATTCTTTGAAGCCCTAAAATCGGGAGTTGAATTTTACGGTGTAAGGCTCCGTTTCTCTGAAAGTGGAGATGTTTCCTTCATGGGAGTATTAAAAATTTGCTCTTGACTTTGAACCGAATTTGTATATTATTCTCCACCCAGATGCTCCATCTCTCCCTCCTCACGTTGAGGCTGCCCCCAGAGTTTGGGGGCTCTTTTTATTACGTTTCGTTCGGTTCTGTAAGCAGTTCCAGTTTTCCTTCCTTGAATAACTCTACAGCCTCATCAAAGAACTTTACTTCCTGAGGAATCAGATAGACTTCCATTCCCAGACCTGTGATTTTTTCAAAAGCTCCAGGTCCCATCTCTTTTACAAGAACTGCTTTGACCCCTTCTTTATAAAACATATCTGCTATAAACCTGCCTCTTCCCCTCTTGAGGTGGAGGGCCGGATTTTTCCTTAGTTCAACCTTTCCTGATGAGACCTCAATTAGAGCAAACCAGTCAGACTTTCCAAAATGGGGGTTAATCAGTCTTCTACCGTTAACCTCTTTCTCAAGAACCGGAACAGCCACTACCATTTCCTCTCCTCCAATTAGTGGATTATTTAATTGTGAAACTCAAATTAACGGTATATTCAAATATTGGGCTGGTATTGACCTATGTCAAGGAATTTGAACGTAGGAACAGCTATTCTTTAAACTAAGAAAATACATCTCAAGGAGGAGAAGATGTTTGGATTCTTCAAGAAAGGGAACGGAGGAGATGGAAAGAAGCAGGAGCCTTCATTCTGCGTTGAATCTGATCTTGCAACAGGGATAGGACTTCAAATGCCCTCCGTCCACGAAAGCGTCAACTTTATGTATCAGAAAGTTAAAGAGGCAGGGCTCTCAAACGTTGCCGACCGTTTTGAGGCTATGGAGAAGGTCCGTTGTAAGTTCTGTAAGGAAGGGGTTTCCTGTCAGCTCTGTTCAATGGGTCCCTGCCGTATAACACCTCAAACACCAAGGGGCGTTTGTGGTATAGATGCCCACGGAATAGTTATGAGGAATCTCCTTATTAAGGCTAACATGGGTCTTGCAGCCTACACATACCACTGCAGAGAAGCTGCCCTCACACTTCTTGAAACTGCAAGGGGAAACACCGTTTACGAGATAAAAGACCCATCTAAAATAGATGCCCTTGCCCAAATCTTAGGTGTTGACACTTCACTTCCTCTTGATACAAAGGCAGAAAAGGTTGCTCAGAGAGTTCTTGAAACCCTCTCTGAGAACAAAACTTCTACCTTCGTTGAGGCTTTAGCTCCAGAGAGCAGGAAAGAGGTATTCAAGAAGCTGGGCATTACACCAAAAGGGCCTATGAATGAGCTTGTTGACTCAGTTGCCCGTTCAATGACAAACATTGACGGAGACTACATTACACTTGCCCTTGCAGCCCTCAGAAACGGCGTAGCTTCAGCCTTTGGAAGCCTCGTTCCTCTTGAAATGATTCAGGATGCCCTCTATGGAACTCCATCTCCCCACGAGTGCACAGTTGACTTCGGCGTTCTTGACCCAGACTACGTGAACATCCTTCCAAACGGACACGAGCCTTTTGTAGGTATGGCTCTTATCAAGCTTGCTAAAGATGAGAAGTTCCAGCAGATGGCAAAAGAGGCCGGAGCTAAGGGAATCAGAATAGTTGGCTCAATTGAAACCGGTCAGGAGATTATGGCAAGAGTTGAGTGTGATGACGTTTTTGCAGGACTTACATCTAACTGGATCTCTATTGAATACTTCCTCTCAACCGGTGCAGTTGACGCCTTCGTTATGGACATGAACTGTTCCCTTGCAAACCTGAAAGAGTATGCGGACAAGTACACCTTCAAGCTTATTGCTGTTTCAAACATTATAGGTGTTCCCGGCTCAATCAGGCTTGAATACGAACCTGGAAACGAAGCTAAAGTTGCCGAAGAGATAATCAAGCTTGCCATTGAGAACTTCAAAGAGAGGAGAAACAAGCAGAAGGCTGACGTTTCCAAGTTCAAGCAGAAGGCATTAGTTGGATTCTCTGCTGAAGCGATTGTTAATGCACTTGGTGGAAGCCTTGATCCGCTTCTTGAAGTGATTAAGAGTGGAGATATTAAGGGTATTGCAGCTCTCGTTAACTGTACTTCCTTGGGAAACGGTCCTCAAGACAGCATGACAGTTAACCTCGCCAAGGAGCTCATCAAGAGGGACATCTTAGTTATAGGTGCCGGCTGCGGAAACGCAGGTATGCAAAAGGCAGGGCTTGAAACTGTAGAGGCTGCAGAGAAGTATGCAGGTCCAAAGCTTGCAGGGGTTTGTAAGGCTCTCGGAATTCCACCTGTTCTCTCCTTTGGAACCTGCACAGACACAGGCCGTATCATAATGACTGCCGTTGCAATTGCAAACGCCCTTGGCGTTGACCCATCACAGCTTCCAGCTGTTGTTACGGCTCCTGAGTACATGGAACAGAAAGCCGTTATTGATGGATTCTCTGCCGTTGCCATGGGATTCTACACACACGTTTCACCTGTTCCTCCGGTTACGGGTTCTGACAAGGTTGTTAAGCTCTTGACTGAAGAAGTTGAAGGGCTTACAGGCGGTAAGATTGCTGTAGGTGACGACCCCGTTGAGGCTGCCAACGCTATGGAAGAGCACATTATGAAGAAGAGAGAACTCCTTGGAATATAGTTGGTATCTTCATCTCCTCCCTCCCAGTGAGTGTGACCCTCCCCAACCTGGGGAGGGCTCTTTATTTTAGAGTAAGGAGGCCGAGTTGGGAGCTATAGAGAGGGAGAAAGAGACGATTAGAAAAATGGTTGAAATTTACTGCTGGAAGAGGCACGGTAGTGAGAGAGGGGAGCTCTGTCCCGAGTGTGAATCCCTCCTAAGATACGCCTTTCAGCGTTTAGACCTCTGTCCTTTTGGTGAGAAGAAACCTACCTGTAAAAAGTGTCCTGTTCACTGCTATAAACCGGATATGAAGCTAAAGGTAAAAGAGGTTATGAGGTTCAGCGGCCCTAGACTTCTTATTTACGATCCCTTTGGGTGGTTGCTTCACGAAATCAAAGAGAAGTTTTCATTCAGAAAGCCAAGTCTCTCAAAGCCTTGACGTTTTTTATCTTAACTCTGTTTTTCGTTTTCTCAATTATTCCCAGATCCTTTAGTTTCCCCAGCATTCTTGATACAGTTTCCTTTGTTAAACCTAACTCCATGGAAGCCATGCCCGTGCTGAATGGAATTTCAGCCTCGTTTATCTCTTCAGATTTTCTCAGTATGTAGGTGGCCACTTTTGAGAGGGCGTTCTTGAGAGATAAGCTCTCTATTACATTTGTCAGGTGTATGAGCCTCTGAGCCATTACGGACAGCAGGTTCATTCCTATTTCTGGATCTTTTTTGAGGAGTTCCAGAAACTTATCCCTTGGAATTATCAGGATTTCGGAATCCTCAATTGCCTCTGCCCAGGCCGGAAAGTTTTTTCCCGTAAAACTTGCAGCCTCTCCAAAGAGTGCAGGTTTATCAAAAACTTTTATTATCTGCTCTTTTCCCTTTGCCGTTTTAAAAATTTTGACTTTTCCCGATTTAAGAACGAAAAAGTGTTCTCCTTTTTTCCCGGGGTTGAATATGACTTCTCCTTTCAGGTAGTTCTTCGTTATGGAAATCTGTTTAATTTTTGTTAGCTGTTCCTCAGAGAGTCCACTGAACAACGGAACTTCTTTCAGGAACTCCATTTACTCTCCCTGAGGGTAAAGATCCTTTAAAAAGGCTTCTACTATTTTAACATCTTCTGGCGTTGTTATTTTTATGTTTCTGTAATCTCCAGATATGGAAACTACTGTATAGCCGAATCTTTCAAGGAGTGCTGAATCGTCGGTTACTATGATTCCTTCTTTTTCAGCTTTCATGTGGCACTCAAGTAAGGTATCAAATTTGAATATCTGAGGAGTTTGAACCAGAATTAGTTTGTCTCGGTTAATGGTTCGCTCTACTAAGAAGTCGCCAGGTTCTAAGGGAGCTCCCACCTCCTTCACCGTCTCTTTGGGTTTTACTCCTAAAATAACTCCGTCTGCGTTGTAGTCTGAAAGGGCTACTATCAGGTTGTTTATTGTGGAGAGTTCCACGATTGGCCTGACCCCATCGTGAACTATAACCTCTTTCGGGTTAAGCTCGGAAGCCTTTAAAAGACCTTTAAAAACCGATGACTGTCTCTCCTTTCCTCCTTCAACTACAGCTGCAATTTTGTGAAACTGTTTCTGGAGCTCTTTTCCCGTATCTATGTCCTCCTCTGGAAGGACTAAAACGATTGCGTCAATCAGGTCGCTCTTGTTAAATATCTCAAGGGGAAACTCAACAACCGGCTTTCCTAATATCTTGAAGAACTGCTTTTTTCCGCCAAATCGTCTTCCTGCTCCGGCGGCCGGGATAACTGCAACCCTCACTTTACCACCTCTTTCAGCCTGCCGAAGATTATCTTCCCGGCAGATGTCTGAAGTATGTTGTTAACAAGGACTTTAACCTTATGTCCTATAAGGTGTTTGGCGTTATCAACTACAACCATCGTTCCGTCGTCTAAGTAGCCAACTCCCTGGTTCTTCTCCTTACCCTCTTTAACCAGGAAGACAACAAGCTCCTCCCCAACGGCAACAACCGGCTTCAGTGCGTTTGCAAGGTCGTTGATGTTCAGTATCTCAACTCCCTTTATCGTTGCCACCCTGTTCAGGTTGTAGTCTGTTGTTATCAGCTTTGCGTTAAGCCTCTTTGAGAGCTCCACCAGTTTCGCGTCAACGTCCCTTATCCAGGGGAAATCCCTCTCGTAGATCTCAACCGGCGGTTTTTCAAGTGTTCTGAGCTTTGAGACAATCTCTAACCCCTTTTTCCCCTTTGTCCTTACCGTTGGGTCTGTTGAATCGGCAAGGAGCTGGAGCTCCTCAAGAACAAACCTCGGAATAATTATCTTCCCCTCAATGAACCCTATTTTTGCTATTTCGTAAACCCTCCCATCTATCAGGGCACTGGTGTCAACAACTTTTGGGGTGCAGTAGAGGGGAGATTCCTCCTTCAACAGCTGGCTTAAAGGTTTATTGGCTCCAAGCTCAACCGCTAAAAAGGCGAAGAGGTAGGGAAGAGTGAGGAAGAGGATGTCCTGCAGATAGGTGAAAGAGGAAAAGATGGGGTAGAGGGAGAGGGTAATTCCCTTTGCCAGGTAAAGCCCTAAGTAGAATCCAGCAAAGAACAGCAGAATTACCTTTACAGAGAGTTTTCTCTTTAAAACGAACTGGTAAAAGAGAAACGAGGCTGCTGTTATGAATATTCCTAAAATAAGAGACTGGGTGAGTGTAAAGCCGTAGTTCTTAAAGATCACAATCGTTACAAAGATGAGGAAGAGGAAAAAACCGCCTACAATTTTTGTTATCACTTGTTCTTAACCTCTTTAAGGATCTTCCTCATCCTCTGTTTAACTTTTCTCACCGGTTCTCCCAGGGAAAGCGCTATTTCCTCTGCAAGTTTACTGAATGCCTCTTCAAACATTCTCTTTTCAGAGTAGGAGAGCTCCTTCTCCTTAGACCTGTAGGAGAGGTTCCTTACAACCGTTGCAAGTTCCTTAACATTTCCCGTTTTCAGCCTGTCAACGTTGAGCCTGTGGCGAACGGTCCACTTTTCGCTGATGTTCGTTGGAACTTCTGAGAGAAACTGGAAGAGCTCTTCAATCTCTTCTTCAGATAGAACAGGCCTTATTCCGGAAGTCTCTGCACTCTCCTGGGGAACCAGAATTGACATGTTCTTCCCTATGAGAGTTATTCTGAGGTATACAACCTTTTTCCCCCCTATCTCCCTCTCTTCTTTTCCTTCAATTACCCCTACTCCGTGGGGCGGGTATGCCACTTTGTCTCCTATTTTGAACACTTTAACGCTCCTAATGTGGTTTCCTTATCGGCACCTCCCCTTTTTTTGGTTCTCCGTAGGGGACGGGGATATACTGGACAGAAGCTTGGCCGGAGGGCTGGTAGTAGAGCTCCATCAGGTCGTAGACCTCTTTCGGCACATCTGTAGAAACGTTTAACCCTAAAGATTCAACAACCTCAACCGTTAACGGGTAGTCGTGAGTCCAGTAACCGGAAGTCAAAAGATCAGCTATCTTTTTGGCTTTTTCCGTATCGTGGCCTTTTAGCTTTAAGATTCTCTCAATCGTCTCCCTCATCTGGAAGAGGGCTTTCTCTGCAACGTCTGCAAGGATGAGGGTTTCGTCCTTTACGCTGGTTCTGTCGTGCTGGAGTTTCTCCCTGACTGCCCTGACTATTGACGGAGCGGGGAACTGCCCAAGCTGGGGGTCAAGGGGGCCTAAGACTGCGTTTGGATCCATGATTATTTCATCTGCCGCAAGGGCTATGAGTGTTCCTCCGGACATCGCGTAGTGGGGAACGATTACCCTTACAGGGGCTTTGTGTTTTGCAAGCGCCGAGGCTATCTGAGTTGCCGCAAGGGCTAAGCCGCCGGGTGTGTGGATTATCAGGTCTATGGGCATATCCTCAGGGGTCATCCTGATTGCCCTGAGGATTCTCTCTGAGTCCTCTATTGTTATGAACCGGACAAGGGGAAATCCCATGAAGGCCAGCCTTTCCTGCCTGTGGATCATCGTGATGACACGGGATTTCCTCTTCTTCTCAATTTCCCTTATGAGCCTTAGCCTTGCCCACTCAAGGTTTTTCTGCTGGAAGAGAGGCCAAAGTGAGAAAAGAATAATGAGGAGCCAGAAGAGGTCAAAGAAGCTGAAGCCGGGTTGCTGGTGCATGGGAGCTCCTTACACAGATTTATAGACAATTTTACCACTGTATACCGTAAATTTCACCGCTCCTTTCAGCCTCTGATTCAAGAATGGAGTGTTGAAGCTTTTAGACTTTATCAAGTCCTTTGTTAAGGTGAACTCCTCTTCAGGGTCAAAAACTGTGATGTTTGCCCTTGCTCCCGGTTTTAGTGTTCCGATATCTCCCTTCCTTATTATCTTCGCCGGATTGACTGAGAGCTTCTCAACCAACTGCTCTAAAGTTAAGTAGCCTTCCCTTACAAGGTTGAGGGAGAGGGGAAGAGCTGTTTGGAAGCCTATTATTCCAAACGGAGCCTGACAGAACTCTACCAACTTTTCATCTTCAGAGTGGGGGGCGTGGTCTGTTGCTATTGCGTCGGCAACTCCCGTTTTAAGGGCATTCCTGCAGGCCTCAACGTGTTCTTCGGTTCTTAACGGTGGGCACATCTTTGCGTTTGTGTTGAACTCTCTGACTGCATCTTCCGTTAAGGTGAAGTGGTGGGGAGTTATCTCACAGGTGACCCTTACCCCTTCCTGCTTGGCAGACTCTATTATCTGGAGAGCTCCCCTACTTGAAACATGGCAGACGTGGATGTGGGCACCGGTCAGCTTTGCAATCAGAATGTCTCTCATCGTTCCAATGTCTTCAGCCTCCGGTGGCATTCCAGGAATTCCTAAGAGACTTGAGAGGGGCCCTTCGTTCATGTGGCCGCCGGCGGAGAGGGACTTATCTTCCGAGTGGGTAAAAACCGGTATTCCAAGGCTCCTTGCGTAGTCCATTGCGTTCCTGAGAACCTTTGAGTCTTTAGGAGTTTCTCCGTCGTCTGAAATTGCAACAATGCCAGCTTTCACCATTAAGCCTATCTCTGCAAGCTCCTCTCCTTTAAGCCCTTTTGTTATTGCTCCAATAGGGAAAACGTCGCACAGGCCAATTTTCTGAGCTTTCTCAATTATGTATCTGGTAACTGTGGGGTTGTCGTTAACAGGGTCTGTATTTGCCATACAGCAGACAGAGGTAAAACCGCCGGCCACTGCGGCGTTTGAGCCGGACTCTATGTCCTCTTTCCACTCCTGCCCCGGGTCCCTCAGGTGGGAGTGGAGGTCAATGAAGCCGGGAGTGAGGGTTAAGCCGCAAACATCTATGACTGTCTCGGCTTCTACGCTGTCTATATTTTTTTCAACCTTAACTACCCTTTCCCCTTCAATTAAAACGTCGTAAACGCCGTTTATTCCCTGTGAAGGGTCAACAACCGTTCCCCCTTTAAAGAGAAGCCTTCCCATTACTTCTCCCCGGTTGTCTGCTTGTGGCACCTTGAGCAGTTTTTGGGATTTCTGGCATCAAACGCGATTTTACCGTTGTGACATGCACCACAATACCTGCCGTTCCATATATCTCTCATTGTAAACTTGTCAGCTCCAAACCTCTTTTTAAAGAGCCTGGGATGGCAGTAGTAACAGTGGAGTTTCTGGACTTTAACATGGTAACGGTGGCTGAAAATAACATCTCCATTCTTTGTTTTAAAAACGAGGTCTCTGTTAAGAATTCCTCCTTTTATACAGCCAGCAATGAGAACAAGGGAACCAACCAGTGTGAGAGCTCCTATTTTTGCACCTCTTGTCATTAGACTTCCTCCTTCAGTTTTTCTAATCTGTTACACATAAGTGAAAGGATTACCATTCTTACGGCAAGTCCCATTTCAACTTGATTAAAAATAAGAGTTCTGTCTGAGACTACAACGTCGTTTGTAAGCTCAACTCCCCTATTGAAAGGCCCCGGGTGGAGAATCACGGTTTCAGGCTTCAGCTTTTTCAACCTTTCCCTGTTTAAACCAAAGAGCTCCGCATACTCCCTTATAGACGGAAACGTCTTTTTCGCGTTTAACCTCTCAAGCTGAATTCTTAAGAGGATTACTGCGTCTGAGACGTCACAGACATCATCAAAACTCTTCAAAACTTTAACTCCCATAGCTTCTGGATACCTTGGCATCATCGTTGACGGGCCGTAGACGAAAACCTCTGCACCTAATTTTTTAAAGAGAATTGCGTCTGAGCGGGCAACCCTGCTGTTGGCAATGTCCCCAACTATCGTGATTCTCTTTCCCTCAAGTGTTCCAAAGTGTTCTTTCAGCGTTGCTGCGTCTAACAGAGCCTGTGTTGGGTGCTGGTGTCTTCCGTCTCCAGCGTTTACTATGGCTGCCCGAACAAAGGGCTTTGCCGTGTATGGAGCTCCCTCACACGGGTGCCTCAGAACAATAACGTCGGGGTGCATCATATCAAGGTTTTTCAGCGTATCTACTAAACTCTCTCCCTTCTTAACAGAGCTTGTGGAAGTGCTTATGTTGATAACGTCTGCAGAGAGGAACTTTCCCGCCTTCTCAAAGGAAGACCTCGTCCTCGTAGATGGCTCAAAGAAGAGGTTTACAACGCACTTTCCTCTTAAAACGGAAAATTTTTTTCTTCCCTCTCTGAGAGCTCTCTTAACACTCTGAGCCGTCTGGTAAATCTCGCCGAAAACTTCCGGCGTTATCTCTTCTGCAGAAAGGAGGTGTTCCATTACTCCCTCACCGCTTCAGTAGCTTTGATTACCATCTTTACAGCTTCTCTTACCTCAACGGCAAGCCTGTGGGCTTCAAGACCTTCACACTCGGCAAGCTCCCTTGCTGCGCCGCTTACCCTTTTAAACCCTTCCGGGCTTACGTAGAGGACTGATGAGCGCTTGATGAAATCGTAAACCCCAAGGGGAGAGAAGAACCTTGCGCTTCCTCCCGTTGGAAGAACGTGGTTGGGGCCTAAAACGTAGTCCCCTAAACTCTCACACGTGTAGTGGCCTAAGAAGATTGCCCCTGCATGTTTAATGTGGTCTAAGAGGGCAAATGGCTCAGATGTTGCAACTTCTAAATGTTCTGGAGCTACCTCGTTTGCAACCTCACAGGAGTGGTAAACATCCCTCGTTATGAAAACTGTTCCAAAGTTCTCTATTGACTTTTCTGCAATCTCCTTTCTCTTTAACTTCTGGAGTTTCTCCTCTACAGCTTTGACAACTTCGTCAGCCAGCTTTTCGCTGTGGGTAACCAAAAACGCCCCTGCAAGCTCGTCGTGTTCCGCCTGAGAGAGGAGGTCTGTTGCTACCCAGTCGGGGTTCGCAGTTTCATCTGCAATTACAAGTATTTCACTTGGGCCAGCAACCATGTCTATGTCAACCGTTCCAAAGAGGAACTTCTTTGCAAGGGCCACGTAGATGTTTCCAGGCCCTACTATTTTGTCAACTTTTGGGATACTCTCTGTTCCAAAAGCTACTGCTGCAACACCGTGAGCTCCTCCAACTCTGTAAATCTCATCAACGCCGGAAAGCTTTGCAGCAACTAACGAGTATGGGTTAATTTCAAGGGAGCCGATGGCAGGAGTTATCATTACAACCTTTTTAACTCCTGCTACTTTTGCAGGGACTGCATTCATAATGACGGAAGAAGGATATGAAGCTTTACCACCCGGAACGTAAATTCCAGCGCTTTCCAGCGGCGTTACTTTTTGGCCTAAAAGGATTCCCGGCTCTGTTACAAAGTAGGAGTTTTCTTTCTGGTGTTCGTGGAATTTCTTAACCCTTTCAACGGCAAACTCTATTGCTTTAACAACGTCTTCAGGAACTTTTTTAAAGGCTTCTTCAATTTCCTCGTCTGAAACCCTTACATTTTCAGAAGAGAGTTCAACCCTATCAAACTTTTTCGCGTAACCGAATACTGCTCTATCCCTAAAGTTTCTAACGTTTTCTATGATTTCAAGGACTGCTGGAGCGTACTTTGATTCAAGACCTTGTCCTCTGTTTCTTATCCGGGAGAGCTCCGGGTTTTCCTTCCAGTTTTCCTTTCTCAGGTCAACTATTCTCATCTTCAATCCTCTCTTCGGTTTCTCGTTTGCCAATTATATGATAATTTGGACTTTAAACTGACTGAGTGGAGGCGATTTGCTGAGGTTTTTTCTTCCTCTTTTCTTTCTCTTTTTAACTGGTTGTGGTTCAGGTGATGGTAGTCTCAGTTATTCTAATAGTGATTCAAGTTTTACTGGACTTTTAGTTCCGGCCTATTTTAGGGACGAAGATCTCTATGATGTTCTGGCGGGAGCTCCCTCCTCTTCAAGTTTCTACGTTATCGTTAATCCGGATAACGGTCCCGGGGTGGAAGTAGATCCACTCTTTTCTGACCTTATATCTGAACTTCGGAAGGGAGGGAAAAGTCCTGTTGGTTATATCTATACTTCCTGGGGAGAGAAGAAAATTTCAGAAGTTAAATTGGAAATTGATAAATGGCTTGAGTTTTATCCGGAAATTTCGGGGTTTTTCTTTGATGAAGTATCGGTTAATCCTGACAAACTCCCTTACTACAGAGAGATATACCGATATGTGAAGTCAAAAGGAAACTACGTTGTTGTTTTAAACCCGGGGACTCTACCTAAGGAGGATTTTTTTTCCATTTCAGATGCTGTTGTTATTTTTGAATCTGACTACTCAAACTTAAAAAAGCTTTTACCTTCGCCAGATAGAGATAAGTCGGCCTGCATAGTTACAGGTGTTCCTAAGGAACTCTGGAAACAGGTTTTGAATAGTTTGAAAGATAAGTGTTCTTTGGTCTATGTCACTTCTAATAGCGGTTCAAATCCTTACTCTTCGCTACCTGAATATTTTATTGATGAAGTGAGTACTGTTTTGGGAAGTGGCGGAGAGGGCGGGATTCGAACCCGCGGTACGGGCTTTAAACCCGTACACCCGCTTAGCAGGCGGGCGCCTTCAGCCAGCTCGGCCACCTCTCCAGGAAAGTGGTGAGCCCGGGAGGATTCGAACCTCCGACCTACGGATTAAAAGTCCGTTGCTCTACCAGCTGAGCTACGGGCCCATTTTACTGTGGCGGAGGGGGAGGGATTTGAACCCCCGGAGGGCTGGTTAGGCCCTCAGGTGATTTCAAGTCACCCGCCTTCAGCCAGACTCGGCCACCCCTCCGCTTTGCGGTAAGGAAAATTATGTCTTATGTTTTATCGTGTCAAGAGTTTCAGGGAGGTTGGTATGGTTCCGGAGGAGCTCCTCAAAATCCTGGTCTGCCCCAAGTGTAAAGGAGACCTTGAGTACAGGGAAAAGGAACAGAAACTTGTCTGCCACAAGTGTAAGCTGGCCTATCCGATAGTTGACGACATTCCCGTAATGCTCATTGATGAGGCAGAGGAGATAAATGAGTAAAGTTAGCTTTCTATTATCTCTCCTTATAACAGTTGCATTTTTGGGTTCAACGGCCTACGGTATCTACAGAACTGTTAAGAGGAGACAAAATGGTTGATATAAAAAACCTTAACATGGAAGAGTTGAAGGAGTTTGTTAAGGAATTAGGGTTTGAACCTTACAGGGCAAAGCAGATTGCCCAGTGGCTCTACAAAAAAAGGGTTAAGAGCTTTGACGAGATGACAAACCTCAGTAAAAAGGCCAGGGAGCTCCTTTCCCGGAAGGCCAGAATAGACGTTCTGAAAACCGTTAAAATTGAAGCGTCTACGGACGGAACGAGGAAATACCTCTTTGAGCTCTCAGATGGGAACAGGATTGAGTCTGTCTTCATTCCCGAAAAAGACTGGAACACCCTCTGCGTTTCTACTCAGGTTGGATGCCCTGCCGGATGTAAGTTCTGCTTAACTGCGAAAGACGGCTTCACAAGGAACCTTACTGCGGCAGAGATCGTTGACCAGTATATTCACGTTCAGAGAGACGTTGGAGAGAACAGGAGAATCTCAAACGTTGTTTTTATGGGAATGGGAGAACCCCTTTTAAACTTTGATAACGTTAAAAAGGCCGTTGAGATAATGACCCACAAAGACATGTTAGACCTCTCAACCCGCAAAGTTACCGTCTCAACCGTTGGCGTTGTTCCCGGAATAGACAGGATGGCAAAGGAGATGAACAAGGTAAAACTTGCCGTTTCACTCCACGCCACAACCGATGAGCAGAGGGAAAAGATTGTTCCCATGAACAGGCGCTGGCCTATCGGCGAAATAATGAAAGCTTTAAGGCGCTACCCTGCAGACAACAACAGAAGGATAATGATTGAATACGTTATGCTTAAAGGAGTAAACGACTCATTGGAAGACGCGAGAAGGCTTGTTAAACTGATTAAAGGAATTCCCGTTAAAGTGAACTTAATACCCTTTAACCCCTATCCGGGAGCTCCCTTTCAACCAACCCCAAGGGAGGATATAGAGAAATTCCAGAAAGTCCTGTGGGATCACAACATAGCCGCCTTTATAAGGGATTCCAGAGGTCAGGATATATCTGCCGCCTGCGGAATGCTGAGGACGAAGGAGAAAAAATCTGCATAAAGGGAGGGAAAGATGGCTATACCACTTACTGCCTACCTCTTTCAAAAGAAAGGGGAGAACCCCAACGTAACGGACGAGCTCATTCTCTTAATCAACGAGATTGCTGCTGCCTGTAAAGAGATTGCCGGCAAGGTAAGAAAAGCTGGCCTTTTGGGGATTCTTGGAAGTGCCGGGAAGGTAAACGTTCAGGGAGAAGAGGTTCAGAAACTTGACGAGCTTGCAAACGAGATACTCCTTGAGAATCTTAAAAACTGCGGGAAAGCGTGCCAGATTACGTCGGAGGAGATTGAGGACGCTCTTATAGTTTCAGAGTCTGGCTATGCCGTTGCCTTTGACCCTCTTGACGGTTCGTCAAACATAGACGTAAACGTAAGTATCGGAACCATCTTCTCAATCCACAAAGATACAGTTATGCAGCCTGGAAGAGAACAGATAGCTGCAGGTTACGTTATCTACGGCCCCTCAACGATGCTCGTTATGAGCCTTGGAGACGGAGTTGTAGGATTCACTTTAGATCCTGAGTCTGGAAACTTCCTCCTTTCTCATCCTAAGATAGAGCTCCCTGAAAAGGGAAAAATCTACTCAATCAACGAGGCCAACAGAAACAAGTGGATAAGCGAAGGTTTAAGGTGGTTCATAGACTACCTGAAGACAGAGAAGTACACCCAGAGGTACGTTGGCTCAATGGTTGCAGACGTTCACAGGACTCTCCTTAAAGGGGGAATCTTCATCTATCCGGCAGATGAGAAGAACACAAATGGAAAACTGAGGCTTCTCTACGAGGCCAAGCCCATGGCCTTCCTGATAGAACAGGCTGGAGGACTCTCATCGGATGGGACTCAATCCCTCCTTGACATCTTTCCCCACGAGCTCCACCAGAGGGTTCCTGTTATTATCGGCAGCAGGTGGGAAGTTGAAAAGTGTATAGAATATATAAAGGAATATGGATAGGAATTCTCTATAGGAGGGAGAGATGGAGCGCTACGATGTTGTAGTTGTGGGAGGAGGCCCTGCGGGGTTTAACGCCGTAAAAACTGTAAGGAGACTCTACCCCGAAAGGAAAATTCTACTCATAAACGACAGGGAAGACCTCCAGATACCCTGTGCGGTTCCCTACGTTGTCTCTGGAGTTATAAGCCCCGAGGAGAACAGGTACCCGTTGGGTAAAGTTAAGGATATGGGGGCGGAGCTCCTCATAGACAGGGTTGTCTCCCTGAACGTTAACGACTCATCCCTCTTTACAGCGGGAGGGAAAGCCATCTCCTACGAGAGGCTCATTCTCTCAACGGGATGGGTTCCAAGGAGGTTGAACGTTCCGGGGGCTGAGCTTAAGAACGTTTACTACATAGACGTCTCCACCTCTGCCATTTCTGAAATTGCCCAAAAGGTTAAGGAGGCTAAGAGCATCGTTCTTGTTGGCGGTGGCTTCATCTCCGTTGGCTTTGCAGACCTTATTAGCAGGAATATGTCGGGAAAGAGACTAACCGTTGTTGAGGCCTCAAACAGGATTGCATCGGGGGCTTTCTCCTCTAAAACTCTTGAGGAGATGGAGGGAGCGCTTAAATCTCAAGGTGTTGAAATCCTTAAGGGAGAGAAAGTTATCGGTTTTGAAGGGAGTGAAACTGTTGAAAGAGTCCTTTTGAGTTCCGGGAAAGTTGAAGCTGACCTTGTTTTTATTTTCATAGGCTTCCTTCCGAACACGAAGCTTGCCGTTGATGCGGGTATAGATACAGAGAAAGGTTTCATAAAGGTTGATAGATACCTCAGGACTTCTGCCGACAACATTCTGGCAGCCGGAAACTGCATTTACCACACAAGTGCCGTAGATGGAGAGTTTACCCCGGGAATGGTTGCTTCAGTTTCTGCGAGGGACGGTAGGATAGCAGGCGCCAACGTTTCGGGTCCGCAGGTTGAAGATACAGGAGTAGTGCCTGCAGGAGTAACGGAGGTAGGTGGAAAGTTCTACGGATTTGCAGGTTATACAGAGGAACTCCTCTTGAGAAAAGGCTTCTCTTTTAAAGAGATAACAGTTGACTCTGCAGATGCCTATCCTATGGCTCTAAGTGCCAATCCATTAACCGTCAAACTTTACTTCCTGAAGAACGGAAGACTCGTTGGAGGGGAAGTTATAGGAGAGAGCAAAATCGTTTCATCAATGGTTGATTTCCTATCTAACCTTATAGCCGCCGGTAAGAAACCAGATGAACTTCTTTCACTTACAACTGTTGCCTTTCCACCGATAACTCCACCACCACTTCTCCAGCCGATTCAAGAGGGGGCTCTCCGTTTCCTTAAGGAGGAGTTCTGATTTGAAAAGGGTTGCCGTTGTTGATATCGGATCAAATACAGTTAAACTCTTTCTTTACGAGGTGAAAGGAAAGAAGATAAAGAAGGTTTTTTCAGAGTCCATTTATCTGAGACTTCTCAACTACCTGAAAAATGGGAAACTGACTGACGAGGGAGTTGAGGAACTCCTTTTAACCTTAAGGAGCTTTAGACGGCAGGTTGAAGAGTTTAACCCCGACTGTACACTTGCGGTTGCTACTTACGTTCTAAGAGTTGCGGAGAATAGAGATGAAATTCTTAAGAGAGTGAGGAAGTTTTTTGACGTTGTTCTCCTTTCAGGAGAGGAGGAGGCTTACTACTCTGCTCTTGGAGCTCTCTTAGACGTTAAAGCAGACAACTGTCTCCTTTTTGACATAGGCGGTGGAAGTCTGGAAGTCTGCGAAATTTGGAACAGGAAGCCCCAAAAGTGCAAGAGCTACCCTTTAGGAACCCTTGAGTTTAAAGACGTTGTTGAAAACGGTTTTGTTAAGGACGTTAAGGTAGTAAGGTGGAAAGTCCGCCATTACGTTAATCCCTACGACTTTGACCTCTACGAGAGCTCTGTTCTGGTAGGGGTAGGCGGTAGCGTTAGGGCTTTAAAGAAGGTTCACGGGAAGAGAAGGATAAAAAGGAAAGCCTTGAAGTCAATAGTTGAAAAGCTCTTAACCCTTAAACCGCAGGAGATATCCCGCCTTTACAGTATTCCTATAAGCCGGGCTCAAACTGTTACGGTTGCTGCCGTAGTAGCCCTTGAGCTTATGGATATATTTAAGTGTAAGGAACTGATAATCTCCCGTTACGGTTTAAGAGAAGGTCTTATCTACAAAAAGGTAGTGGTAGATGGGAAGTGTTAACCTGAAAGATCCGAAACTGTACATAAACAGGGAACTCTCCTGGCTTGAGTTCAACAGAAGAGTTTTGGAGGAGGCTGAAGACGAGACCAATCCACTCCTTGAGCGCTTAAAGTTCATAGCCATCTTCTTCACAAACCTTGACGAGTTCTTCATGATAAGGGTTGCTGGACTGAAAAAACAGGTTACTGCTGGAGTAAACAGGCCTTCCTTTGATGGTCTAACTCCGAAAGAGCAGTTGAAAAGGATATCCAAGAAGACAAGGGAGCTCCTCAGGACAACCGAAAAAGACTACAAAAACCTGATTAAACTTCTCAAAGAAGAGGGAATAAAGCTCTACACTTACAGGGAGCTCCCCAAGAAACTTAAGAAGAAGGCTGATAAATACTTCAAAGAACTCGTTTTCCCCGTTCTAACACCTTTAGCAGTTGATCTTACACATCCATTTCCCCACCTTCCATCCCTTTCCTTCAACATTATCGTTGAAATGCTCTCTGAAGAGCTCCGATTTGGTCTCGTTCCAGTTCCAAAAGTTCTTCCAAGGTTTGTGAAACTTGAAGAAAATTCCTACATCTACTTAGAGGAACTGATACTTGAGCACCTGAGTGAGCTCTTCCCCAACCAGAAAATTCGCAGTATTGCCACCTTCAGAATAACCCGCGATGCCGACATAGTAATTCAAGAAGACGAGGCAGATGACCTCTTAGAAGAGATTGAAAAAGGTCTGAGGAAAAGACGGTTTGGCCAGCCTGTTCGCCTTGAGATAAACGGCGGTTCGGAAATGGTACTCTCTTTTCTGAAAGACGAGTTGGAACTTTCCGACGACGACATCTACAGACTAAAAATCTCCTTAAACCTTTCAGACCTCTGGAGCCTCTACAGAGAAATAGATAGACCAGACCTCAAGTTTCCCCCTTACATTCCCTACTATCCTCCCCAGTTTGAAGTTGGAGTCTTTACTACCTTAAAGAAAGGAGAAGCTGTCCTTTTCCACCCTTACGAGTCCTTTGATCCAATAGTTGAACTTGTTGAAGAGGCTGCTGAAGACCCTAATGTCCTCGCCATAAAGCAGACCCTCTACAGAGTGGGTAAGAACTCCCCCATAGTTGAAGCCCTCAGCAAGGCCGCCCAGAACGGAAAAGAGGTAACTGCTGTAGTTGAGCTAAAAGCCAGATTTGACGAAGAGAGCAATATCGTCTGGGCAAGAAAATTAGAGGAAGATGGAGTCCATGTAGTTTACGGGGTTCCCGGACTTAAAACCCATGCGAAGCTCCTAATGATTGTTAGAAAAGAGGAAAGCGGAATTAAACGTTATCTTCACCTTGGAACGGGTAACTACAACGTGGAAACTGCGAAAATCTACTCAGATGTAAGCTTTCTAACTTCAGACGACAGCCTCGGAGAGGACGTCTCCCGCATATTCAACGTTATAACTGGTTACTTTCATCCACCAAAACTAAAAGAGATCTTCATTTCCCCTGTAAATCTAAAGAAGAAAATCCTTGAGCTAATAGAAGCAGAGACTTCTCTAAAAGAAAAAGGAAGAATAGTTGCAAAGATGAACTCCTTAGTTGACCCTGAAGTTATTGAAGCCCTCTATAAAGCCTCTCAGAGAGGGGTAAAAATAGATTTGATAGTTCGGGGAATTTGCTGTCTGAGGCCTGGGATTCCTGGAGTTAGTGAGAACATTAAGGTCATAAGTATCGTTGGAAAATACCTTGAGCACTCCCGTATCTTTTACTTTAGTAAAGATGACCAGCTCTTTATAAGTAGTGCCGACTGGATGCCAAGGAATTTCCACAGGCGGGTTGAAACCCTTATTCCTATAAAAAATGAAAAACTTAAGAAGAAACTCAAGGAAATACTTGAGATACAGCTTAAAGACACAGCCAAAGCAAGAATTCTCCAGAGTGATGGAACCTATACAAGGCCAGAGAAGAGAGATTTCAACTCACAGGAGTTCTTTGAGAGATGGGTAAGAGAGTCTTCCTTGTAAGACACGCAAAGGCTTTGAAGAGAGAGAAGTGGAACAAAGACGACTGCCTCCGTCCCCTAACAGAAGAAGGCATTGAAGAGTTCAAAAAATTCCTTGATTGGCTTGAACCTATCCTTCCAGAGAAAGCCTTGATAGTCTCCTCACCCTGTGAGAGAGCTCTCCACACAGCAAAGATCCTTGCAGAAAAAATAAGGAGTGAATTAAAAGTAGAGGAGCTTCTCTCCCCCGATGCCGAGCCGGAGGACTACTTAAAAGTCCATAAAAAGTATGGAAAGAGGAAGAACCTTATTCTAGTTGGCCATGAACCTGACCTTTCTCTTTTCCTCAACTATCTCACCTGTCTGAGCCCTTCAAAGATTGCCTTTAAAAAGGGAGCTGTGGCGGAGCTCCGAAAAAGCAATGGAAGCTATAGCCTTTTTGCTCTTTTTAATCCAAAATCACTAAATTCTTAAGATCCCCCTTGACACTCTACAGGGAGCATTCTATATTTCCCACCGTCAAAGTTGAATGAGCCTCTCAGAAACCGGCCAGAAAGGGTTGACAGGCTGGGAAGAGAGGCATAAATTCAAACATCGCCGTCAAAAGCGGTCTTTGACAGGAGAATAAGGGACACGCGCCCTGCGGGGCAAGTGGTAAGAAGCCCGATAGGGCTTGTAATTGAGGTGTTCCGCAGGTTCATTGAGCC
>WFNZ01000041.1 GCA_015488335.1 Thermovibrio sp.
GGAAAGGGTTAAGCAGGCGGAAGAAAAAACTGAGCCGGAGCCTTCAGGGGAGCTCCGCTTCCGCCCCGGCGGTATCTACCACTCCTGGAGCCCGAAAGTTGTTCGCGGAATCTTTAAGGCTGCAAGGAGCGGAAAGTATGAAGACTTTAAGGAAGTTGTTGAGGCCGTTAATGAAAGGCCGGTTTACATAAGGGATTTGCTGAAGATTAAATCCGATAGGGAACCGATACCGATTGAAGAGGTTGAGCCCGTTGAGTCAATTGTTAAAAGGCTCATGGTGCCGGGGATGTCTGTGGGAGCTCTCTCTAAAATCGCCCACGAGGTAATAGCTGAGGCTATGAACATCTTGGGAAGCAAGAGCTGTTCCGGAGAGGGCGGAGAAGACCCTGAAAGGTATGGAACAATCAGGAACAGCAAGATTAAGCAGGTAGCCTCAGGGCGTTTCGGTGTAACTCCTGCCTACCTTGCATCTGCCGAGGAGATAGAGATAAAAATCGCCCAGGGAGCAAAGCCCGGAGAGGGCGGCCACCTTCCCGGCCACAAAGTTACTCCCTACATAGCCTCTTTAAGGTTCTCAGTTCCCGGCGTTGCCCTCATCTCACCTCCTCCCCACCACGACATCTACTCAATTGAAGACCTTGCCCAGCTCATCTACGACCTGAAGCTCGCAAATCCAAAGGCAAGAATTGCCGTAAAGTTAGTTTCTGAGGTTGGTGTTGGAACCGTTGCCTGTGGAGTTGCAAAGGCCAAGGCAGACATCGTTCAGGTAAGCGGAGCTTCCGGCGGAACGGGAGCATCTCCACTCTCTTCCATAAAGGGAGCAGGCCTTCCCTGGGAGATTGGCCTTTCTGAAACCCAGAGGGAGCTTATAAACAACGAGCTGAGGGAAAACGTGGCCTTAAGGGTTGACGGCGGATTTAAGGTCGGAAGAGACGTTGTTATTGCCGCCCTTATGGGGGCAGAGGAGTTTGGATTTGGAACAGCCGCAATGATTGCCGAAGGCTGCGTTATGGATAGAGACTGCCACACGAACCGCTGCCCCGTTGGAATAGCAACCCAGGACGAAAACAGAATCAAGAGGTTCAGAGGAGCCGTTGAGACGGTAGTCAACTACTTCAAGCTCCTTGCCGAGGATATCAGGAGAATTCTTGCCCAGATGGGATACAGGAGCTTAGACGAGATAATCGGCCGTTACGATTTGCTTGAGGAGAACAGGGAGCTCCTTGAGAAATACCCACTTGCAAGGAAGTTAGACCTTTCAGCCATAGTCAAAAACCCTGTTTACAGGCTTAAGAGAAAGGAATTGCCCTACAACCCTGTTGAATCAAAGCTCAACGACCAGATAGTAAAAGATGTTCTTCCGCACCTTAAGAAAGGGGAGAAGTTCTTCAAGGAATACCCGATTAAAAACACAGACAGGAGCGTTGGGGTTTCACTTGCCTACCACATAGTCAACCTGTTCGGGAAGGACGGGCTTCCTGAAAACCTTGTTCACCTAAGGTTTAGAGGAGTTGCCGGCCAGAGCTTTGGAGCCTTTATCCCCAGGGGAGTTCTGTTAGAGGTTGTTGGAGAAGCTAACGATTACGTTGGTAAAGGACTGGGCGGCGGAACAATAGTTCTCAGGTTCCCTGAAGAGTTCAGCGGAGAGCCAACCGAAAATGTTATTGCAGGGAATACGATTCTCTACGGTGCTACGGGGGGAGCTCTCTTTGCCAGCGGAGTGGTAGGAGAGAGGTTTGCCGTAAGGAACAGCGGAGCCATAGCAGTTGTAGAAGGAGCCGGCCAGCACGCCTGCGAATACATGGTTAGGGGAATCGTTGTAATCCTTGGAAAGGTAGGAAAGAACTTCGGAGCCGGAATGACCGGCGGAACGGCCTTTGTTTTAGACCCTGATATAGAGGAGAAGATAAACAGAGATTACGTGGAGATAAGACGCCTTGAGCCGAGGGACTACGACGTTCTGAAGTCTCTCCTTTCAAAACACTACAAGTTTACAAAGAGTCAAACTGCGGCAAGAATTCTTGAAGATAGAGCTCTCTTAGAATCCTTCAGAAAAATAGTTCCTATTGGCGTGAAAGAGCTTGAAATTAAACTCTCGGGATTTGACAAACTTCCAGACTAACTTCCCTGCGGCCTCTCTCCGGGAGGCTGCTTTATCCATACATAAATTTAGCTCTTAATTTCTCCTTATCTTCAATTCTTAGAAAGAGGCGGTTATACTGTGGTGTTTTAGAGTAAATTAATCAAAAGTTCTCCAATACAGATGAAGAAGTTTGGGGATTTTCATTCTGATGATTAATGTTAGCAGTATTTCTTTTAATAGTTCTACACAAAAATCGCTAAAAGGTTAGCAATTTCTCTATAAGTTTTGTTAAATCTGAAAAATCGGCAAATTTCAAAAAGACCCGGTATTTGGATATACTAAGTTTTTTAGGTTAATCTAAATTATGTTAAACTAAAACAGATTTTGGGTGAATATGAGCAGCTTTAGATTTTCAGCATGAGTATTTGATTCAAATTGAGCAGATGTTTTAGTCCTGCTCTAAAACTTCTCTAAATTTCCAGCTGGTTTTATACAGTAGCTATGCTCTTTTTATTAGCTAATGTTTGCTTTGAGTGTATGGAGTAGGGCTCTTCAGTATTAAAAGCTTTTCAAAGAAATTGGATTAATAATCTGGTTATAACTCCTGAAATTTTCATAACTGACAGTTCTAAAGCTTAGCTAAGTTTTTCAGATTGAGATTTGTTAAGATAAAAACCTTATTTATAATTGGTGTTCCAATAGAACTTGACTTGGATAGGTAAAATGGTATATCATCTTTAGTGAAGTTCCTTGAAAACTGAATAGGGAATCCCTTCAAAAGGGTGAATCTGCCGAGAATGTAAAAGCCCTTGAAACACAAGGGTATTACTTTTTGACAAAAAGTGAACACTAAGTCTTTCAATAGGTTATGATGGGGTACTCTTGAAATGCCCTGAAAAAGTGAAGGGATTGCGACTTTGTAACCCTCTGATTTCAACTGTTCAAAAATTGACTTGAAATGCCCTGAAAAAGTGAAGGGATTGCAACTCTTCTCCTTGTTCATCAAGGAATAATTCCTCTAAACTTGAAATGCCCTGAAAAAGTGAAGGGATTGTGACTGGGTAAATCGCTTTCTATCTCCTCTTTGTAGCTTTCTTGAAACGCCCTGAAAAAATGAAAAGATTGACTGGTGTTCTGATTAGTAAAGGAATTTTGTTCAGAAAAATAAAAAAAAATGTGATCTTCTTGTTGATTGGATAGATGTCAAACCTTTCTTTCAGAAGCTCCTAAAACTGTTAGTTTGAGTTGGGTTTATCTGTTTGATAATTTAGTAAAATATAAAAATACAAATTATTGAGCTGGATCTGTTGTGGATGAAATAAAGAAGAATTTTAACCTTTTCATAGATGCTTTACTTTTAGGGCTTATAGCTTCTTTATGTGCAGAAATTTTTTTAGTTCTGTTGGATTTTGTTAGTAAGTATTCTCTTGGGCTGTTTGCAGGTTATATCCCGTCTGATGTTATAGATATAGTTAGGTTGAAATTCCATATCTTTGACAATTATCACCCATTTAACGCTTTTTTAGTACTGGTTTTAGGCGCCTTAATTTCCGGATTTTTGGTATATACGTTTGCTCCTGAAGCAGAAGGTCATGGACTTGATACTCTAATAAGAGCTTTTCATAGAACTGGGGGATACGTTAGGCCAATAGTTGTTCCTGTAAAAATTCTGGCCTCTGCAATAACAATAGGAACGGGTGGTTCTGCAGGAAGAGCAGGACCTACAGCTCTTTTTAGTGCCGGTATAGGTAATTTGTATGCTAATTTCAGAAAACTCTCTCTTGATGAGAGAGAAGTATTGGTTTTGCTGGCAGTTGGAGCCGGCTTAAGTGCAGTTTCGGGGGCTCCCCTCGGTAGCGCTTTTTTCGCGATGGAAGTTCTATATCTTGAAAGTGAATTTAGCATAAAAGAGTTGATGATCATACTATTCGGAGCTCTCGTTGCCTATGTAATCTTTGGATATCTCTTTGGTTGGCATTCCATTTTTGTAATTCCTAAGAATTTGCATATAGTTTCGTTAAATGTTTATCTTCTTTTAATCCTGTTTAGCTTAATAGCTGCGGTTTTATCTATATTTATTGCTAACTTTTTCTATTATACGCGCGACTTTTTTAGGAAATTACCTGTAAAACCACATTTTAAACCGGCTTTAGGTGTATTAGTAGTTGGATTGATTGCTATCTTTTATCCTCAAGTTCTTGGTGGAGGATACGGATGGATGCAGGAAGCAATTTTGGGAAATTTGCCTTTTAAACTCATGTTTATTTTGCTGTTTGCTAAATTAATTGCTTTTGTATTTACAGTAGCTTCAGGTGGAAGTGGGGGAACTTTTGCTCCTACGCTATTTATAGGAACAATGCTGGGAGGGATATTTGCTTATATCTTTGGTCTTAACGTTACTGTTTTTGCTCTGTTAGGTATGTCTGCTCTATTTGCAGGAACAGCCAGAACACCGTTAGCTGCAATTATTGTTGTTACAGAGATGGCTAAAGATTACTCTTTATTAGTTCCAACTATGTTTGTTGTTTTCTTTACTTGTTGGCTTCACGATATTCTAATTAATATCTTTAAGTTTAAGTATGTTACGCTTTATGAATCTCAATTAATAAATAGGAATTATTCACCTTACGTTCAGATTGATAAATTGAGAGATATACTGTTTTGCTATGTAGATTTAGTTAAATTAGATCCTAAACAGATAAGGAATCATACACTTTTAGAGTTTCTTGAAAGCGGTAAACCGATAAAACTTCCAACAGGAGAGTATTTATATTTTGGTTCAATTACTGAAGATGCAGAAGTAAAAGAGCACAATGGAGCAAAGTTTCTTGGAAATTCAAGAATTTTATATGTTTTTAGG
>WFNZ01000042.1 GCA_015488335.1 Thermovibrio sp.
ACCAAATGCCCTTACTGTGGAAGGTTTATTTACAGTAAAGTGGCAACCAGATAGTTCTGCTCTGCTCCTCTTCCCTTCTCCTTTTTATTTTCTTTCTTCTTTTTTCTGCTTAAAAATAAAATGGCTCCCCGGGCCGGGCTCGAACCAGCGACCTGGTGGTTAACAGCCACCCGCTCTACCAGCTGAGCTACCGGGGAGCTTTGCTGACGAGTAATATAGGAAGTAAGCGTCAGGGTGTCAAGGGGGTGGTGCCGTAGTTTTGCCACTTTAAGAGAGAAACACTAAATTTGTTAACCGTTAAAACCTTGTGGAGGTTAGAGCCTTGGAAACGCTTATGTTTGTGGTTTTTGTTACATTTCTTTTAAACCTGCCCTTTGGCTGGCTCAGGGAAGGCGTGAGGAAGTTTTCACCTCTATGGTTCCTTTATGTTCACCTGCCGATACCGTTCATAATTGCCCTGAGGATCGGCCTTGGAGTTCCCTGGAAGTTTGCTCCCCTTCTCATAGCCGTTGCCGTTTTGGGACAGTTTGTTGGGGCCCGTTTAAGGAGGAGGCAGTTTGCCTCTCTTAACCTGGAGGAGTGATGGAGTTCAGAGGGACAACTATCTGTGCCGTTTTGAGAGACGGAAAAGTTGCCATGGCCGGAGATGGTCAGGTTACGCTGGGGAATACGGTTTTTAAAAACGGGGCAAGAAAAGTCAGGAAGATTTACGGTGGTAGAGTCCTTACCGGTTTTGCCGGTTCCGTTGCAGACGCCTTTGCCCTTTTAGAGCGGTTTGAAGATAAACTTCAGACTTTCGGAGGAAACCTTTTAAAGTCTGCTGTTGAGCTCGCAAAAGACTGGAGAACAGACAGGGTTTTAAGGCGTCTTGAGGCAATGCTTTTAGTTGCAGATACAACCAGAATTCTCCTTATTTCCGGGAATGGAGATGTTATAGAGCCTGACATTCCCGTTATGGCTATAGGTTCTGGGGGACCTTACGCTCAGGCTGCTGCAACTGCCCTTTATCAGAATACAGACCTTTCGGCCAGAGATATTGCCTACAAGTCGCTGGAGATTGCAGGGAACATCTGTATCTATACGAATACAAACATAGTTGTTGAAGAACTGCCTTAAGGAGGTCGAATGTTCAAAAAGCTCTTTGGGAGCTCCGATTCAGAAAATCCTGAAAAGAAAGGCGTAAGGAAAAACGATAGTTTCCTTACGCCAAAGCAGATAGTTGAAGAGCTTGACAAATACGTTGTAGGGCAGAAAGAGGCCAAGAAGGCCGTTGCCATAGCCCTCAGGAACAGGTGGCGCCGCCAGAGGCTTCCTGAGGATATGAGGGAAGAGGTTGTTCCCAAAAACATAATAATGATTGGCCCTACTGGAGTTGGAAAGACTGAAATTGCAAGGAGACTTGCAAAGCTTGTGAGAGCTCCCTTCATAAAGGTTGAAGCCACAAAGTTTACTGAAGTTGGATACGTTGGAAGGGACGTTGAGTCAATAATAAGGGATCTGGTTGAAATTGCCGTTAATATGGTTAAAGAGGAGAAAATTGCTGAAGTTGAAGAGAGGGCACGGGAGCTTGCCTACGATAGACTTGCAGAGATAATGGTTCCCGAACCCCAGCAGACTCAGTCCGTTCAGAGCCTCTTTGACGTTTTCCTTCCACAGAAACCCCAGACAGACGTTGAGAGGGAGAGCTCCCGCCTTAAAGACGAAAGGAACAGGGTAAAGAAACTCTTAAAAGAGGGAAAGCTTGACGATGAGACTGTTGAAATACCTGTAACGGTTGAAGGGCCAAAGGTCAACGTAATAGGCCTCGGCGGAGATATGCAGAACATTCAAGAGATGCTCTCCTCTCTTCTTCCAAAGCCCAAGAAACTCAGGAAGATGAAGGTAAAAGAGGCTCTCCGCTACCTCACTCAGGAGGAGGCCCAGAAGCTGATAGACATGGACGAAGTGATAAGGGAAGCAATAGACAGGGCGGAGAACCAGGGAATCATTTTCATAGATGAAATAGACAAAGTGGCAGCAAGGAGTGGAGCTCGGGGCCCCGACGTTTCAAGGGAGGGCGTTCAGAGAGACCTTCTTCCCATAGTTGAAGGCTGTAAAGTCTCTACCCGCTACGGCCTTGTAAGGACAGACCACATGCTCTTTATAGCCGCAGGAGCCTTCCACATTGCAAAGCCTTCAGATTTGCTGCCGGAGCTCCAGGGAAGGTTCCCCATAAGGGTTGAGCTTAAGCCCCTTACAAAGGAGGACTTTGTCAGAATTCTGACAGAACCAAAAAACGCCCTTACAAAACAGTACAAAGCCCTTCTTGCTGCTGAAGGAGTTGACATAGAGTTCACTCCAGACGGCATTGAGGAGATCGCCAGAATAGCTGAGGAAGCCAATACAAAGGCAGAAAATATTGGAGCAAGGCGCCTTCACACCGTTCTTGAGAGGCTTCTTGAAGACCTTTCCTTCAACGCTCCTGAGATGAAAGGGCAGAAAGTTGTTATTGACAGAGAATACGTAAGGAAAAGACTTGAAGGAATAATAAAAGATGAAGACCTGACGAGGTATATCCTCTGATGGAGAAGCTACTTTCTGTAGCTAAGAAAGTAGGAGACGGGAAAAAGGCCTTTTTCAGCGTAGACAGTGCAGAGAACTTCTACCTTACATCCTTCAGGTCAACTTTTGGAATAGCAGTAGTTACAGGAGATGGCCGATTCTACTTCTTTACAGACGGCCGCTACATTGAGAGGGCGGAAAAGGAAGTAAGGGGATTTAAAGTTCTAAAGTGGGAAGGTTGGGAGAAGCTTATAGGTTTTCTGAAAGATGAAGGGATAGAGATTCTGATATTAGACCCGAACAGGGTTAAACTCTCTACTGTTAAAAGGCTCTCTCTATTCCAGCTGGAAGAGGAACCGGGTTTCCTCTCTGAGTTTAGAGCAGTTAAGAGTGAAGAGGAAATCTCGCTGATAACGAGAGCCGTTCAGATTGCAGAAATCTCCATTAAAAGCGTTCTCCACTTTCTAAAACCGGGAATAACGGAGATTGAGTTCAGGAGGGAGCTCCTTTCAGCTTTCTTTAAATTTGGTGGAGAGGGAGAGGCCTTTCCCACAATTGTTGCCTCTGGTCCCAACTCTTCAGTTCCCCATTGGGAAACGGGAAGGCGGGAGATAAAAGACGGAGACATTGTAATTGTTGACTTTGGAACGGTTTATAGGGGCTATGTTTCAGATATAACCAGAACCTTCCTCATCGGCAACGTTCCTTCACAGCTAAGAGAGATTTACGATGCTGTAAGGGAAGCTCAGGAGGTAGGAATAAGGGAGCTCCGCTCCGGTAAGTCGTGCAGGAGCGTTGACAGGGCAGTAAGAGAGTTCCTTGAGAAAAAAGGTTTTGGCGAGTATTTTGTCCACTCGTTGGGTCACGGAATTGGAGTGGAGGTTCACGAATCCCCCACCCTTTCGTCTAAATCAAACGAGGTTCTAAGGAAAGGAAACGTTGTTACAGTTGAGCCTGGAGTTTACATCCCCGGACTTGGAGGAGTTCGTATAGAAGACGACTGCTACGTTACAGAAAACAGAGCATTTTCTCTTGTTGGCCTGGAAAAGTAGCTATGGAGTTTGCAGTTCTTAAAACCTGTGGAAAGGCAAGGCTTGGCCTTTTAAAGGGAACCCACGGAGTAACAGAAACCCCCTGCTTTATGCCCGTTGGAACCCTTGGAGCCGTTAAGGGGCTTACCTGGGAGCAGGTTTCCCGAATGGGCTACCACTTAGTTCTTTCAAACGTCTACCATCTCTACCTAAGACCTGGTCTTGAGGTGATAGAGTCTGCAGGAGGAATCCACGCCTTTACCGGCTGGAATGAGCTGATACTTACAGACAGCGGAGGATTTCAGGTTTTCAGCCTCGGGAAACTTATGAAAATAACGGAAGAGGGTGTGGAGTTCCGCTCCCACATAGACGGGTCAAAACACTTCTTTACCCCTGAGTTTGTCGTTGAGTTTGAGGAGAGGATAGGAGTTGACATAGGAATGGTTTTAGATGAGTGCACTCCCTACCCTGCAACCTACGAGTATGCGAAGCACTCAATGGAGAGAACTGTTCGCTGGGCAGAAAGGAGTATAAAAGCAAGAACAACAGATAAAACTGCTCTCTTTGGTATTGTTCAGGGAGGGGTTTACGAAGATTTGAGGCTTAAATGTGTGGAGCTCCTCACAAAACTCCCCTTTGACGGCTACGCCATAGGGGGCTTAAGCGTTGGAGAGCCGAAAGAGGAGATGTACAGGATAACGGCCCTTGTTGCGCCGGAGCTCCCCTCTGACAAACCCCGCTACTTAATGGGGGTTGGAACTCCTTTAGACATTATTACAGCAGTGGAAAACGGCGTTGACATGTTTGACTGTGTAATGCCAACAAGAAATGCCCGAAACGGGACACTCTTTACAAGTGAAGGGAAGATAAACATAAAGGCGGCCAAGTATAAGAAAGACTTTACTCCTTTAGATCCCAACTGTGACTGCTACACCTGTAGAAACTTTACAAAGGCCTACCTTCGTCATCTCTACGTATCCGGAGAGATTAACGCCGTGATTCTCAATACGATCCATAATCTTCATTACTATTCTAAATTAATGAAAAGCATAAGAGAAGCCATTAAAAGAGAAAGGTTAGATGAATTAGAAAAGCAATTAAAGAGCAAGTATAACAATTAATTACTTTTAAAGTTTTTTGCTAAGAAGAAGTTTATAATTTTGCCGATATTAAACAACTTTACAGGGGGAAAAGGTGAGGAAATACTTATTACTCTTAGTATTACCTGTTATTTTCGTTCTATCTTTCTTAGCATCTCCTGCATTCTCTGCTTCTCAACCTCTGAAGCTGGAAACTAAGGGATTCTTAGTTGTTAATGAAATTAAAGGAGGCAAGAAGAGGGAGTTACTTAAACCCCTTCCGGAAAAGGTCTATCCCAGGGACATTATTGAGTATCAGATAACTGTTAAGAATATATCCAAGAACGGTTTGAAAAATGTGGAAATAAAGGCTCAAATTCCTAAATCAACCGTTTATGTGGAGCATTCGGCTAACGGTAATCCCCTCTTTTCTATTGATGGGGGAAAGTCCTTTTCTCCAGAACCTGTAAAGTACAGAGTTGTTGAAAACGGAAAGGAAAAAGAGAAGATAGCCACTCCTGATATGTATACAAACATAATGTGGAAAATTCCGCAGCTCCTTCCTGGTACTTCAGAAGTTCTGAAGTATAGGGTGAAAGTTAAATAATAACGTTGCTTTAGATGGGGCATCAAAAACACAACCTTAATAAAAGGAGTGAAACATGTGGGGGAAAAGGCGAGTCCGAAGACTACTAACCTCGTCACTGCCCCTGCTGGGTCTTATTGGAGGTATGGCTCTGTTTTCGCCTCAGGCCAGAGCTTTAACCCCAGCAGGGACAGTGATCAGTAACGCTGCAACTGCTGTCTACATGGATGAAGACAACAACAAGTACACAACCACATCAAACGTAGTCCAGACGACCGTTGAAGCGGTCTGCTCCGTAACAACTGCCGGTGGTGGAGACTATCAGGGAACGCCAGGTCAAACTGTTTACGTTCCATTTGAGGTTACCAACAAAGGTAACTCACAGTTCACATTCAACCTTTCAACTGTTGAGGTTTCTGGTCCCAACTACACGAAGCACATCTATCTTGACGAGAACCAGAACGGTCTTGTTGATCCAGGTGAACAGGAAGTATCTTCTGTTACCCTCGGTATGGGAGAGACAAAGCACATCGTTGTGGCAGTTTCTGTAGATCCTGGGGCAAACGTCGGAGATAAAGATCAGTTTAAACTCCACGTTGAGAATCCAGATAATTCTTCCTGTGCCTCTGATCAAGATGCTTCTGTAACTGTAATCAGCGATGCTCTAATTCAGGCAACCAAGTCGGTTGATAAAACTCAGGCTAAACCAGGTGATGTGCTTACTTACCGTGTAGCCTTCAAAAACGTTGGACTTAAGGCAGCTAAGTCTGTTGATGGTCTGAAGGTAGACCTTAATGATGACGGCAATATTGACAACAGCGAACAGGACGTTGAAGGTATCATCATTAAAGACCAGATTCCAACTGGAGCAACTTACAAGTCAGGTTCTGCGACGGGAGCTCCTTCCAACGGTTATCCGGTCTATTCAAGCGACGGGCAGAACTGGTACAAGTCTGAAGATAAGGTACCTAACGGTGTTAAATATGTGGGATTCTTCATTCCAGACAGCAATCCAACAGACAACGTTAAGGAGGATGTTCTTGATTCAGACCAGGAAGGCTACCTTGAATTCCAGGTTACAGTTGACTCTCCTTTTGATGACAAGGATCTTAGCGTAGATAACGAAGCAATTATTGACTACGCTAAGTCTGACGGAACTGATGAGGAAGTTGATACTAACGATGTCCATACCAAAATTCCCCCAACTGCAGCTGCCGATATCGCCGTAAGCCAGCAAGTTGCTTCCTGGGATCAGGTAGAAGAAGATAGCGGAAACAACTGGCAGGATGACAATACTGTAGCTCAGGCACCTGCAGGAAGCTGGGTTGAGTTCAGACACTCTGCAGCCAACAGATCCAGTTCCGATGACGTTATAGAGCTCTCAGCAGAGAATGTTCCTCAGGGATGGATCGTTGAGTTCTGGAACGCAGACGGAACAGCCAAGCTTATAGATACCGACGGAGACGGTAAAGTAGACCTTGGAACTGTTCCTGGTCAGTCTAAAAAGGATTTCGTTGTTAAAGTCTACATTCCGGCAAACGCAACTTCTGGTGGTTATGTAGATGTTGTTGCTACTTCAAAGAACAATCCTTCTGAGCAGGATAAGTCTCGTGATACAGTTCAGAATGTTGTTCAATCCGGTGTAGACCTTGGTAAAGCTGGGACAGTAGGAGATGATGTAAACAATCCTTCCGACGGTAACACAGATGGAACGAACGACTCAGATGACGTTCTGCCTGGAGATAACGGACATAACGGCGTTGTAGATATTGTTAACCCGGGAGAGACAGCGATTTATCCTCTTGAAGTGGCTAACACTGGTGCCTCCTCAGACCAGTATAACCTTTCAGCAACACTACCTTCTGAGCTTTCAGATTCTAAAGTTCAGTTTATGACAGACCCCAACTGTGATGGTGACCCATCAGATGGTCAGGTAATTACGAATACACCTCTTCTTGGTGGAACACTTCTTAAATCTGCTGCAGCAACAGGAACGAACACACTTACCGTTTACGACGTTGCCAACTTCTCGGCCGGTGATACTGTAATTGTGGGAGCTGGTACAGACCATGCTGAGAAAGTGAAAGTTCAATCTGTAGATGCTAACGCTGGAACGATTACTCTTGCTGGAAATCTGACAAAAGACCATGCTGCAGGTGAAAGGATTTCAGAAGATGTATGTGTTGTACTTGAGGTGACAACAACCGACAGTACACCTCCGGGAGATTACAACGTAGTTGTTAATTCAACTTCCAAGAATTCGGGAGTTACAGACAGTATTGATGCATACCTGAAGGTTAACGAAATTTGTGGAGTTTCTGTTTCACCCGACCACTCTGATCAATTACCACCGTCTGGAACAACTAGCTATCAGCATGTAGTAAAGAACGCCGGTAATACAGATGCAACAGTTACAATAACCCTTGATACGAGCAACAAGCAACTCTCTTATACAATACTTGATGAGAACAAGAACCCTGTTGGAACTACTTACACTGTTACACTTACTCCAGGTGAACAGAAGACCTTCTATGTAAAAGTCAATGCACCCAGTGACGTTGCTTCCGGTTACGTTGAGAACCTGACAGTTAAAGCTGAGTCTGATATCAATGGGGATAACACGCCAGACTGTACCGATGAAGCAGTTGATACAACTACAATTATCTCCGGTTACCTCCAGCTTACTAAGACGAAAGACGAGCTTGATACAGGAGGTATTAACAGCTCAGGTGCCTGTACAACAACTCCCGACGGTGTAGTTCCAGGTCCGTGCGATACTATCGTTTATCACGTTGAGTACAAGAACATTGGTGATAAAGACGCCCTCAACGTCATAATTACTGACCCAATTCCAGATCACACAACCTACGTTCCGGGTTCTCTCTGCCTTGATACAAACTGTGACGGAACCTGCGATACAAACCTTACAGATGCTTCTGGAGATGACCAGGCTGAATACGATGCCGCCAATAACCTCGTAAGGTTTAGGGTTGGAACAGGTGCAGATGCTACAAAAGGTGGAAAGGTTGCACCTAACGAGAGTGGTTGTGTGATATTCAAAGTCAAAATTCAGTAATTTTTCTGGCTTTACTTTTGGGGGATAATCTTCTCCCCCTTTTAGTCCAACTTCTTGAGGGTAGATAGTGGTAAGAAGATTTTTCCTAATCTGTTTTGTCTTAGTAGGGGTTCTTCTTAATAATGGTTGGGCTGTTTCTAAAAGCGGAACTGTCATATCAAATACAGCCGTCTGTACTTATGTTTCTCCGGAGGGTAACAAGTACACGCAGCTTTCAAATACGGTTGAAACTGTAGTAGCCCAGGTTTACGGAGTTCTGATTGAGCCCAATAAATTGGAGTTGGACTCATCACCCGGAAGCTTTGTTGAGTTCCCATTTCTTTTAGAGAATACAGGCAACGGGAAAGACCGTTTTACCATTGCTGTGGAAAATCTATCGGGAGATAGTGGTGATCTCAGAAATTTCCAGATTTTTTACGATGAAAATGGAAATGGGAAGGTTGATATAGGAGAAAAGCCGATTTCTAAAACTAATATTTTGCAACCAGGGGAGGTTATATCACTTGTTTTAAAAGGAAAAATACCTACTGATGTTTTAAAAGGGAAAATAGATGTTCAAATAATTGGTAAATCTTTAGGGGATAAAACAAAAGAAGACTCAAATAATGTCTATTCTGTTATGATTACTGAAGGAGCCTTTTTAACGATTAGGAAGTATTCCAGTGTTTCTAAAGTTAAACCTGGAGAAAGATTCTCATACACTATAAGTTTTGAGAATACTGGCAGTAAAGATATAGAAGGAGCAAAGTTATTTACTGACTTTAATAATGATGGTTCACCTGAAGAGAGAAGGGGAATATTAGTTTTTGATGAGCTGCCTAATGGTTTTATCTTTAAAAACCTTTATACAAATCTGTTTAACTGGGTTGTTGTTTATAAAGGAACCAGGGATTCTTACTGGAAACGGACTGTTAATGATATTACTGGTAGTTTAAAGTATGTTGGCCTACTCTCACCTGAAAATACTGAATTTTCAGCTTCAGAATTTGGAAAATTTACGATTAATGGATATCTGAGTTCCTATTTCTCAAGAACAGTTTTGAGAAATAGAGCTTATGGCCTCTATTCTTCTGATGGAAAAAGAAAATTTGTTGAATCTAATACGGCTGTTATTGACGTAGAACCAGTTGTTAAGGTTGTTGTTGATGATACTGATGATGGAATTAGTTATTCTGGAAGTGGTAAGCCTGATGATCAGGATGATTTAACAACTATTAATGGGATTTCTACGGATAGCTGGGCTGTTTTCAAGAATGAAGCGTGGAATTTAGGAAGTAGAACAGATGTTGTAAATTTGACAGTTTATAAGTCTTTCTCTCAGAACCTATCAGGCCTTACCGTTAAGTTCTACGATGCCAGTGGTAGGGTTTTAACAGACTCCGATGGTGACGGACTTCCTGATACAGGTCCGATTCCACCGGGGGATAGAAAGGTTTTCTACACAAAGGTTTTTATCCCTGCTAATTATGGTAGAAATTCCTTCTTACTGGCTATTAAGGGGATTTCATCTATAGAACCTGACGTTTATGACTATACCTACGATAAAGCAGAAAACGTTGAAAAAGTAGGGATAGTTTTAAAAGCAAAGATGGTTTCTATTGGTGGTCTATCTGAACAAGTTGTAAGGAACCGTAGAATTGTTGCTTACGAGTATGCTCCCAATGGAAAGTTAGTAAGAAAGAAATTTTTTATGACTGATGGTTCTGGTTTTATTTCCCTGGATAGTTCTGGAGCTCCTCTTTCTCTCTACTCCTGGATGAGGGACGGTTATCTTTACAGAATAGCCTTAAAAAACGAAAACAACGGTCTGTTCTACTACCTGTCTCCGCCCATAGAGAAGCGGTTTCTAAATGCTGTTGATAAGCCCGGGGATTCAGCCTGTTGGAACTGGCAGATGGACAGGGTTAGCTGTTCGGATAAATCTGCAGTTGTAAGATTGGTTGTAAACAACGATGGAACGAGGGTTTTAAGACTTCCTTTAGATCCTGCTGGGTACGTTTATGATGCTATTACTGGTAAGCGGATTGATGGAGCTTGTGTCCGTTTTTATAGATGTTCTGATAGCTCATGTTCCTCTTTTACTCTTGTTGATCCTTCAAGGCTTGACTTTTATCCAGATGGAATTACCAAACAGGAGAATCCTCAGGTTTCAGGACCTACTGATGTTAACGGTAATTCTGTAGGTTTAGGTGATGGAGATTTTGCATTTCAGATAGCAAACTTTACCAGTTCTGATGTGGGTTGGTACTTTATAACTGTTGACTATGACTGTAACTATCCTGCCTCTGATAAGAAGTTAAAAGAAAAGTATAGTCCGGTTCACCTGAAAAAGAGCTCTGTATGGTCTCCTTACAGCGGAAAGCCATACACCGGTCAGAAATTTTACTTGGATTACTCTTTCCCAGGGGCTGTTGCTTTAAGAATTCCTATAGTACCTAAGGGTTTTAAAAAATTAGAGGTTAGAAAGTCTGTTTCTTCTTCTACGGCGTACTACGGAGATCTTGTGAGATGGAGAATAGAAGTTAAAAATCCTAATAGTTTTGATGTTTACGGTGTGAGGGTTTACGACTATCTTCCCCGTGGTTTCAGGTATAAAGGGGGAAGTACGAAAGTTGATGGAGAGAAATTTAAGGATCCTTCTACCACCTCTTCAGGTAGTTCTCTCATGTGGAACCTTGGAGAGCTTAAGGCGGGAGAGAGTAGGGAGATAACTTTTTACACTTACGTCACTCCAGGAGCAAAGGAAGGGAGAAGGAAAAATATAGCCAGAGCTTCTGGATGGATAGGTCTTTCTAAGGAGATTTCGGTTTCATCAAACGAGGCTTATGCGTACGTTAATATAGTTCCAGGTGTTTTTACCAGTAGAGGTTACATTATCGGTAGAGTATTCTTGGATAACAATAAAAATGGGATTCTGGATGAGGGGGAACCTGGAGTTGGCGGAGTAAAGATCTACATGGAGGACGGACGGTTTGCTGTTACAGATTCTGAAGGAAAGTACCACTTTGACGATGTTAGAGCAGGAACTCACGTTTTAAAAATAGATGAAACTACTGTTCCACCCAATGTTGTTTTAGCCGTTACAGGAAACAGGAACGCTGGGGATCCTAATTCGCTGTTTGTTGATCTCTTTCCAGGGGAACTCTTTAAGGCAAACTTTAGACTTATACCTCTACCAGCGAAAGTAAAGTCTTCAATTGGTGTTGAGAGAGCTGTTTCTGAAAAGGTAAGTGTTGAGAGGGGGATTGCTGCTGTACTTGTTGATCCAAAAGATCAAACTCTAATGTTAAAGCACTGTTTCTGTTTAAAAAATGGTGTTAATGCGCCTCTCTACGAAGTAAAGCTAACCGAAATTTCGCCCTTCCTTCCAGAGAAGGGAACTGCTAAGTTTAACGGAGCTCCCTTCAAAGATCCTCAAATAAACGGAAATAACTTTTCCTGGTATCTACCTGTTGTAGAGCCGAAAGAAACGGTTTGCCTTACATGGCTTTCAAAGCCTGTTTCTAAGGTAACAAACGTAGAGTCTGTGGTCTATTACAGTTTAAAGCCCTACGATGGAAAAGCCCAAAAGATTTCAGCAGCAATTCCTGTTATCTTCTCTGTTGAATCTCCAAGAACTTATGAAATTCAGGTTTACTTTGGTTTTGGCAGTTATAAACTCTCTGATGGTGCGAAAAAGTCTTTGAGGGCTCTTGCAGATTTCCTGAGGAAGCATGACTACAAGCAGATTTTCATAAGGATTGTAGGCCATACCGACAGTGTTAAAGTAAGTAAAAGTAACCGGCGCTATAGGAACAATAGAGAGCTTTCTTTAAAACGTGCTAAAGCTGTAGAGCACTTTTTGAGAGAACTTTTAATTGATACCAGAAAAGTAAAAATTGACTTTAAGGAATAAAAGATGCTAAAAAAGGGGGAATTTAGAAGTTTTCTACTTTTTGCTTCTGTTGTTGCCGGTGGGGTCTCTTCTCAAGCTCAGGCGAAGGAAGTTTCTCATTTTTATAGTGCTGAACTCATATCAACTTCAAATGAAGTAATTGCTCATTCTTACTTTAATTCTTTACCCAGTAAGCTAAAGGAAAAGGCATTTTTCTATAGAAAAGAAAACGGAGAGCTCTCTGTAAGGGTATTCCTGAAGAAAAGGAGGGCTCTTACAAAGGCTGAAAAAAAGCTCCTCAGAGAGAGCGGAATTGAAGGATACAGAATTGTAAAGACTGACCCATCAAGGGTAGTAAGCCGTTCGCAAAAAACCACTAAACCTGGTCTCCATTCTGGAAACAGAACTGAGTCTGTGAAATTAAAGTCCGGTGATGGTTACAGGTGTGATCTCTTTCAGCATCCGGAAATTGTGTTTCAGGTTGAAGGCCATGGAGCTTTAGAGCCCAAAGTAAGGAACGTTACCTCTTCATATCCCGGAACTTTCCAGAATAGACGTGCAGAGATAAAGATAAAAGCCTTTGCTCCTAAAGTTGTTAGAAAAACAGTTTCTCCTTTTGGAGCTTCAGTAAAGTCTGTTCCCTTTTTGAAAGGTTATCTCACAACTTACAAGTTGAACGTAAAGGAGCTTTATCCTGTAAGTTTAAAAAATGTAAAAGTTGTCTTAGAGCTGCCTAAAGAGTCTAAAATTGTGGCAGGAACACCGTTGATCAATGGAAAGCCGGTTGTTCCTGAGAGGAAGGGGGAGCTCCTCTTTATCCCTGTAGGTTTTTTAAAACCTAATGGTGGTTTTACTCTAGAAATTCGTTTTACCTCTCCTAAAAAGATTGAAAAGATAAAATCTGTAGTTTTTGCAGAAACAGAAAGTGGGAGTACTTTAACTTTCAGTAAAGACGGTAATTTTGTCAAAGAACTTTCAGAGAAAACGGGATTTCAGCGGATCTCTAGACAAATAAAGAAAAAAAGAGCCCATAAGATTAGGGCAAGTATACTGTATCCCTCATCCGACGTTATTGTTCCTCAGCCCGTAACAGAGATTTACGTTTCTGTTCCTATTAGAAGCAAGTATCTTCTTCTTCTTAATGGAGAGAAGATACCTAAAAAATTTCGGGCTGAAAAGGGAGTAGATAGGGCTCGTCAATTAATTCTGCTTAAATATTACGGCGTTCCATTAAAGGAAGGGGTTAACAAGCTTAGGTTAGTTATTGATGGAAAAGTGGTTGAAGAGAGGAAAATCACAGTTTCTTCTGATATTTCAGACTTTAAATTCAAAGTTTTTCCTAAAAGACCTGTTGCGGATGGTAGAAGCTATGCCTATGTAGTAGTAGAAGCTTATGATAAAAACGGGAATCCAGCAAAAGAAAATACTTACATTACCGTTACAGTTGATAAAGGAGATATTTTTGACTACTCAACTGGAAGGTTTGAGAAATTTCAAGACCATCCTTTACGTGTTCAGCTTGTGAATGGTCGGGCTGTTCTGAAACTTTCGCCGGCCAAGAGTATAGAGGATAGGAAAATAACTGTAACTTACGGAGAGATTAGTAGAGACTTCACAATCCAGTTCTATCCTGAAAAGAGGCCCTGGATAGTTGTCGGTGAACTTGAGGGGGATTTGGGAGTTTCCTCTATCCATAATTCTCCACCGAAACTTGAGGATATGCCCTTTGATCACTCAAAAAGTGGAACTCATGTAAGAGGTAGGGGAGCCGTTTTTGCTAAGGGAAGTTTGAAAGATTTTGTTATTACTCTTCGTTACGATACGAAGAAGCCAGATGATGTTCTCTTACAGCAAAATACCCCTTCAACGGAAGAGGGTGAATTTTATCCAGTTTATGGTGATGATTCGGAGCAGTACTTTGAAGCTAAAAGCAAAAGGCATCTCTTTTTAAGAGTAGAAAAGGGTATTTCTTACAGCCTCTTTGGAGACTTTAGAACAAATTTTGGAGATGAGTTTGATTACAACAGGTACGATAGAACTTTTAACGGAATTCTTCTAAACCTTGAAAAGAAGAAAAACTACAGGGTAAGAGCTTTTGTAACGAAGAACGATCAGGATATTGTTAGAGAGGAGTTTAGGGGTAAGGGAACGTCTGGACCTTTCTTCTTAAAAGGTTCTGTAGAGCCTTATTCTGAGAAAGTATGGATAGAGATAAGGGACAGATACAACCCTCAGGTTGTTCTTAAGAGGAAAGAACTAAACAGGTTTACTGATTATGAAATTAACTATACCGAAGGTTTTATTGTTTTAAAAGAACCACTCCCTGAATTTGATGAAAACCTGAATCCTGAGTATCTGATTGTTAAATACGAAACAACAGCCTTGTCGGAAGAAAAGTACTTCTATGGATTGAGAGTAGAAAAGTGGATAAAGGGTGTAAGATTTGGTCTCTTTTCTGTTAAGGAGGAGCATCCTATTAGGGATAGGAAGCTCCTTGGGGCAGATTTTTACTATAACAGAAATTCCTTAAAGGTTTTAGGGGAGTTTTCCAGGTCTTTGGGGTTTGAGAATGAAGATTTAACCTCTACTTCAGGAAGAGCTTACAGGTTAGAAGCCGATTACAGTTCTTCAGGAGCTTCTGGAAAACTCTTTTTCAAAAGGGTTACAGAGGGTTTTCAAAACCCGTCTTCAGATACGACCGAGGAGGCTTACAGAACTTACGGTTATCAGTTTTCAAAGGATTGGAAGAAGTTTAAGCTCTCTTCTTCGGGAACTGTTGAAAGTAGAGGAGGTATAGACCGGAAAGAAGCTGATATAAGGGAAACTTATCTCTTTACCAATAAGCTTTCACTCGGGGCTGGTTTAAGGTGGAACAGAGAGGAAAGGGAAGATGCGACAGATTCCTACCTTCAGGGAATTGGGGAGCTCCACTGGAACGTAACCGATAAGCTCTCTCTCTCCTTAAGACGCGAACAGTCCTTTTCAGGTAGGAACAACTCAACCTACTACCCCAATAGAACCGTTGGTAAAGTCTCTTACCGTTTAAATCCCAACCTCACCGCCTACCTTCAGTCGGAGTACAGAGAACTTGAAGATAGAGACGAAAGCCTTACAACCTTCGGCCTCAACTCAAAGCTTGATGAAAACACAACGGCATATTCTAAGTACACCCTTGACGATTCCGCTTCCGGCTGGAGAGTTCAGTCCCACCTTGGGCTGAACAGGACTTTTAAGTACAGCGATAAAGTTTCCTTTGACCTGGGTGGAGAAAACGTTCACACTTACCGAGGTGAGGGGAGCTCCGACTACACCGCTTTAAGGTTCAGGGGAACTTACAGACAGAGTGAGAAATACCTTCTTTCTGGTGATTACGAGATAAGGTTTGGAAACGTTAAAACGGAACACCTACTGAGGGCTGGTGGGATTTTTAAGGTAGGTAAAGATTACACTCTATTTCTCAGAGACCGTTTCTTTATCTCGTCCTATAAAGAGCACGATCTTCTCTTTGGGCTTGCCAGGCGGCCCATGTTAAACGATAAATTGAACTGGCTCTTAAAACTCAGATTAAAGCTCTCAGATAAAGATGAGGTAACGAAAAAAGCGATTCTCTCCACTCATATCAACTATCAGCCAGTTTACAGGTTGACCCTTATGGGGGAGTATGCACTTAAGTATGAAAATGTTAAGTCTGTGGGAACATCTCTTATAGATCTTTTAAGGGGAAGAATCACTTACGACTTAACCGATAGGTTTGATGTGAACTTCCACGCCGGAATTATGAGGAACGTTAATACGAGCAGCTACCTTCTGAGCTGGGGACCGGAAGTTGGAGTGAGAGTAATAGAGAACTTCTGGGTTTCTGTAGGTTACAACTTTTCAGGCTTTTACGATAGGGACTTTGAAGATGCCAACTACTGGGCTAAAGGTTTCTATATGAAGTTCAGAGTAAAGTTTGACGAGAACACCTTTAGAAAGCTGGATAGACTTCTCAGTAGGAGAACCCGCTATGCGGATTAAAGAGATACTTTTTACCTTTTTTCTGAGCCTTATTCTAAGTTTTAGTGCAGCAGGATTTCCTTTATCAAAAAGAAGCCTTTTTGTTAAGTACCCTTTTCCAGGTAGAGCGAGAGTGAAAATTATTCTGGTAAATGATTTGAAAGAACCTCTGATATTTCAGAGTGTTTATAAACCGTGAGGTGTTCATGTGATTTTCCCGGGTGGAAAAGAGTGGCATTATGGGAAAAAGAAGGAGATACTTCTTAAAGGAATTCCACCTTTTAAGATTAGATTCTACTTTAAAGGTAAAAATTCTGGGAAATTATACGAATTTACAGTAAGAATTGGAAAGCAAGATAAGTATAATGAGGGGAGACTGCATGTTGAATATAAGAGATCTCTTTAAAATAGGGTTAATTTCCTTAGTTTTGGCTCTATTTTCCCTTTCCCTCTTTTCCTCTGTTTCTCTGGCAGACAGTGATAATAATGACGGAGATGATTTGACCTCTATATACAGTATTTCTGGACCTTTTGAACTTGTTGCCACAGGAGGCACTTTCAGAACGAAATCTAACGATGAGGACTGTACAGCTGTTACCGACTCTTCTACTGCTCAGCTCAGTCTCCCCACCGGTGCTCAGGTTGAAAAAGCCTTTCTCTTCTGGGCAGCTTCAGACAGTGAGATTGATGATACAGTAACCCTTAATGGAAGCCAGGTAATGGCTTCCTCTTCTAACTGTCATCTGTCGGAATACTCCGGCGTTAATGGCCTCTCTTTCTACGGCTGTTACGCAGACGTTACAGATCTTGTCAAATCTTACGGTTCTGGAACGTATACCCTTACAGATTTAACGATAAATACCGGAAGTCCCTGGAGTGACTACTGCACGGTTCTTGGTGGATGGTCTCTGATTGTCATTTATAAGGAATCAAACTCAACCGATATGAAGTATATTCACCTTTATGAAGGGTTTAAGATTGTCCATAATAACTCGTTTTCTAAGGATCTTACGGGGTTTATTGCAGCTGACAATCCGAGTTTAAAGGTTTTGAGCATTGTATGGGAGGGTGACCCCGATCTTAACAATAATGAGGAACTTGAAATTAACGGTCATGCTGCAGGAACAAACCTATTTGACTCCAATTCAACTGCCATTCCCAAAGACGATACCTACGGTGTTGATATAGACTCTGTTGATGCTTCTCAGTACGTTAATCCTGGAGATACTTCACTCAACTGGGCTTTCTCTACAGGACAGGACCTTGTTATTGTGTCTGCCCTTGCTATCTATGACTTGAAGGTTACAGGGTTTGCAGGTCACGTTTATGAGGATCCCAACGGTGATGGAAATATGGACGATAAAAAGCCTGTTGAAGGTGTTAAGGTAAAGCTGTTTTCAAAGGAAGGAGATTTAAAGGCTGAAACAACAACTGATAGCAACGGTTACTACTATTTTGCTAACCTTAATACCGACGATTACTACGTTGTTGTTGATTCGAAAACAGTTTCTCCTGTAGAAGGGTTAAACAGCGGGTATACTCAGGGTGATGTATGGGCAGAGCAAACCTATGTAAACGCTCCTTCTAATGGAGATAGTTACGCTAAAGGCCTATGTGATACTGATGCTGACAGTTCAACCGATCCTGAACAGGTTTCCGGTTCCCACGTCTGTTTTGGAGGATCTTACGGAAGTAGAAGTGATGATGCTTCAGATCTGGATAGCGCTGAACACAAGGCACTAATACATGTGGGGCTTGACACCCTTGCTAACGTTGACTTCGGCTTCAGCTTTAACGTTGTTACAAACGTTAATGACCGGGACGACGATTCCGATAACGGCAGAACCTGTCAGGGGTGTTTGAGGCAGTTTATTCAGAATGCAAATGCCATAAGCGGTTCCAATTACATGCACTTTGTTCCGGCTGTTCCTGAGAACTCTGGGAACTGGTGGACGGTTGTTCTGAATTTAGTGAGTGATTCCAATAACCTCTATGCACTTCCTCCTATAAAGGATTCTGGAACAACAGTTGATGGAACTGCCTACAGCTATCAGGATGGTACTACTGTCAGGGATACCAACACCGGTTCTGTCTCGGCCCCGGGAACTGTTGGAGTAGATCAGACTTCGCTTTCCCCTTATGAAAAACCAGAGCTTGAGGTTGACGGTAATTCAAAGGGTAGTGTCTTTACTGTTGACGCTTCAAACGTAGATATTGAAAAAGTTGCAGTTTTTAATACAGGGTGGGATACGGGTAAATACCCCAGCGCTGTTAAGGTTTTATCTGGCAGTAGCGTTACCGTTTCAGACTGCTTCCTTGGGGCAAAGGCTGATGGGAGCCTTCCAGACGTTGATAAGGCTGCAATGGAGGGAATTCACGTAAGGGCAGGGGCAGACGTTCATATTGACCACAACTACATTGCAGGTGAAGCTGATGCCGGGATAAGTATGGAAGGAACAGGAATAATGGAAAGAAACTACATATCCCATGTTGGTAGAAGTGCCCAGTGTGCCGATGGAATAAGTTTTGAGTTTATTAAGGATTCGCCTACTGTTAGAAGTAGGGATTCTGTTGTTGTAAGGGATAACTACATAGAGAAGTCTGCCGCTTACGGTGTTGAGAGCTGGGGAACTCCTGGTGCCTACACCATTTCGGACAACACCATTGTTGAGTCTGGAAGGGGAAATGAAAACGGTGATGTCTGTGGTGATGGAAACCTCAACACTACTGAACTTGGAGGTGTAAGGCTTTTTGGAAGTGGAAGTCTCGTTGAGAAAAACGTTATCCACGATAACCCGGGCAGCGGGGTTGTGGTTGTTGCTTTAGACAGCAGCACACCTTCCAAGCAGAACACGATTACGCAGAACATTTTTTACAACAACGGTGGTATCTCTATAGACCTTGATCAGACCCACATTGATGGAACAGGTGGTAGCGTTAACCCAAACGGTGATGGTGTAACTCCTAACGATGGTAGTAAGAACAGTGGTCAGCAGAATGCAGGGCTTGACTATCCTGTATTTACTACTGCTGTTCTCAATGGGAATACACTTCACCTTGAGGGCTACGTTGGGACTGAGAGTTCAAAAATTCAAGGGATGATGACGGTTGAGGTCTATAAGGCCGATGATGATGGAAACAACAACGGTGAAGTTTTTGAGGGTGATGGAAAGAGCGTGTCTCATGGAGAGGGCCACTGGTATCTTGGGAGTTGCACTACGGATAACGACGGAACATTTAGCTGCGATATAGATGTTTCAGGGAAAGGCCTCTCCGTTGGTGATGAAATTACAGGAACTGCTACAGATAGCGATGGAAATACGTCTGAATTTTCTGCAGATACTACTGTTTCTTCACAGCAGGGCGGTTATACGGTTTCAGGTTACGTTTATAACGATATAAACCACTCCTCAACCAGAGAGAGCTCCGAAGGTGGTATGGGCAGTGGAGTTACTGTTTACGTAAAGCTCTGCCAGAACGGTAACGTTGTTCAAGTTGCTGTTCCTGACCCGAATACTGGAGAGTACCAGTTTACCGATGTTCAAGAAGGCAGTTATGAGGTTCTCGAATCTCCAGATAATGGGGATTCCTGTTCTGAGGGAGCTCCCACCGGCTGGATTCCCACTACAGGTCTCAGTCAGAACATTTCCGTTTCCTCTAACCTTTCAGGGGTAAACTTCGGTAACTACCACGGTGAGAAGGTCTGCGGTTACGTCTTTAACGACAGAGGAGACGGTTCTTCATCATCGTCAGATGCCAACGATGCTGTATTTGAATCCTCAACAGAGAGGGGAATAAGCGGTGTAACTGTAAGAGTCTGCACAGATGCAGACTGTTCGTCTCCTATTGATACCACTACTACCGATAGTTCCGGCAGTTACTGTCTCTGGATACCTTCAGATTTTGACTCGGAAACTGTTTATATAGTTGAAACTGATCCTTCGGGTTACGTATCTACCGGTGATTCGGTAGGTTCAGATGTTAGTGCCAACTTCCAGAACGCTTCGGTAGAAAGGAACCGTCTGGAGCTAACGGTTTCTTCTGGGTCAACTGTTGAAAATTATAACTTTGGAGACGTTGGCAGAGTTCAGGTAGAGCCTCCTCAGAGTTACGTTGTCTCTCCAGGTAGTACTGTCACGATAAACCATGCGGTAAATCTATCAACTCCGGGAAAAGTCGCGGTTCTACTTACCAGTAAAGAAGGTTGGAGTTATACTGTTTACACAGACGAAGACTGTGATGGGAATCCTGATGCTTTGGTTCCTATGAATGATGGATACTTTGAACTTACCGGTGACTCTGTTTCTGCAGGACGTGTCTGTTTTGTTATAAGAACGAAAGTTCCTTCTTCTGCTTCTGGGCATACAGAAAAGCTGGACGTTACGGTGTTTGAAGACTGGAAGAATACAAGTGGTAACAACGGTAATACCGGCAGCGTTTACGATGATTCAAGTTCTCTGACAGATACAATTACTGTAAATCTGGCTCAGAGTGGAATACTGAAACTCTCAAAATGGGTGAGGAATGTAAATAGAGGAGAGGGTTTCAGCACTTCTAATAGAGCCAAGCCCTGTGAGTATCTGGAATATAGAATAGACTTTAAGAATGTAGGAGCTCAAGATGTGGTTAACCTGGTAATTTCCGATGTTATATCTGACGATGTTTCCCTTGTAACGAAAAGTTACGATGGTGAAGATGTTAAGCTTTATATTGAAGGTAAGGAGTTTCTAGGTTCTGTAGAAGATAGCCCTGATACAGATGGAGTCATTTTAATTGGTAATACTTTAGAAGTAGATGTTAATAAGCTGACGGATGGGGAGTTTAGGTTTATTAAACCTAATCAGAAAGGTAGCATTTACTATACTGTAAGGTTGAAGGGAGATTGCCAATAGCAGTACTTTCTAATTAATATTATTAATAACAATTAATTTAGGAGGGGGACTATGAAAGCTCTCCTTGTGTCTGTTCTAACTGTATTCCTTTTAATTCCTTCTTTTGTATTGGCTTCTGAAATTAGGATAGAGAAGAAATGTGTTCGGGCTGAAGAAACTGTTTCAGCTGTTTCTGGCCTTAAGAAAAGGAGCGTTTTAAGATGTAGTGTAGAAATAAGAAGCGTTTGTCCTTTCTTTCTAAAGAATGTCAAAGTAAAGGTCTCCATTCCCCGTGGAACAAGGTACATTTCCGGTTCAGGTTCCCCTACCGTTTGGCGGAAAGATGGAAAGACTTACATAGTCTGGACCATTCCCCATCTTGCTCCTGCAGAGGAAAAGGTTTTTCACTATAGGTTAATTGTTGAGAAGTAGTTAAAGTTCTTTTGTTAACTTATATCCAAGCCTTGGAAGAGTTTTGAGGTATTTCCCCTTTTCTCCTAACTTTTTCCTGAGCCTGCTTATGTAGACGTCTACTGTTCTCGTGGTTTCGTTGTGGTCACTTCCCCATATTTTTTCAAGGAGTTCCTCCCGTGAAAAGAGCTCTTCCGGATGTTCTAGAAAGAACTCTAAAAGCTGGAGCTCCGTCTTTGTAAGGTGTATCGGTTTTCCATCTACCATTACAGATTTTGATTTTTTGTTCTCAACTATTCCTTCAAACTCTAAAATTTCCTTCTTACCGTAACCGGTTCTTCTCAGAACTGCCTCAATTCTTGCTATCAGTTCTTTTATGCTGAAAGGTTTTGTTACGTAGTCGTCTGCCCCTAAAGTAAGGCCTTTGACTTTTGTCTCTTCATCTCCCAGTGCCGTAAGAATAATTATGGGAGTTTCTCTGTTTACAGTTTCTTTCCTGATTTTTTCACACAGCTCAAGGCCGCTCATTCCGGGGAGCATGAGATCTAAGAGTATGATGTCAAACTTCTTTTCTTTGAGTCTTTTAAAGGCTTCCTCTCCATCCAGTATCCACTCTACAGAGAATCCGTAATCTTCAAGTCGGTCTTTTGTTAACTCTCCAAGGTCTTCATCGTCTTCAATCAGGAGAACTTCTACCATGAAACCTCCTTACAGCTTGAAGTTGAAGGGAAGGAGCTCCCCTAACGTAAACGTTTCCTCTTCCCTTCCGTCGGTTACTACAATCTCAAAGTCTTCAGGGAAAAACTCTGAAAGAACCTGCCTGCACGCCCCACACGGGTAGGGCATAACGTCGGGTGAATATATTAACATTTTGTAAAAATTTTTCTTCCCTTCCGATAAAGCTTTAAACACAGCTACCCTTTCTGCACAGACCGTAAGACCGTAAGAAGCGTTTTCTACATTCACTCCGGTTACCACTCCATCCTCTCCTACCATAACAGCAGCAACTTTTACCTTTGAGTATGGGGAGTAGGAGTTTCTAACGACTTCTTTTGCAATCTTCAGCATCTCTACCGTTTTCATCTCACCTCCGGCCAGAAAAGATTTTCCCTTTTGAGGTTTGCTATGTAAGTTAAAACTTCTTCATCGGTCAGGTCGTGGAAATCTTCGTAGAAGGAAGCGACGGCGAAGGGGAGTTCCCTGCTCTCTACCAGGCAGTAAACCCCATCGTAGTAGTTTTCAAGGAGCTCCTTTGTGTGGACGGGGCATACCGGCGCAACTGCGTAAATTTTCTCCGGGTTCAGTTTTTTTAAGAAGTTTGCTGCTGCAATCGCCGTATAATCTGAGGCGAAACCGTCATCAACAACAACCGCCACTTTCCCAGTTAAATCTCTATACCCTCTGCCTTCTCTGTAAACAGAATTTCTCCTCTCAACCTCCTGAAGAACAGCCTTAGCTATCTCTTCAACGGTTTTCGATGAGAGGTAGCCCTTGAATTCGGGGTTCAGGTAGACCGTTCCGTCTAACGTTACTGCTCCAAAGCCGGCTTCAGGGTTCCACGGGATAGGGAGCTTCCTGACGACGATTATGTCAAGGGGAATCCTCTTCTCCTTTGATATTGCGTAGCCTACTGGAACTCCTCCCCGGGGAATGGCGAAGATTACGCTGTTTTCTGGGAGCTCTACTCTCTTTGAAACCTCAAGGCCAGCTTGAAGTCTATCTCTAAATATGGCCATCTCTCCATCCTCTCAATAAATTCCCACTATTGAAAATATGTTCGGGAGAAGTGTCAGGTGAAAACTCTAAGGGTTATTTTCAGAGATGGCGTTTTCGTTCCTGCTGAGCCCTGCTCACTTCCCAATGGAACCGAGGGAGTGGTTGTTTACGTTGAGAGCAAAGAGAACCTTCCAACTCCATGGTGGAATTTACTTTCCCTCTGTAGTGAGAAGAAAGAGGCTCTTAAGCAGTTTGTGGAGAATTTGAAAGGTAGAGTGGAATACGATGACGTGAAAGTGGTTGAGAAACCTGAAGGTTTTGAGGTTTTTGTTTTGGTAGATGATGAAACTGTTGCCCTTAAGCCTGTTATGGAAGAAGCCCTTAAGATTTTTGAGGAAAGGGGCGTCTACCTCCCACTTCAGGTTATCTCCAGAAGGCGTTTAAACAGGTGGAAAGAGGTGGGGAGCTCCGTTTACAGGGAGATTAGTGAAGGAGTATCTATTGGATGAGCAGGAAAGAGAAAGAGCGCCTTCCAGTTATGAATCTTGAAGTTACCGATGTGAAGATATACCCCTTTGATACAACAGGTGTTGGCGGAAACGTGAAGGCTGTTGCGACTATAAGGATTAACGATATTTTGGAAATTAAGGACATAAAGATACTATATTCAAACAAGGGCTACTTTATACAGATGCCCACCCGTAAGAGCCGAACGGGAGAGTTTATCCCGATAGTGAACCCTTTAAGTAAGGAGCTCTACCTCCACATAAGGAGGAAGATCCTTGATGAGTATAAACGGATTATGGAGAAGTATAATGAAAAGAGCTCTTCTAATGCTTAGCGCTGCAGGGCTTTTCCTCTCTGGTTGTGCCTCTAACCAGCTCTCAAAGACAGATGCTGCAATGCTTGGAGCTTTGGGCGGCGCTGCTGTAGGGGCTGCAACCCATAAACACTACAAGGCAAAGGCGAAAGACGCTGCCATCTATGGAGCCGTAGCAGGTGGTATTTTGGGTTACGTCCTTGGAAGTGATCAGACCAGCACCCACACGGTTAACGCCGATACCGAATACGACGTGAAGACAAAAGATGGGAAGGTTATCCACGTCCACGAGAGCTGGTACACGGTAGACAGCCAGCCTGCCCCTTCAACCAAGTAGGGATTTGAAGTAAGAGATGAAGGGAGCTATAACTAAAGGATTTTCTGTATATAGCCCCTTTTCCTGAGAATATATCTGGAGGAGTTTCTTTCCATCCACGATCAGAAGGTAAGGTAATTCCACTTCCTTTTCAACGAACTTCCCGCCCAATTTCTTTATCTCTTCTTTACAGGGAGTGTCAAACTTACCTACGGCTATAAGCTCCACCCCAGGCGGCAGGTATTTGTCAAGGTTTCCCCTGCAGCCGAACTTAAAGAGTGGCTTAACTCCTGCTATCCATACTGCTTCCCTTGCCTGGGATATTATGTTAAGTGCCTTTGAAATAAGAGCTTTTTCTCCTTCAAACGAGAAGACCTCTTTTTCGTCTTCCTTCTTTTTCCCCTGGAACCGGGATAGGAGCTCCTCCACTTCCCCGATAAGCTCTCTCAAAAACCTTTCCCTCTTCTCAAACTCTGTCTTCATCTGGTATATCCTTCCTAAGAGGGCATCCCTGACAGAAGACGGAACGTAGAGTTTTGGTTTCCCGTTCAGAACGTAAACAAAACCTTTTTCCTCAAGGCTTTTCAGTGAGTCATAGATCCTCTGAGGAGGAATGCCAGACTCCTTTGCAACCTCTGTGGCGGGAGCTCTCCCAAGTTTAAACAGTGAAACGTAGGCCTTTGCCTCGTAAGAATTTAAGCCGAATTCCTTAAGTAGTTTAACCGCCTCTTTTACTTCCATACTCCTATGATATAATGAAAACTGTTTCACCACCAAATAGTGGTTAAGGAGGGTGCCGTGGAGAGAAGGAAGTTTTTAAAAGACGTTGCAAAAGCAGGATTGGGAGCAGTTGCAGGCTTAACTGTCGGTTCTGCAATGAGCTTTGCGTCTCAGAAGAAGATTGAGCTTCCGCTTCCTTACGTAAAGCTTGATCCAAAGAGAGTGGCAGATAAGGCCTACGACGGTTTCTACCAGCACGAGTGTGCCTACGGAGTTTTCAACGCTGTTATAAGTGAGCTTCAGGAAAAAGTTGGAGGGCCTTACTTGGGAATTCCAACCCTTATGTTCTGGTACGGCGGCGGCGGTGCCGCAGGCTGGGGAACATTATGTGGAACCCTTAACGCTGCAGGTGCTATCTTCAATCTTACATGTAACCTGAAAGACTTTAAAGCTATGATAGATACCCTCTACGACTGGTATCAGAAGACTCCCCTTCCGACTTACGTTCCCTGTAAAGGTAAGTGGTGCAAGCAGCCTTTCCCTGAAAGCGTTTCCCATTCACCGCTTTGCCACGTTTCAGTTCAGAGGTGGTGCAAAATAGCCTCTGTTAAGTTTGGAAGACCGATTCTCTACAACAGCAAAGAGCGTTCTGAAAGGTGTGCAAGGCTTGCAGCTTCCGTTGCGGCAAAGGTTGTTGAGATGTTGAACGACTACCACTTTGGAAACTTTAAACCCTACAAAGTTAAAGGAGCTCAAAAGACGAAGATGGACTGCAGGCTCTGTCACGAAGTAACGATGCACGAGCTCTCTTAACCGATTAAAGGAGTTCTGTTATGGATGTAAACGGGGAGATTTTAAAGAGGATTCAGCTCCTCTTTTCAAACTTTACGCCGAAAGTTCTTGCAAGCAACCCCTGTGCCGTTGAGCCGGAGCAGGTTGTTGACCTTATAAAGGAGAAGCAGGATTTCGTTATTCTGGACATCAGGACTCCTTTGGAGCAGGAGCTCCTTGCACCCCGCCTTGAGAACACCCTCTACATTCCGATGCACGAGCTCTTTAAGGAGGAGAACTTAGAGAAAATTCCAAAGAACAAAACTGTTTTGGTTCTCTGCCACACAGACAGAAGAGCAACGGCAGTTGTTGTTGCCCTGAGGCTTTTGGGGTTTGATAGGACTTTTGTTCTGAGGGGTGGAGTTGTGGAGCTCTCCCGGGTTGTTGGGAAGGAGCTCTACAACAGGCTCTTTTAGTGGGCCGGTGAAGGGGGGAGCTCCCCTTCACCTCTTCTAAAAGGTTAGAACTTTATCGCTGTCAAGGATCCACTCAACAAGGTCGTTCATCGTGGCCTTCTCAGCCCCTTCGTAATAAGGTTTCCCCTTGTGGATTCCACACCTTGCCATACAGGTTCCGCACACCTTAACGGGAGCTCCCCTTGCAATCAGATCTTTCAGCATTGCAACGAGGTCTTGGTCGTAGGAAGCCGGCTTAACAGTTTCGTTCCTTGCAAGGTCAACGGCGTCGTTCATCAGGAAGATCCTCACAACTGCTCCCTTTTCAAGGAGCTTTCCTGCAAGCCTTAAAGCGTTCCAGGTTACGTCCGTTCCGTCGTAGGGCTGCCTGTTGAGGACGAGAAGAACTTTCATTTCAACCTCCCTCTTATGTTTTAAGAACTTCCCTCAGGAATTTACCAGTCCAGGTATCGGTCTTTGCAACATCCTCCGGCGTTCCCGCTGCAACTACCCTTCCTCCCCTCTCTCCACCTTCAGGGCCGAGGTCAACAATCCAGTCTGCACACTTGATAAAGTCAAGGTTGTGCTCTATCACGATTACCGTGTTTCCCTTGTCAACTAACCTCTGGAGAACCTCAATAAGCTTCTTAACGTCGTGGATGTGGAGTCCCGTTGTGGGCTCGTCTAATATGTAAACGGTCCTTCCCGTTCCCCTCTTAGAGAGCTCCTTAGCCAGCTTAACCCTCTGTGCCTCTCCACCTGAGAGTGTTGTTGCAGGCTGTCCCAACTTTATGTAGCCCAGGCCCACGTCGTATAGAGTTTTCAACTTGTTAAAGATTTTTGGATGGTTCCTGAAGAACTCCATCGCCTCTTCAACAGTCATTTCAAGAACGTCGTAGATGTTTTTCCCTTTGTAGGTAATTTCCAGAGTTTCCCTGTTGAATCGTTTTCCGCCGCAGACGTCACAGGTTACGTAAACGTCTGGTAGAAAGTGCATCTCAATCTTCACAACTCCGTCTCCCTTGCAGGCCTCACACCTTCCGCCTGGAACGTTAAAGGAGAACCTTCCCTTCTTATACCCCCTTGCCCTTGCCTCTGGCGTTGCTGCAAAGAGCTCCCTTATGGGAGTAAAAACGTCAACGTAGGTGGCCGGGTTAGACCTTGGAGTCCTCCCAATTGGAGACTGGTCAACCCGAACAACCTTATCTATGTGCTCAAGTCCTTCAATCCTTTCATGTTTCCCTGGAATTACCTTACTTCCGTAAATCTCCTTTGCCAGCGCTTTGTAGAGTATCTCGTTAACGAGCGTTGACTTACCTGAACCTGAAACCCCCGTTACACAGACAAAGAGCCCTAAGGGAAACTCAACCGTTATGTTCTTCAGGTTGTGCTCAGCTGCCCCTACTACTCTCAGCCACTTACCCGTTGGTTTCCTCCTCTCCTTCGGAGTCTCTATCTTCAGCTTCCCTGATAGGTATTTACCGGTGAGGGAATTTGGATTTTCTTTTATCTCTTCAGGAGTTCCCGTTGCAACAACCTCTCCCCCGTGAACCCCCGCTCCAGGGCCCATGTCAACAACGAAATCGGCGCTCTCTATGGTTTCAATGTCGTGCTCAACAACGATTACGGTATTCCCAAGGTCTCTCAGGCTCTTTAAGGTTTCAATCAGCCTTCTGTTGTCCCTCTGGTGGAGCCCTATGCTCGGCTCATCTAGAACGTATAGAACGCCTGAAAGCCTTGAGCCTATTTGTGTTGCGAGCCTTATCCTCTGAGATTCTCCCCCTGAAAGGGTTGAAGTTCTCCTGTCTAAGGTCAGGTAGTCAAGGCCTACGTCTAAAAGGAACTTGAGTCTGTTCTTTATCTCCTTTAAAACCCTCTCGGCTATTGCAGCCTTCTGTCCTTTAAACTCCAGCTCCTCAAAGAACCTGTAACATTCTTCAACAGTCATAGATTCAACTTCTGCAATGTTCTTCCCTCCAACCCTTACAGAGAGGGCTTCACTGTTAAGCCTCTTTCCGCCGCAAGCTTTACACTCAACTTCCCTTAAGTAGGGCTCAATCAGCTCTTTGACGTATTCAGACTCACTCTCGTGGTATCGCCTCTCAAGGTGTCTGATTATTCCCTCAAAGTAGTAGGGCCTGTAGTTCCCGCGGCTGTAAGGAACTGTGTTGTATACCCTTACAGGCTGTTTCTCTGAGTAGAAGAGGAAGTTGAATTCTTCCTGTCTCAGCTCTTTAACAGGAGTGTAGGGAGAAATTCCAAGCTCCTCGCACCCGGTTTCTATCAGGTCAATCAGATACTCAAACTTTGCCCTGTTTACAAGCTCAACAGATTCAACTACTGGGGCTTCAAAGTCTAAAAGGAGCTCCGGGTCTATCGCCAGCCTGAATCCGAGCCCTCCACACTCTGGACACGCCCCAAGTGGACTGTTAAATGAAAAGAGCCTTGGAGAAATCTCCTTGTAGCTGAAACCGCAGATGGGGCAGGAGCCCTTTGTTGAGTAGGTTTCTTCTTTCTTTGTTTCATAGTCCTGAACAACAACTAAACCGTCTGAGAGCTTTACTGCTATCTCAACAGAGTCTGCAATCCTCGTCTTTGACTTTTCTGAAACCTTCAGCCTGTCAACAATTACCTCAACTGTGTGCTTAACCTTTTTCTCCAGTTTAAGGTTTAAAACCTCCTCTGCTCTATACTCTTTTCCGTCTATCCTGAAACGTCTGAATCCCTGCTTTATCAGTTTCTCAAGGAGCTCCCTGTGCTCTCCCTTCCTCTCCCTTACAACCGGGGAGATGATAATTACACGTTTACCTTCAAGCTTTAAAATCCTGTCAACAATTTCCTGAACAGTTTGGGGCTCAATCGGGACGTTACAAGTCGGACAGTATGGAGTTCCAGCCCTTGCAAAGAGAAGCCTCAGGTAGTCGTGTATCTCCGTTGTCGTTCCAACCGTTGACCTGGGGTTTTTAGAGACGGTCTTTTGCTCAATTGATATTGCCGGAGAGAGTCCCTCAATCAGGTCAACGTCTGGCTTCTCCATAAGCTGGAGGAACTGCCTTGCGTAGGCAGACAAACTTTCAACGTATCTCCTCTGCCCTTCGGCGTAGAGGGTGTCAAAGGCCAAAGAGGACTTTCCGGAACCGGAAACGCCCGTTATTACGACGAGTCTGTTCTTCGGTATCTCAAGGTCAACGTTTTTCAGGTTGTGCTGCCTTGCTCCCTTTATAACGATTCTGTCCTTCATGGAGCTCCTTCAAAAGAGTGTTCGTTAAAAAATTAGCCCTGAGAAACTGTTTGTGTGAAATAAGAGCCCAACATTTCCAATTCTATCTATTGGAATTTTCTATAGAATGCTCCTGCAATATAGATTTTATTGCCTTGAATTTTTAATTGCTAATTATTATCATTAACACAGAACAAATTACTGAAAAAAGGAGGAGACGATGGCACTCGTCGGACAGAAAGCCCCAGATTTCTGCCTCAACGCTTACGACCCGGTCAAGAAGACCTACACAGAGGTTAAACTCTCTGACTACGCAGGAAAGTTCTTGGTTCTCTGCTTCTACCCTGCAGACTTCACATTTGTCTGCCCAACTGAAATTGCTGCTGTAAACGCAAAAATTGACGAGATCAGAGAGCTTGGAGCAGACGTTCTCGCAGTATCTACAGATACACACTTCAGCCACCAGATCTTTTGCGAAACTGAACCTCTCCTCAAAGACCTCAAGTTCCCTCTTGGTGCAGACCCAACGGGCGAAACTGCAAGGGCTTACGGCGTTTACATTGAGGAAGCTGGTCTTGCAAGAAGGGGTAGGTTCATCATCAACCCCGACGGCGTTATCGTAGCTGAGGAAGTTCTCAACCCACCTGTTGGTAGGAACGTTAACGAGCTTCTCCGCCAGCTTGCTGCCTGGAAGTACGTTTACGAGCATCCAGACGAGGTTTGCCCTGCAAACTGGAGGCCCGGCAAGAAAACACTCAAGCCCGGTCCAGACATCGCAGGAAAGGTTGGAACTGTTATCACAATAGACGAAATCCTATCCTAACAAACAAAAAAGGGGGCTTTAAGCCCCCCTTTCTATCCTTCCACTTAAAGCTTTTATTTCAGAACAACGTTCTTCCAGTACTCCCTTACCATCTCCTTTGTAGACTCTGGAAGCGGAACGTATCCAAGTTTTAAAGCTATCCGATCTCCGTTTTTAAATGACCAGTCAAAGAAGTCTATAACCAGTTTGTTCCTTTTTTTCTTTTCTCTTGGAAGGAGAATCATGCTTGCAGCGGTTAGAGGCCAGCTGTCTTTACCGGGCTGGAGGAGAAGGTTCCCGGGAAGGTAGAAGTGGCTTTCAGGTTTCCAACTTGCGTGGGATGCCGCAGCTTTAAAAGACTCCTCTGTTGGCTTAACGAAGTTTCCATCTTTAGACTGGAGCTGAGCAGCTGAGAGGTTGTTCTGGAGCTTGTAGGCATACTCAACGTAGCCGATGGCTCCCGGGGTCTGTTTGACGTAGTTTGTTACGCCTGCGTTCCCTTTTGCTCCAATTCCTGTAGGCCATTCAACAACCTTTCCGTAGCCCACCTTCTCTTTCCACTCAGGGCACACCTGACTGAGCCAGTACGTGAAGTTCCATGTTGTTCCGGAACCTTCCGCCCTGTGGATAACTGTTATCCTCTGATGTGGGAGCTTCACGTTGGGGTTATCGTTTTTGATTTCAGGGTTGTCCCAGTATTTAACTTTTCCCATGAAGATGTCGCATACGTCTCTGTTAGAGAGTTTAAGCTCTGCATCTCCCACTCCGGGAAGGTTGTAAACCACAACAATTGAACCGATTATTGCAGGAAACTGGTAGAGTCTTCTCTTGTCAAGCTCCTGTGGGGAGAGCATCTTGTCTGAGCCGCCAAAATCAACAACCCTCTCTGTAACCTGTCTGATTCCACCGCCGGAGCCTATTCCCTGGTAGTTAACCTTAATTCCCGTGGCTTTTTCGTACTCTTTTGCCCAGTTAACGTAAACTGGGTATGGGAACGTTGCTCCTGCTCCGTTGATTACGATTTTGCTCTCTTTTTTGGGAGCTCCCTTCTCCGCTCCCTGCTGAGCTTTATTCTCTCCTCCACCAAAGCACCCAAAGAGAAGGACGGCTGAAGAGAGTGATATTGCCATTAACTTTCTCATCTTCTTCCTCCTGCGTTTTTATTAAGTAGTATATAAAAGGGAGGGGAGGTCCCCCTACCATTTAACTTGAGCTACTCCCATAAGTGTGTTCTTGTCTTTCCCTGCGTCGTCTAAAAGCCTGTCGTTAGCCAGCGTGAACCTTACATGTTTGCTGTAGTCCCACCATCCACCGTAAACGAAGTGATCCCTCTCGTCGTTTGATTTGTCGTCGTTAGGATCCCAGTGGTCGTATCTTCCAAAGAGGCCTAAAGCGTAGCCTGTAAACGGTTTGAGCTTGAGGTCTGCGTTAATAGAGTAACCCTTCTGATCAATGTCAGATGAGTTGTAGTAGTCGTCTTTATCCCAGATATACTGGGCTGCAACTAAGATGTATGGGTTGTTGTAAACGGCGTGGATCTGGTAAACGTGCCTGTCCATATCTTTGTTTTTAAGGTCAAACATGTGGGCCGTATGGCCAGAGAGGGTGAACCCGTCAAATAGGTTAAGTGAGAGCCTTGCTTCTATAGACTTTCCGAAGTGGTCGCTGTTTTCTGTTCCGTGGTAGCCCTCTCCGTTGAAAATTCCAAATTCCCAGGAAGCTATGCCGTATTTTCCTTTAAAGTTTGCTCCGAGGTCTGCAGAGTTTAAAAGTCCTGCTCCTTCGTGGTTCTCAATGAGAGTCTCTTCAACGTCCCTGTGGAGCCATCCGTGGTGCTCTTCCCAGTCTATCCAAGGTCTATGGGCAAGACCCAACTCAACTCCAGTGTAAGGAAGTACATCGTGGAAGTAAATGTAGGCGTACTTGAGCCTTGCAACGTAGGAGCCGTCCATGTTGCCGCCGGAATTTTCTTCCTGTTTAACGTCTAAAGTTGTTCTGAAGTAATCTTTGTCGTTAAAGTAACCGCGGAGTTCAACGTAGTTCCTTGTGATTTTGAAGGCGTTGTTGTGGTTGGGATTTTTCATATCCACATCGTAGTGTATGTAAGCAGTTCCTCCTATCTTTATCTTTCTGTTCTTTGTGGCTACAGGGGTGGAACTCCTTGATGGGATTTTAATCTCAACAGGCTTTCTTCCCGGGCCGGGTGTAAGGTAGAGCCTTCCTTCACTGTCTACGTAAAGGTGGTTTACAGGTGTTCCGTTGATGAGAATGGTATCTGCCTTTGCTGTCGCCGTAATACTGAGGGCAACAACGGCAGCACACGATAAAAGCTTTCTTAATTTCATCCTTTTTACCTCCCAACGTGTTTGAAGAAAGTTTAGTTTGAAAAGTGTTAAGAAAGTGTTAAACTAATGGAAAATTTTGGGGTATTAGCCTTGAGGAATCTAATTTTCCTTGTGGTGCTTTTCTTCTTTTCCTGTGCCTATACCCTTACTATTCCGGAATCTGAGCTGAATAAGAGGTTGCAGGAAAGTTTCCCCGTTAAAAAGGAGATCTACTTTAGTAAGATTGTTCTTGATAATCCAAAGTTGAAACTGATAGGTAGAAACGAAGGGGAAGTTGTCTTTGATTTAGACATTGTTCCACCTATAGGCAGGGAGATTAAGGGAAAGGTTGATGCCGTTGGCAGTTTTAAGTTTGACCCGAAAACGAAGACACTTTACCTTGTAGACCTTGAAACTAAGAGGATTATCCTTAATGGTAAAACGTTTTTGACAAAGGATACGGGAGAGCTCCTCTCCCTCTTTTTTAAGAGCGTTCTCAGTAAAATACCCGTTTATCGGTTTGAGGGACAGAAGGCGAAACTGATAAAGAATATTGAAATAGAGAAGGGAAAGGTTGTTGTTAAGATAGGGGTTTAACCGATTCTGAAAGGAAGTACAGGGTGGATGTTACTACGAGAAGAGCTCCTATCTGAACATAATGGACTTTTAACTGGAACCATCCTGTAAACAGTAGGAAGAATCCAGCTATTCCAGAAAGCGCAAACAGTAATTTTGAAGTTGACTCTCCTAATTCTTCCTCAAGAAAGTTGAAAAATCCAAAGATAACAGACAGAATAAGAGAAAGAACAAAGAAAAAGAGTATAAGAAAAAAGAGAACAACAAAACCCATAAGGAGTAATTTGATCATTTAATATTCTTTTCCTTTTTACCTAAGAAATTTGCTATTAACCTTGAAACAGGGAAGTTTTTGGTTTCGTTAGCAAGATCTAACGGCGTTTTCCCTCTGCTGTTTTTTATTGTTGGGTCTGCACCGTTTTCAAGGAGAACTTTTGCAACCTGAGCTGTTCCCGGAGTTGTTCCACAGTAGTGGAGCGGGGTATTCCCGTAGTTGTCTTTTGCGTTAACGTTGGCTCCGTGCTTTATGAGGAGTTCCGCCATTTTAGGTCTGTTGTAGATAGCTGTAAGGTGAAGGGGAGTATACCCGTATTTGTCTTTTGCGTTAACGTTGGCTCCGTGCTCTATCAGTAGCTTTGCAACACCGTAGCTTCCCCTGACCACAGCTTCGTGAAGTGGGGTGAATCCAAAGTAATCTTTAGTGTTAACGTTTGCTCCGTGCTCTATGAGGAACTTTGCAAATTCGGTGTTGTTGGCATCAACGGCGTAGTAGAGGGGAGTCTGGTCAAACTTGTTCCTGAAGTCAACCGGCACCTTTCCCGAGGAGATGAGCTCTTCTGCCTTTTTGAAGTTGTTGCTCCTTAAAGAGAGGAAGAACTCCCTTTCCGTTTTCCTATCAATTTGTATGGTCTGTTGACCGGCAAAACTGTTAACGGTTGGTGTGGTTAGAAGCAGGGTCAGTGTTAGTATCGCTGTTTTCCTCATTTTTTCTCTCCTTCAGTTCTTCAAGTATTGATATAAGGTTATCAAGGTCTTTAACGTCTAAATATAGTTTCCTGTCGGGGGTAAATATCCCGTTTTCCCGCTTTACAAACTCAACCAATTTTTCTGGGGAGATAGAAACCTCACTGCCAAATGAGATTATAGCCCTTCCCGACGGAGAAACGCTTATTTCTTTAATGCCCATTTCTTTTGACAGTTTCTTTATTCTCATTACTTTAAACATGTTAACTATCGGATCTGGCAAATATCCCCTTATTTCTTTGATCTTTTCCATAAGTTCTTGAGGATTTTCTGATGAAGCTATTTCAGAGTAGAGCTTCACTTTTTCCTTAGGATCTTCAATAAAGCTTTCCGGTATAAAGGCTTCATAGGGAAGGTTAAGCTTTACATCCTCCTCTTCCCTTTCTTTAACAACTTCTTCAAAGAGTTTCATGTAAAGGTCTAAACCTACAGATTCAACAAAGCCGCTCTGTTTTGGTCCTAAAAGGGTTCCAGCTCCCCTTATTTCAAGGTCTTTCAGCGCCAGCTGGAAGCCTCCACCAAGGGGAGAAAGCTTTTTCATCGCCTCAAGCCGTTTTGCGGCTTCTGGGATGAGCTTTACACCGGGAGTTGTTAATAGGTAACAGTATCCCTTCTCTATACCCCTTCCAACTCTTCCTTTAAGCTGGTAGAGTTGAGAAAGACCAAACCTTTCTGCTCCGATTACTATGAGTGTGTTTGCACTGGGAACGTCAAGCCCCGATTCAACTATTGATGTTGAAACCAGAACCTGGATTTTTCCCTCAAAAAAGCTGTGCATAATCTTCTCTATCTGTGTGGATTTCATCTGACCGTGGACAACTTCAGCTTTTACGCCGGGGAAGAAGCTCTCAACTTTTTCCTTTATGAGCGGGAGCTCCTCTATATCGTTGTGAACAATGAAGACCTGACCGCCACGGGAGAGTTCCCTCTCAACTGCCGCCTTCAGTATCTGGTCTGAGTACTTTCCAACAACTACCTTTGTTCCTCTTCTACCTGCTGGTGGTGTCTCTATGAGTGAGATATCTCTGAAACCTGAAAGGGCAGAGTAGAGTGTTCTTGGAATCGGAGTAGCTGATAGGTAGAGAACGTCTATATTAGACTTCAGTTTTGTCAGCTTTTCCTTCGTTTTAACTCCAAACCGATGTTCTTCGTCAATTATTAAAAGCCCCAATTCTTTAAACTCAACGTCGTCTTGAGTAAGTCTGTGGGTTCCGATTACTATATCAATTTCACCGTTTTTAAGTTTTTCTATTATCTCTTTCTGTTCCTTTTTTGTCTTAAAACGAGAAAGGAGCTCTATTTTAACTGGGAAGCCGGAAAACCGTTTTTTAAACGTTCTGTAGTGCTGGTCTGCAAGAACAGTTGTTGGAGCTATCAGGGCAACCTGTTTTCCGGCTGAAACAGCCTTCATAGCTGCTCTCATTGCCACTTCTGTTTTGCCAAACCCCACATCTCCGCAAATGAGTCTGTCCATAGGCTTTTCCGATTCCATATCCCTGTAAACTTCCCTTATAGCCCTCTGCTGATCGGGGGTGAGTCTGTAGGGGAATCTCCTCTCAAAGGCTGAAAGAAGTTGAGGGTCTCCAAATATTTTCTCCTTCTTTGCCTGTTTTCTCTCTCTGTAGAGCTCTGCAAGTTCCCGGGCAAACTTGACCAGCGATGCCCTGATTTTTTTTTCAAGGTTTTTCCAGGAAGTTCCACCTAACCTGTCAAGCTTCGGATTTTTACCTCTGTAGCCTGAATACCTATATATTCTGTCTATCTGGGTAAACGGGGCGTAGAGCTTTTCTCCACCTGCGTACTCTATCTCTATGAAGTCGTAAGTTTTTCCACCTATTTCTCTGTTTACAATTCCCTGAAAGATTCCTATTCCGTAATCTCTATGGACAACTAAAGTTCCCGGTTCAAAGGCTGTTACGTCTTCCCTTTTATGTTTTGTTACAGGTATCTCAACGTCCCCTTCAACAGCCCAGGCTATTTTCTTTTCGTCAAATCTGAACCCACCAGACGATTTCCCTCTCTCTAATGAGAATTCAACTCCTAAAAGCCTGAAGAGTTTTTCAGCTTCCTCTTTGAATGTTTCACTGGTGTATATGAGGGTTACCTTTTTCCCTTGAAGGGTTTTTGCCACCTCTTTCAAGTTCTCTTCCGAAAGTGGTGGAAGGGGAGAAATTGAAAGGTCTATAGCCCCTTTTACAGGCTTTTCATAGATGAGTAGTTGAGGGGCGGGGAGCTCCTCTTCAATAAACTTCTCAGGCCTTGATGAACCTATCCCTTCTCTTTTTAGGAGTTCGTAGTTTTCCTTAACCTGTCTTATAAAAGATTCTGCCGATGTTCTTATCTGGTCCGGTTCGACAAATACAGTTTTAAACTCCCCTATGTATTCAGATAGTGAAACAGTCTCAAGGATTTCCGGCAGAAATTTCTCAGCACCGCTAAGTTCTCCTAAAAGGGCATGTCTTTCAGAGAGATCTTCATCTATTTCGGATAGTTTTTTCAGCACCTCTTTTGTTGGGGGGAGTTCTAACATGGGGACTAAGGTAAACTCTTCTGCCTCTTCTCCGTTTACCCTGAGGCTCTCAACTTCATCTCCGAACAGTTCTGCTTCTATCCTCTCGTCTTCGGGAGTTACAACCTCAAGATAGCTTCCCTTTAGTGAAAACTCCCCCCTTTCTGGCTCGCTTTCAACCCTTCTATATCCTAACTCTGTTAACCTTTCGGGGATACTCTCACTCTCTCTTCCCCTTTTCAGAGTTATAGAGACCTCTATCAGCTTTTCAGGGGCTATTACTCTCTGAAGAAAGGCCTGGGGAGTTACAACTATACAGTGGACGTTTTCCTCAACCAATTTTAAGAGAGTTTTGAGTCTCCTATACTGGAGAATAGACAGTGGTGAAGAGATATCAAGAGGTGGAGTATCCCATCCCGGAAGGTATAGGACTTTAAGTCCTGCTCTTTTAAGGTCTTCGGTTAATCCCTCTCCTAACTGTTCAGTTGGAACGATTACAACAGCAGGGTGGAGTAGGTTTAAGAGTTCCTTTAAGAGAATTGCCTTTGAACCACCGGGAACTCCTCTTACTTTTGCTTTTCCCTCTTTCAGCTGAGATGCTATCAGTTTAACGTTTCTTTCAAACATTAACTCTCTTTCATTTCAAGAAGCTTGGCTTCTCTCTGCATCAGTCTGTTGAATAGCGTATCCCAGAAAATTTCCATTTTTCCACCGGAATGTTCTCTAAAGAAGGCTACAGAGTCCTCTATCTCTCCCTCAAGCCTTTCAAAGAAGTCATCGTTCAGCAGCCCCTTGTCTATTTTATCCTGGTTATACAAGAAAAAGTCTGCAACTATAGTTCTCGCAAGCCTTTCAACTTTAGACTCTGTTGCCATTTCATCCTCCGAAGTGGGATAGAAGCTTTGCAAGGGTACTTTTTAACTCCCTTCTGTCAACGACCATATCTATGAGACCGTGTTCAAGGAGAAACTCGGATCTCTGAAAGCCCTTGGGTAGCTTTTGTCTTATTGTTTGTTCAATGACCCGGGGGCCGGCGAAACCTATCAGAGCCTTAGGCTCTGCAATGATCACGTCCCCAAGAAAGGCGAAGCTCGCCGAAACTCCACCCATTGTTGGATGGGTGAGAACAGTTATGAACGGCACCCCCCTTTCCTCAAGGCGTGCAAGGGCTGCCGAGGTTTTAGCCATCTGCATGAGGGAGATTACCCCTTCCTGCATCCTCGCCCCGCCGGAGGCGGTTATACAGATGAAGGGGATTCCCTCCTCGGCGGCCCTTTCTGCGTTCCTCGTTACCTTCTCGCCGGCCACCGAGCCCATACTTCCGCCCATAAACCTGAAGTCAAAACAGCTAACCAGGACCTCTCTTCCTTCTATTTTTCCCCTTGCGTTAATAACGGAGTCCTTAAGGTTTGTCTTCTTCTGAGCTTCCTCTATTCTCTGAGCGTAAGGTTTTCTATCTTTAAACCCTAAAATGTCCCTTGGGGAGAGCTCCTTGTCAAGCTCCTCGTACTCTCCTCTGTCAAAGAGCATGTAGAGTCTGTCTCTTGCTGGAACGGGAAAGTGGTATCCACACTTTGGGCAGACCCAATCGTTACTCTCAAGCTCTCCCTTAAAAAGAAGAGCTTTACACTCGTCACACTTGAGCCACAGTCCGCTGGGAAGCTGCAGCTGACCTTTCTCCCGTGGAGTTTTTTTCCTCTTGAAGAGCTTTTCTAACATTAATTAACCTCTAAAGCAGGCAATTTCCGGGAGCAGGTTGAGGAGCTCCCTGAACGCCTCTGAGGATATGGTATAGTAAACTTTGTTCCCTTTCCTGCTTTTGGCAACTATCCCCTTATACCTGAGGGTTCTCAGGTGCTGGGATAGGGAAGATTGGGAGATACCTAACTCCTGTTCAAGATCTGTAACGCACATAGGTTTGTCTTTCAGTGTGAATAGTATCTTCAACCTTACAGGGGAAGCGAGGGCTTTTAGACACTCTGCTCCCTCTTCAATCCTTTCGTCGTCAAGCACTATTTTTTCTCTTTCTTTCTTGGCCATAGCTCCTCCCAAGAGATGTATTTATCTATATTTTACACAATTGAAAATATAAAACAAATAGAATGGAACCTTAAAATTGTTTAGTACTTAATATAGAATTATTGTCCTATACTTTCAAGTTATTTATTAAATTAGGAGGCAGTAAATGAAAGAGGTGAAGACAGATAGGGCTCCACAACCTGTAGCCCTGTATTCTCAGGGAATTCTGTACGGAAACTTTATATTCACTTCTGGTCAGTTGGGAATTGACCCTGAAACTGGAAATTTAAGAGAGGGTTTTAGGGAACAGTCTGTTCAAGCTCTGAAAAACCTCGTTTCTGTTGTTGAAGCAGCTGGAGGTAGTAGGTGTAGTATTGTTAAGGTTAACGTTTTCTTAACGGATATCTCTAAGTTCAAAGAGTTCAACGAGGTTTATGAGGAGTTTTTTAAAAACTGCCCAGTAAAGCCGTGTAGGTCTGCCGTTGGAGTTAAAGAGCTCCCTTTAGGTGCAGAGGTGGAGGTTGAATGTGTAGCAATAAGGGGATAGGAACCCTTTACGTTGTTGCAACTCCGATAGGGAATTTGGAAGACTTTACTTTCCGCGCTGTTAAAGTTTTGAGGGATGTTGACCTGATAGCCTGTGAAGATACCAGGAGAACGAAGAAGCTCCTTTCCCATTTTGGCATAGAGGGAAAGAGGCTCATCTCCTACCACGAGCACAACGAGAGGGAGCAGGCCCAGAAGATTGTTTCTCAACTGAAGAGAGGTCTTGATGTGGCTCTGGTTTCAGATGCTGGAACTCCCGCCATAAGCGATCCCGGTTATAGGCTGGTTAGTTTGGCCAGGAAGGAAGGGATTCCCGTTGTCCCTGTTCCTGGTCCCTCTGCAGTGATAGCTGCCCTCTCTGCTTCGGGTTTTCCAACAGACCGGTTTTTCTTTGGAGGTTTTCTCCCGAGGAAAGAGAAAGCCCTAATTGAGGAACTGAGAAGTGCTTTTTCAAGACCTTTTACCTCCGTTTACTACGAATCTCCCCACAGACTGGAAAGAACACTAAGACTTATTTCAGAGAACTTTCCGGATAGAGAGATCGGCCTTTACCGAGAGATAACAAAGCTTAACGAAGAGTTTTTGGAGGGAAAGGCAGAAGATGTTTTGGAGGAGCTCCTTTCTCAGAACAAACTGAAGGGTGAAATAGTTATTCTTATTCCGCCTGGGAAAAATGAGAAATTTAATGTGGAAGATGTGGACGCTCTGTTAAAAGAGCTCCTTAAAAGAGGACTTTCTGTAAAGGATGCGGCAAAGGAGGCCGCCAGGGCAACAGGCCTCCCAAAGAGGGAGCTCTACAGGAGAGCTCTAAAGTTATCTGTCAATTGAGGGAGTGCATGGAGTAAGATTTCCATCTTTGTACTCGTAGGCCTTTATCTTACAGGGGCCGCCGATGTACCTTTCAACGTCAACGAAGGAAGCATACTTAACCTTAAACCACTTAACGGTAAACTCAAAGGCAACCATTGGATCAAAATCCTTACAGCTGTAAGCGTCTAAGCTGAAAAATTCCTCCTCGGGCCACGTATGGATCGTGCAGTGGCTCTCAAGCCAGATAGAGACACCGGAAACACCGCTGTCTTCAGTTGCCCTTCTCTTAAGGACTTCTTCCATAATTTCAAGGGTTCTACTCTTCACGTTTTCTTCAGAAAGCCTCTTAACAAACTGCTCAAGCTCAGACTGAGCAAAGGGAAACCGGGCAACGATTGGCGGGTAAACTAAGGTCATATCTATCTTCCGAGAGAGCTCTTCCATATAGTCGTAAATGGGCTGGATGGTATTTATCCTGGTAATATCTGAAACAATTGCATCCATCATGATGTGTCTTCCGACGAACTCCATGGCGGCCTCCAGAAAAAAGGTTAACCCTGCTTCTTAAGTGGAACAACGTCAACAGTTATTGTAGCTTCAACGTCTTTAAAGAGGTGGATCTTAACCTCGTATGTTCCCGTTTCCCTTATCGGTTTTTCAAGGATAATCTGTTTCTTCTCAATGTCTTCAAAGCCTGCCTTGTGGAGGGCTTTCTCAATCTGGGAAGTTGTAACTGAGCCGAAGAGTTTTCCTTCTTCTCCTGCTTCATGTTCAATTGTAACTCTCGTAGTGTTGAGTTTCTCTGCCATCTCTTTGAACTTTTGAAGCTGTCTTTCAGCCTTTTTCTTGAGAGACTTAAGCTCATTTTGGACTTTCCTAACGTTGGACTTTGTTGCAGGGAGCGCTATTCCAGATGGTATGAGGTAGTTCCTTGCGTATCCGTCCTTTACTTTAACAATGTCTCCCACCTTTCCAAGGTTCTCCATATCCCTAAGAAGGATTACTTCCATCTTTCTTACCTCCTTTTAGTTTTCTGAAGTTAAATTTCTGATCAAGCAGGCCTATGAAAAGTGCCGTTAGAAAAAAGATAGGTGGAAAGATAATTATGGTAAGTCCAGTTATCAACTTCCAAGTTGTTGAGAATTTTTGGAAAAACCACAGGAAAACCGATATACCCTGAACTATTAAAATAGAGATGGAAACTACTAACAGATTAACGGCTACTGTTTTAAGCTCTCCGGTACTTGTTAGAGTAGCTATGGCTGAAAGGGTGAATAGGAGAACACTCCAGAAGCCGAACTTTATCTCTGTAACGGAGGGGAGTTCTCTTACAACCCAGTTTACCGCTCCGTAGGCAAAGGTGGAGTAGATGGTGGAGGATAGGAAGTAGATGGAGTACCTGTAGTTTGAGAGCTCGGCAAACTCTTTCTTAACCTCGGGTGGAAGCCCCATTAGCGTTTCCTGAAGGGCAGTAAACAGTGTTAGGAGGAGAGCTCCCCCCAAAACGGCTGCTGAAGGTCCGATCTTTTTAGAAATAAAGAATGTAGGACCTAATAGAAGTATTGATGTTGTATCTATAGCGGCATTCCTGTTGAGAAACAGTATGGTCAAAATAGCAATTAGTGACGATAAGAGGGTAATGCTGATGCCGTTGTTTGTGTAGCTGTAAATGAAAAGCGCGGGAATAAAGAGAGAAAGCCCCAGCCCAAAAGGCATAAGGCTGGAGCTCTCCATCATCAGCCCGGAACCGACTGTTATGACAAACAGCGCTACCGAAGGTTTAACGCTCTTCATTCCCCTTAGTCCATCTTAACAAAAGGTAAAAGAGCCAGGTGTCTTGCTCTCTTAACGGCCCTTGCAAGCTGTCTCTGGTGTTTAGAGCAAACGCCGGAAATCCTCCTTGGGATAATTCTTCCCCTTTCAGAGATAAAGGATTTAAGCAGGTCAACGTTTTTATAGTCAATTTTTTCAATCTTCTCTGCACAGAACTTACAGTATTTCTTCCTTCTTATAAACCTTCTTTGAGGAAGTGGATTAGCCATCTTCTACCTCCTTAAAATTCTATATCGTCAATTTCTTCAGGTTCTTCAATTTCCCTTTTTGGATCAAGGGCAGCTACTCTCTCAGCTCTAACTTCAATCCGACTTCTCCTCTCGCCGGAGTCAGTTTCCCAGGTTGACTGCCTCAGGCTTCCTTCAACTAAGACCCTTGTTCCCTTGTTGAACCTACTTACAGCCCTGTCGGCAGCCTCACCCCAAACAACTACATCTATGAAGAGTGTATCTTCCTGCCAGTTGCCGTTTCTATCCCTGTAAGGTCTGTTTACCGCAATTCTGAAGCGGGTGAACGGGGTTCCGCTGTTCGTGTGCTGAAGCTGAGGATCGGCAACTAACCGTCCTATGAGGAAAACTTTATTCAGGCTGGCCATTACTCTTCTCCCTTATTCTCTTCAGCAGCAGTTACAGGTTCCTCTTTTTTAGAGAGCTTTTCCTTCAGTTCTTTAACTTCTGACGGTTTAAGCCTGAAGAGGAGGAACCTGATTACATCCTCGTTAATCCTGAAGAAGTTTTCCATGTTCTTTACGAAGTTCCTGTCGGTTGTTCTCAGGTACTCAAGAACGTAGTAGCCTTTATCGTAGTCGTTTATTGGGTAAGCAAGCTGCCTCTTACCCCACTTGTCAACTAAGAGAACTTCTCCGCCAAACTTTTCAACGTTAGCATTTACCTTGTCTATGGCAGCCTTTGTCTCTTCGTCAGACATTGTTGGCCTCAGTATGTAAACCATCTCGTAGTAGTACTCCCTCATTTCTACCTCCGTTAACTGCATTTACTTATGGTTTTCTGGGAGCTCCCTTCTGTCAGGAGCTTTTCTACGCAGTTTGCAGCCTTCTCAATAGCCTCTTTAACTGTTGGGAACTCCTCTTCCTTAAAGGGAGAGAGAACGTAATCAACGACTTCCTCTTTTGTGGCCGGCCTTCCAATTCCCACCTTAATCCTTGGTATCTCTTGAGTTCCAAGGGCTTCAATTACAGACTGGACGCCCTTGTGGCCGGCGGAGCTCCCCTTTTCTCTGAACCTTACCCTGCCTAAAGGAAGATCTAAATCGTCGTAAATGAGAAGAACCTGAGAGGGTTCTATCTTAAAAAACCGGACAAACTGAGAAACGCTCTCTCCACTTCTGTTCATATACGTTAGGGGTTTCAGGAATATAACTTTCTGGTCGTTGATCCTCGTTTCCCCGTATAGGCCTTTGAACTTCTCTCTGTCAAAAGAGAAACCAAGTTTCTCAGAGAGTCTGTCAAGAACCATCCAACCAACGTTGTGGCGGGTCCTCTCATACTCTCTACCGGGGTTCCCCAGACCAACGACTAACCTTATCAATTACTCCTCTCCCTCAGCTGTCTCTTCAGATTCTTCAGTAGCAGCCTCTTCCGGTTCTGTCACTACAACAACTGTTTCTTCCGGGTTGTCAACAAGCTTTGCCCCTTCTGGCAGTGGTAGATCTCCAACGTGGAGAGCATCTCCTGCGTGGAGATTTGAGATGTCAACAACGATCTTCTCAGGGATTGCCCTTGGGAGTGTTTCAATGGCAACTTCCCTCTTGAGGATCTCAAGAACGCCACCTTCCTCAGAAACTCCAACGGGAGTTCCTACAAACTCCAGCTCAACGACAACTTCAATCATCTCACCGAAGGTGACTTCCTGAAAGTCAACGTGGATGGGAACGTCTCCCAGCCAGTTATACTGGATGTCCTTGAGGATGCACATTCTTTCTTCATCCCCAAGCTTTACTTTGACGAGGCCGTGGTGGTGCTTCAGCCTCCTTACCTCTTTTGCAGGGATAGCAATGGGGGTTGCTTCCGGTCTTCCACCTCCGTAGATAACGGCAGGCAGAAGGCCTTCCCTGCGCAGCTTCTTGGCTACCTGTTTCCCCGTTTTCTCTCTTCTGGTAGCCTCTACCTCTACTACCTTCATCTTTACCTCCTGAAGTTTTTTGCGGGAAAGCAAGCCAATATTTACATTCGGCTTTTTTATTTGTCAAGTGGAGAATTTTTGATTCTACTGTTGACAAGCGAAAGGCCGTTTCCTATATTTCCAACCGTCGGGTTGGGCGGATAGCTCAGCTGGGAGAGCGCCAGCCTTACAAGCTGGAGGTCACAGGTTCGATCCCTGTTCCGCCCACCATTCACGGGGACGTAGTTCAGTTCTGGTTAGAACGCCGGCCTGTCACGCCGGAGGTCGCGGGTTCGAGTCCCGTCGTCCCCGCCACTTTAATAATTCAAATGAGTCACCTCCTATTATTGGCTCTCCCTTTATAGAATCAATCTCTGTGGTATGGAGAACCTCTTAGTATCTCCTGTGCTCTGAATATCTGTTCTAATAGAACAATCCTTGCAACGTCGTGCTGGAGTGTCATTTTTGAGAGCGATAAGAGGAAATTCCCCTCCCTCTTTACCCCTTCATCAAGGCCGTCTGCTCCACCGATTGCAAAGGTGATGTTTGGGTGTTTTGAAATTAGTGAAGCAAACTCCTGTGAAGGTATCTCTTTTCCCCTTTCGTCTAAAACTATAAAAAACCCTTTTACCTTTGAGAGAATACGCTCTCCTTCCGCTTTTGGGTTTCTTCCTTTCTTTACTTCCACTATTTCAGTATTCCGAATCCGTTTAAGGTAATAGTCCTGGGCTTCTTTAAAGTGAGGGGCTATCTTCCCAACGGCTACTATTCTAAGTTTCATTGTACCGGTTCTTTAATAATCTCTTCTACGTTAAGCCTTGGGGCGTCCATCCAGAGGGATTCAAGGTTGTAGAGCTCCCTCACCTCAGGCTTAAATATGTGGACGATTACATCTCCGTAATCAAGGAGTATCCAGTTTGCCGTGTCATAGCCTTCTGTACTTACAGGGACAACTCCCTTCTCTTTGAGTTTTTTTCTTATCTCATCGGCAACTGTTCTGGCGTGGGTTTCAGATGTGGCTGTTAGTATTACAAAGTAGTCTGCAAGTGATGTTAAACCTCTTAAGTCTAAAACTACAGGTTCTTCTGCCTTTTTATCAAGGGCGCTCTTGATGATAAGTTTGAGCTTCTCACTGCTTTCCAAGTGGCCTCCTCCTAAAGGGTTTCTTTGATCTTCCACCAGATTGAATGTTTTATTGGGTTTATAACAGGTTCAACTTCAAGGTGTTTTATGCCTTTGAGTATCTCTCTGGCCTTTCTTCCGTAGGGTGAGTTTGGGTATTTCTGGGCAACCTGAGAAAGGATTTCTTTTCCTTTTTTCCTGTTCTCTTTTGCTATCTCTTTCCACTTCTTTATGTCAGACTCTATAAGGGCAATCCTGTTCTCTGCCACTTTCTTCTCTTCAGGGTCTTTTGAGTGGAGTCTCTCTTTCTCCTTTGATAGTTTCCTTTTCAGTCTATCTATTTCCTCTTTAGATTGAATTGGAGTATAGTAGTAAGCCCTTCCTATAAGGTACTGGAGCCTGTCTGGTGACTCAACGTCTGAGTATTTCTTCTCTATGTCTTTGTAGCGGTGGATAGAGGCTGTAAACTTCCTCAGCATGTCGTAGGTTCCGGCTATGTAAACTTCATGTTCGGCTAAGATTTTCTTCGCTATCTTCATGTATTCCTTTGCCTTTTCTACCCTCGGGTCGTTGGGATATTTTTTTACAAACTCTTTAAAGTTTCTGTATGCCCTTTTTGCAAATGTAACGTCCCACTCTGGACCTTTGGTGAGGTTCAGGTAGCAGACCCCAAGTCTGAAGAGGGCATCTTTTGCCTTCGGAGATGCCGGGTAGAGCTCCAAGAACTCCTCGTAGTTGAGGGCGGCGTCTTCGTAGTCTCCATCGTTGAAGTAGGCGTCGGCAAGTGTAATTTTGGCAATCTCCTGCTCTTTAGGTGGGAGCTCCCCCTCTAAAGCTTTTTTCAGGAGAAAGGAGCTCTTCCCCCAGTCTCCTTCAACTGCTGCCTCTATTCCCTTTCTATACTGTTCCTGTGCCGTTCTGGGAATCTTCTCGCAGGAAGTAACAACTAAAACTAAAGAGACGGCTGCCATCAACTTTTTCATACTACCTCCCGATTAACAGAACCGATTATATCAGCCGTGGGAGAGAGTAAACTTCTCTATGTGATAGTGGTCAACGGGAATTACTTTTATCTCTATTCCGTAGATTGCCGAAATTCTGTCTATTACTTCTTTTTCCTCGTTTGTGAGTTTGTTTGCTACGAGGGGATTTGCGTAAACTCTCAGCGTGTTCACCAGCTTTCTTTTAAGGTTTGAGATGATCTCCCTCTCTATCTCAAAGGCTACAGTTTCGGGAGACTTAACCCTTCCCCTCCCCTCACAGTAGGGGCAGGTTGTTGTCAGCGTTTTTCCGAGGCTCATTTTTACCCTCTTTCTTGTCATCTCCACAAGGCCAAGATCAGACATACTTACAACTTTTGTTTTAGCCCTGTCTTTTTTCAGCTCTTCTTCTAAGGTCTCAAGGAGTTTCTTTTTGTTTTCCTCTTCCTTCATGTCTATGAAGTCAATTACGATTATCCCTCCTATGTCTCTAAGCCTTAACTGGCGGGCTATCTCCTTGGCTGCTTTGAGGTTTATCTCAAGGGCTGTTTCTTCCAGGCTCTTTGCCTTTTTGAATTTTCCACTGTTTACGTCTATTGAGACGAGAGCTTCTGTTTCATCTATCACTATGTATCCGCCGCCGGGCAGGTAGACTTTCCTTGAGAGAGCTCTCTCTATTGCCCTCTCTACCTGAAACTTCTCAAAGAGGGGAACTTCCCCTTTGTAGAGTTTTATCCTTGGAACAAGTTTTGGAATGAACGCTTTTGCGAATGAGACTGCCCTTTCAAACTCCCTCTTAGAATCTATTAATACTTCTGAAACTTCATCAGTTAGCAGGTCTCTCAGAGTCTTTGGGACTATCTCAAGGTCTCTGTATAGGCACGACGGAGGCGGCTTCTTCTCCGCCTTTTCTGTTAAACCCTCCCACACTTTAAGTAGGTAATCTAAGTCTTTCTTGAGCTCCTCTTCTGTTGCACCTTCTGCGGCAGTCCTTACAATTATTCCGTAGTTTTCAGGCTTTATCCTCTTTGCAATCTCTTTTAGCCTCTCCCTCTCTTTTTCGTCTGTTATTCTCCTTGAGAGGCCAACTTTGTTTATTGTTGGTAGGAGAACTAAGTAGTGTCCGGGGATTGTGAGGTTTGTTGTTACCCTGGGGCCTTTCGTCCCTATAGGTTCCTTTGCTACCTGAACCAGTATTTCCTGGCCTTCTGAGAGGACTTCCTCTATGGGAGGGAGCTCCACCTCTGGCGGTTCGTCATCTAAGAACTCGTCTTCATCAAAGTCTAAATTTACGGCATCTCTAACGTATAGAAAGGCTTTTCTATCCTCACCTATGTCAACGAAGGCTGCCTGAACTGCCGGGACTATCTTTAAGACCTTTCCTTTATAAATGTTTCCAACTATTCCCCTGTTCTCCTTTCTCTCAACGTAGAACTCAACAAGCTCTCCCTCTTCTAAAACGGCTATTCTTACCTCTTTTGTAAGGGCGTTTATGAGGATCTGTTTTTTACCCAAGGAGCTCCTCTCTGACAACTTCTGCCCTTTCAAGGTTGAGTCCCATCCAGTTGAGTATGTCTCCAACGTTTAAAACCTTCCCGTCCTTAACTTTTAGGGTTAGTATAACTTCTCCGTTTTCTACCCTTAAGTCAAGTATTTCCTCTTTAAGGTTTACCTCTCTTCCTTTTTTGTCTACCGCTTTTTCACCTGATATGATTTCTAAAGAATAGGGAGCAAAGGGCTTTATCCTGTACCTAACCTTTTCTATTCTTTCAATTACTCTCTCTTTCAGACCAAGTTCTGTCCAGCTTGTAAACTCAAGTCCTTCCGGGAGAAATTCCTTAGATTCTTCAACGAACCTGTTAAAGTCAAACTTCTCATCTGAGAGCTCTAGTTCAACAAGTTCACCCAATCCCTCAACTCCAACGGGAAGTCCTAATACGATGTTTATCTTCGGGTGGGGATTAAACCCCTGTGAATACCTGAGGGGGACGCCAAAGCGCCTGAAGGTTCTTGTAAAAGCCCTTGTGAGATCTAACAGAGAGAGGAATTTTGCGTAGCCGATCTTCCTAAAGGTAAGTGCAACTTTTCTCTTTAAAGGAAACTCCTTCTTTGGCCTTGGTGGAACTTGAAACTCAATTTTTTCCGGGATTGGGTGTTCCTTTAGCTCCTTTATCTGCTGAGGAGTGCAGACTCCACAGGCGTGGCATCCAACTATGCGGCAGTCTGGAGTCCACTGCTGATTTTTTGCTTTTCTCAGTTCCCTCAGTAAGAACTCTTTACTTACAACTCCCCTGATGAAGTCCCAGGGGAGCTCCTCTTCTAAATCCCTTTTTCCGAGGGCTCTCTCAAGGTCAATGCCCGTCTTCTCAAAGGCTTTCAGCCACCCTTCATAGTTAAAGAACTCATCCCAGCCGTCAAGCTGGCAACCCTCTTCGTGAGCTGCAAGTAATACTTCTGAAACCTTTTCGTCTCCTCTTGTTAGCAGAGCTTCAATGAGAGACTGTCTGTAGTCGTGAAATCTGAGCTTGAAGCTCTTTGGCGATTTCCTCTTTATATACTCAACCTTTTCTAAAACCTCTTTCTCCTGGGCAAAAGGTTCCCACTGGAAAGGAGTAAAAGGTTTGGGGACGAAGATTGAAATTCCGGCTGCAAGGTGTTTCCTTCCCCTGAACCTTTTTCCTATTCTGTGGACAGTCCAGAGCATATCAATGAGGGCTTCTATATCTTCCTGAAGCTCAAAGGGAAGCCCTATCATGAAGTAGAGCTTTAACCTGTTCCAGCCCCTTTCAAAAAGCCCTCCAACAGCCCTGAACAGATCTTCGTTTGTCAAGTCTTTGTTTATTATCCTCCTGAGCCTGTCTGAACCAACTTCTGGGGCTAACGTAAAGCCGGTCTTTTTCACCTGCATAATCTGGGATGCAAGTTCTGGGTTAAACCCTTTTACCCTCATAGATGGAAGAGAGAGGGAAATAATTTCCCTATAACAAACTTCCATAACCTCTGGGACTAATTTGTTAAAACGGCTGTGGTCGGAGATTGAAAGGGATGATAGTGATGCTTCCTCGTATCCCGTATTCCTGAATGTCTCTTCAACTAACCTCTTTATGAGTTTTTCGTTCCTTTCTCTGTAGGGCCTGTAGATGTATCCCGCCTGACAGAAACGGCAACCCCTTAAACAGCCCCTTGCAGCTTCAACGGCTATCCTGTCTTGAGATGTCTCAACCGTTGGAACTGGAGGAGATGTGGGGAAAAAACCTTCTGAAACTCCAACGAAAACGGCCCTTTTAACCGGATATCTGCCAAAGAGTGGAACCCAGACTCCTTCAACTTTCCTCACTTCAGAAAGGAAATCAACCTTTTTCCCTCCCTCTCTCTTTACCTCCCTGTAAACTTTGGCAACTTCAACTAACGTCTCCTCGCCATCTCCGATTGAGAAGAAATCTATGAAAGGGGAGAGTGGAACCGGGTTGTAGACGCATGGGCCCCCTGCAAAGATGAGGGGGAGCTCCTCCCTCTCAACCCTCTCTTCAGAAAGGAGTGGAAGACCGGCAAGCTCTAAGAGTTTTAAGGCATTTGTGTAGGTAAGCTCTGAGGAGAATGAGAGCCCCCACAGGTCGTAATCCCTTACAGGTCTCTGTTCTTCTAAAGTGTAGAGGGGAATTCCCCTCTCTTTCATGAGCTCCTGCATGTCGGGCCTTGGCAGGTAGGCCCTGTGGATGAGGGCAAAGTCTGTGAGGTTGTTGATTACGTGGTAGAGGATTTTTCCTCCTATGTGGGATGAGCCCACCTCGTAGAGGTCTGGGTAAGAAAGAACAAACCTTACCTCCCTTTCGCCGAATTTAGGGGCTCTTAAGTTCAGCTCTAAAGGGAGATAAGAGGCCGGTTTTTTTACCCTGTTAAGTTCTCTCAGTGTTTCTCTATCAAAAACTTTACACTTCAACGTCGTCATCTGGCCAGTCTCCTGTATCAAAGTAGTCGTAATCGGTTGCGGGAACGCCTAAGTCAAAGTTCCTCTGCGTATCTTCGTAGTTTTCTTCCTGTTTCTCTGTGTCTGTTCTGTTGTGTTCCAGATGCTCAAGTGTTTCAAACAGGAGAAGGGGAGCTGTTGTTCCAAGGATTACGGGAAGCCAGGGAACTGAAAAGTCGTAGCTCTCTTCCCGTTTAACAAAGAGTTTCTTAATTTCATTTTCTTTAACCGGAACTTCAAAAGTTTTTCCTTTGGCCTTTAGAACTACTCTGTAAATGTTTCCTTCTCTCTTTACGGAGAATTCCCCTATTTCATCTTTCCTGAAAAACCGGAACTCTCCGTGTCTGAAAATAGAAACTCCTTCATCTGAGAAGACGAGGACTGTTCCGTCTAAGCCCTTAACTTCTGTTGCTGTTCCCCTTGAAACTCTTTCTCTCTTTGAAATAAGGGGAAAGACCACTAAAATCAGAATCAGGAAGAGAAATAAAAATCCGATTACTCCCATAGTTTACCTCGCAAAATGAGTAGAAGTTTTTAAGGAGCTCCTTCCAGAGAGCCCCCCTGTCCTTTACTTCAAAACCTAAAGACTCTAAGAATCTAAAATAGCCCTCAGACGGCATTCCGCCCCTTTTTGATACAACAACCGACCCCGGGAGGACATTAAACCGGGTGTAGTACTCCTTACAGATGGGGTGGAGAAGAACTGCAACTGCCCTTCCCAGCCCTCTACCCCTTTCTGGAATAGCCTTTTTTCCGAGCTTTCCATTTATTTTTCGGGAGAGCTCACCGTAAGTGATTAACCTTCTCTTTCTACCTGTCTCAATTAGGAGTTTAAGGAGCTCAGAAGTTATGGCC
>WFNZ01000043.1 GCA_015488335.1 Thermovibrio sp.
CTCTTATACAGTCCACATTTTCTGGAAATACAAACCAGATCTCAAATCAAAAGAATTTTTAAGTGAAAAAATTTTTAACATAATCAGAAAGAATTTTGATACAAATCATCTATTAGTCAAGCACTACTCACTATTAGGCAACAAAATAGTGCCTTTTGATTTTACAAAAAAACTGAAATTTAAAAAGAAGTTTTTTAGAAAAACTAAGCAGGGAAATTTAATAGGCTTAGGTATCGGTTTTAAGCCGGCGAAACTCACAAAAAAAGAAATAGAAAAACTATCTAAAATCTTGGATATTCTCGGAAACATCATTTCTTCAATCAAAACTATTTCCAATTATAATAAAGAAGTGGAGTACTACGCTACGAGAGATCCCCTTACCAACTTATATAATCAGAGAGTATTCTGGGAGTTTCTGAAGTATGAAATAGATAGAGCTGCAAGACATAACTATAAAGTTTCCCTATTGGTTATAGATATAGATAACTTTAAATTAGTAAATGATACCTACGGTCATATATTTGGGGATTTATTCATAGAAAAATTCGCTGAGTTCCTCATTGATTCTCTGCCAGAATCCAGTATAGTAGCACGATTCGGAGGAGACGAGTTCTGCATCATACTTCCTGAGGCCGACACAAAAACAGCAGTTCTTATCGCAGAGCAGATAAAAAAGAACTCTGAAAAGGTAACAATCAAAACACCAGATGGAAAGCTGATATCTGCTACTGTATCAATAGGAATTGCCACTTTTCCCGACCATGCTAAGGATCCAAAGGATCTCTTCGTTATAGCTGATAATATGATGTACAAAGCCAAAAAGGAAGGTAAAGATAGAATTGCATACCCGAAAGACGAAGATCTTAGAGTTTTAATAGAAAAGAAGGAAAAAATAAACTCCACCATCCTATACGCACTTAAATACAAAAAAATTATTCCCTTCTTTCAACCAATCTATTCTCTAAAAGAGAAGAAAGTTGTAGCACACGAAGTACTAATGAGAATTGAAGATGAAAGTGGTAATATCTTACCAGCATTTAGATTTATTGAGGTGGCTGAAGAAATGGGAATTATCCACAAGTTAGAGCTTATTTTGTTTGAAAAAACTTTCAAAATGGTCAGAGAATCAAACTATACTGGTAGAGTTTTTCTAAACTTCTCTCCCAAATCTATTAGCATACCAGACTATTTAGAAAATGTAAAACAGATGGCGAAACAATTTGAAATAGATCCAGTTAATATAGTATTTGAAATAACAGAAAGGGAAACCACAAGAAATTTGGAAATCTTAAAATTGTTCTTGAATGACTTGAAGGAATTTGGTTTTAGGTTTGCAATAGACGACTTTGGCAGCGGCTACTCTTCATTTCTTTACATTAAGAAACTCCCAATAGACTTTCTCAAGATAGAGGGAGACTTTATACGAGAAATTGCTTACTCCAGAACAGATTTAGCAATTGTTGAAAGTATAGTGGTTTTAGCCCATTCTCTCGGAATAGAGACTATTGCTGAGTTTGTAGAGAATAAAGATATATTAAAAAAGTGTGAAAAACTTAGGATTGACTACGCCCAGGGATTTTTTATAGGGAAACCGACGCGAATACTGATTCAGCATTAACTGTATTAAAAGTCGCCTCTATCTACTATCACAAACTACCCTATTACGCCCTTCCTGTTTTGCTTTGTACAGTAAAGAGTCAGCCCTTTCTAAAACAGAATCCAGCGTATCTTCCACTCTGAACGAGGTAACCCCGGCACTAAAGGTAACATTTAATCCACAAATCTCTTTAGAGGAAACTTCCTGTCTGATTGAATCTACCTTCTGGCATAGTAGCTTTCCATCCATATCTACAGCTACTACTACAAACTCTTCCCCACCGAATCTTGCAACACAATCGCTACTCCGGAATCTGTGTCTGAGGATTGTAGAAAGTTCCTTTAAAACACAGTCTCCAGTCAGATGACCGTAGGTATCGTTTATAGATTTAAATTTATCTAAATCAATAAAGGCTATAGAAAAGTCTTTATTTCTACTTATTAACTGTTTAATAAAGGATAAAAGGTACTCTTTGTTATAAAGCCCCGTTAAAGGATCAGTTTCAGCTTTTTTCTCCAGTCTAATAAAGTCCAGTTCCCGCTTTAGAGAAACAGAAAGAGCATTCCTTATTTGAGATATTAACAGATGGAGAATATACTTCTGTTCATCCTTTAACTCTGAATGGAACTGTATGTTCAGCTCTCCTATTTTAGTCCCCTTATAAACCAAATCTTCTTTCACCTTAAAAGAGTTGCTCTTACTCTTTTCCATTCCAACAGAAAAGAGGAGCTCCTGTCCATCGCAGTATCCCAAAACGGTTATTTTCTCCATTTCTGGGAATTCTTCTTTTAGCCCTCTATAGACAGCCTTAAGTATATTTTCAAAACTTGATCCAAATATAACTATATCAAATAATCTTTTAATCCACTCTTCTATTTTTATCAGTTTACTCAAATCTGAGTTTTCTTTAGCAGCTTCTAAAAGATAAAGGCCGCAGTTAAGGTTTCTAAGTCTATTAATAACTTTTCCTATCATATCTTTTTTAATCAAAGAACCGTGCTGAGGTGCTATTAAATCAGGGTCTTTTTCTATTATTTGATCAAGAGCATGCTGGAGAATATACTTTGAAGGCATGTAATGTTTATGGAAAAATTCAACTCCTTTGTAGTATTCCTCTCTATCCTCTGCAAAAAAGAAGAACTTGTTAGATATTGAACCAAAAATATCACTTGAAAACAAAGTTTTTGCTTTTTTATCAAAAGTACAAATAGCTCCTGGAAAGTGAGCATAAGGAGTGAACACAAACTCCAATTCCCTATCTCCAGCCTGCAATTTCCAGTTATGGGCATCTACTAAATAGAACGGGGTTTTCCAATTGTAGTGTTCTAAAAGAACTCTTGTCCTCCAGTGTGTAACTATGTAACGCTCACCGGCTGGAAACAACTTCTCCAAGGTGGAAAAACAGCCTGTAATGTCTGGATCCTGATGGTGCATTATTATGTATTTAATGTTTTTCAAAGAGGTCAATTGAAAGATCTTATCTAACACTTCCGCCAAAACTTTTTCGCTACCCGGATCAATCAGTATACTTTCCTGACCATTACGAATTAGGTAAACATGACACTGAAACGGATCGTCAGGAATCACATGACCGACCCAGAAAATTTCATCGGCAATTTCTATAGGTTTTGAGAAATCCATTATCCACTCCCACGTGGTGAAATTATTAATAAATTTTAATAAAACCAACCAACAGTTCAATCACACGTTCTCTAAAGAACGTTGAAAACTGCAGTCCGATTTAGTTAAATTAACGAAACCTTATTAAAGATTCGGAGGAAAGACATGGGAATCTTTGAGGAAGTAAAACAGAAGGTGGAAGAGATCCTTGAAAATGCTGAGAACCTGACAGGAATAGGAGAAAATGATCTCCAAACTCTAAGAGATAAAAAAGATATCTTAATCAGCTGGAGCGATGAACTGATGGATGACTTTTACAGAACCCTTCTAAACTACTCAAAAACTGCAAAGGTATTTGAGAAAATACCTGTTGATAGAGTTAAAGCTAAGAATAAAAAGTGGTATGAAGAAGTAGTTTCCGGTAAACTTGACAAAAATTTTTATGAGTTTCAGTTCTTAGTGGGGTTAATCCACATTTACTACGGTATTGAGAATAACATTATGATTTTCATGGCCCAGCACCTTAAAAGTAATTTCTTAAATAAGGCAGTAAAAACCTTTGAAACTGAAGAAGCAATTGCTGTGTTTAAAGCCTTTTCAAAACTTGTTGACTTCCTGATATCCCTTACTGTTGAAGGATACACCTTTACGCTGAAAGAAGCGTTAATGGATATTGCAGGTTATACTTCCGGCCTTGTAGACACAATGATGAGTATGAAACTTGAAGAAATATACAAGGTTCTCAAAGAGGAGCTTCCAGAGAAAAGTTAGGTTTTAAGACCCACTCTCTCCTTCAGTTTTCTCACCTCTTCATCGGTCAGGTGACGGTAGTGGCCTACTGGGAGCTCCCCCAACTTCAACCCACCAAACTCAACCCTCTTTAAGTACTTTACAGGGTGGCCAACGGCTGAAAACATCCTCTTTACTTGATGGTACTTCCCTTCAGTTATCTCAATCTCTGCCTCAGACTCCTCCTCTTCTACCTTTAAGATTTTCACTTTTGCCGGCTTTGACTTAAAGTCCTTAAGCTCTATTCCCTTTCTCAGCGGTTCAACATCTTCCTCAGTAAGTTTTCCTTCAACAACAACGTAGTACTTCTTTGGAACTTTCCACTTTGGGTGGGTGAGCCTGTGGGCAAGCTCTCCGTCTGTGGTTAAAAGAAGCAGACCTTCGGCATCTTTATCAAGCCTCCCAACGGGAAAGAGCCTCTCAAAACGGGGAATGTCTGAAAGGAGCTCCATAACGGTGAGCTCCCTGTCCTTTGTTGAGGTAACGTAACCTGCCGGCTTATTCAGGATTACGTAGTAGTTCTCTTCATAGAAAACCGGCTCTCCGTCAACCAAAACCTCATCCCTTTCCGGGTCAACGTGGAGTGAAGGGTCTTTAACAACCTCACCGTTAACGGTAACGTGGCCTTTCCTTATGAGCCTTTTAACCTGAGACCTTGGACCAAAGCCTGCGCTGGAGAGGAGCTTATCTAATCTCAAATTTTTCCCTCACAACAATCAATTTAACGGAAAAATAGTACGTGACGAAGAAAACGATAAAATTCACGAAAACCGTCAGTATTTTAAAGAGTTTATGGTTTGAAACTGCTCCAGCCATCCACTTTTCAAAGAGCGTGGCAAAGGTTAGAAACGTGATGAACTGAACCATCCAGCCAAGAATTAGCTTCCCCTTTTCTGGTTTCTGCTGGAAAAAAATCTCAATTGACTTTTCAAATCCGAAAAAGAGAACAAAGATTGTTAGAAATATGAGAAGACCTAAGGATACTGCAGGGTAAACGTGAAGGAATCTGGTGAGGACATAGATTATTCCAGAGTTAACAAGCCCCAACATTAAATAGACAAAAAGGTAAAATGCTGCTCCCTGAACGTATCTACCCACTTTCCCTCTCTATGAACTTTTCTACTGCAAACTTGTAGGTGAAGAAAAGGAGAAGAACATCTCCGTTTAAGTAAACAAAAATAGCAAATGCAGGATTGGGAATTGCTTTAAACAGCAGGAAAAAGAGGAGAAAAGAAGTGATTATAAAGGGAACGAAGTGAAAGAGCCAGGCAACGGTGATCCTCTTTTTATCGTTTATCCAGTAATACCTCTTCATAAGGAGATAAAACGTGTAGTAGAGCCCCAAAACCATAATGAAGGCTTCTAAAACCGTTCTAAAAACAGGTGAAAGATGGGCTTTCATAAAGAACCAGGTTATTAAACTGTTTACCATGTAGAAGAAGATAAAAGCGTAAGCATAGATGAGAAAGGCCTTGTATTTCCTATCCAAGTTTCCTCCTTAGTAAGAGTATCCCAGCCCTCTAAGCTGTTCGGGTCTGCTCCTCCAGTCCTCTTTAACCTTGACCCAGAGCCTCAGGTAGACCCTTTTTCCGAGGAGCTGTTCCAACTCTTCTCTTGCAAGCTGACCGATTTTCTTGAGCTTCTGCCCGCCTTTTCCGATGATTATGGGCTTTTGAGACTCTTTCTCAACTATTATGTCTGCATCTATCACAAGCATGTTGGGGTTTTTGTCTCCCGGCTGGATGTTTATAACCTGAACGGTTGTTGCGTGGGGAACTTCATCCCTTGTGAGAAGCATAATCTTCTCTCTGATTATTTCAGCTATGAACTGGTCTATTGGCTGGTCTGTTACCATGTGGTCTTCGTAGTATTTGGGGCCTTCCGGAAGGTATTTGACAAGGAGCTCTAAGAGTCTGTCAAGGTTTGTTCCCCTTACGGCAGATATGGGAACTATCTCGTCAACAAAGGGAAACTCCTTGCTTATCTCATCTATGAGGGGAAGGAGCTCCTCCTTTGGAACGCCGTCTATCTTGTTTATGACAACGATAACTTTGGTGTCTTTCCGCTTCTCTTCACCTATCTTTTGAAGGATTTTCCTGTCGGCCTCTGTAAGGCCAGCCCTTGCATCTATTAGGAACAGGATAATATCGGCGTCTGGAATAACGCTGAAGGCTATCTCGTTCATATATCTGTTCAGCTCAAACTTCTCCTTGTGGATTCCGGGAGTATCAAGGAAAACTATCTGGGCGTTCTTTAAGTGTTTTACGCCTACTATCCTGTGGCGGGTTGTTTGAGGCTTGTCTGTAACTATAGCTACTTTTGTTCCTAACAGGTTGTTTAAGAGTGTAGATTTCCCAACGTTTGGTCTTCCAAGTATTGCAACATAGCCCGATTTAAAACCTTTTGTCTCCTGTTCCAACTTCAATCCTCCAAAGTTCTTTTAGATTTTCTACATCTAATTTAATCTGTTTAACAAGTTCATCAACCGAAGGAAAACGCTTTTCCGGCCTTAAAAACTTCAGGAATTCTACCTTAACATCCCGGCCGTAGAGGGAGGGGAGTTCCCTTTCCGGAACAAACACTTCAATCAGCGGTTCTGTATCTTTCAGGGTGGGAGCTCTCCCATAGTTGGCAACTCCCCTGTAGCTTTCCCCATCAACTATCAGATTTACAGCGTAAACACCGAAAGTTAGAGGGAGCTCCTTAAAAGGTTTCACATTTACCGTAGGGAAGCCGATTTTTTTTCCTTTTGAAGTTCCTTTAACCACTCTTCCCGTAGCAAAATAGGGAAAACCTAAAAGAGCATTGGCTTCCTCAACTCTCCCTTTTGAGAGGAGCTCCTTAATTTTGGTTGCCCCTATCTTCTCACCCTTTTCTGTTTCAGGTGGAACTGTAAAAACCGGTATTCCAAACTCCCGGCCTAAACGCTCGGCTGTCTCTATGTCCCCTTCCCTGTTCCTTCCAAACTGCCAGTCCTCTCCAACCACCAGAGCACTACATCCCCACTCTCTAAGCCTTTCAAAGAACTGCCGGGGAGACATATCTTTTACCTGAGAGAAGGGGATGTTGAGGAGCTCCACTCCAAGTCTTCTCGCAATTTCCTCTCGCTCTTTATCTGTAAAGAGCTTTTCCCCCTTTCCCCTTATTGAGATAACCTTTACTCTATCGCAGAGCTCTTTAGCCCTTTCAATCAGCTTCCTGTGGCCTCTGTGGAAAGCCTCAAACTTACCAACCGTGCAGCAGCTCTTTTGCAATCTCAACCGCCGAGCTCGTTCCAATTCTGTCAGCTCCCGCTTCAACAAACTGAATGGCAAGGTTCAGGTCTCTTATACCGCCGGCAGCCTTAACCTTTGCCTTTCCTTCCGAACACCTCTTCAGAAGCTCAACGTCTGAAAGGGTTGCACCGTAAATTCCGTAGCCTGTTGAGGTCTTAAGGTAGTCCCATCCAGACTCAACGGCCAAACGGCACAGGGTCATCTTCTCGTTCTCTGTAAGGTAGCAGCACTCCATTATAAGTTTTAAAATAGTATTGGGAAGTTCATTCCTTATTTCCTTAAGCTCATCCTCAACCTTCTTCCAGTCTCCAGACTTAACAGCTCCAATATCGGCAACAACGTCAAGTTCCCCTGCCCCTTCCTCTACGGCCAAAACGGCCTCTGCAAGCTTCAGCTGTGAAGGAACAGGTGAGAGGGGAAAAGCAACAACGGAACAGACCTTCTCCTGAGGAAGAACAACCCTCGCAACCTTTACGTGTTTTGGAAACACACACAGAGCAGCAAAACCAAGCTCTTTAGTCTTTTCTGCAGCCCTGAAAACATCCTCTTCGGTAGTCGTGGCCTTTAAAACGGAATAGTCTATCTTTGATAGCAGCTCTTTTTCGTCCATAACTGCCTCAGAAAGAGGGTTCTTAGTTTTAATTCTATAATGATTTTATAGGAGGAGATAATGCGGCTGAATAAGTTTTTGGCATACGCAGGATTTGGAGCAAGGAGAAAGGTTGAGGAGATAATAAAGCAGGGAAGAGTTGAGGTTAACGGCGAAATCGTTACAAACCCTGCCACCGAAGTTGATCCGAAGAAAGACGTTGTAAAGGTTGATGGAGAAAGGGTAAGGCTTCCAAAGAAATTTGTTTATATAGCTTTCAACAAACCACAGGGGGTTTTAACGGCAATGGAGAGAGCTCCCGGCGACAGACGGCCGATAGTTGCCGACTACTTCAGGAAGTATCCGGTTCGCCTCTTTCCGGTGGGAAGACTTGACTACAACACCGAAGGGCTCCTCATAATGACAAACGATGGCGAACTTGCAGACAGGCTTGCCCACCCAAGATACCACGTTCCCAAAACCTACATAGCCAAAGTGAAGGGCAGGGTTAAGCCGGCAGAGATTGAGAGGATGAGGAAGGGAGCTCTCCTCGTTGACGATAAAGGCAAAAAGTTCTTCATAAAGCCGTTAGATGTTAAGCTCCTTCATCCTTCTAAAACAGGAAGGAACACGTACGTTCAGATAACCATAGACCAGGGAAAGAACAGAGTTGTCCGGCGGTTCTTTGACAGGTTTGACCACGGCGTTCTAAAGCTGAAAAGGGTAGCCGTTGGACCGATAAAACTTGGTGATTTGCCAAAGGGGACTTACAGGGAGCTCTCCCCCGAAGAGGTTAATAAACTTAAACGGGCAGCAGGACTTCTGGAGGAAAAATGATTACCCTTAACAGAATTCACTGTATGGATGTTTTAGAGGGTCTGAGGGAGCTCCCCGACAACTTCGCAGACATTATTATTGCAGACCCACCCTACAACATCGGCAAAGATTTTGGAGTTTTTAAGGAATCCTGGAGCCAAGAAGAGTACATCAGCTGGTCAAAAAGGTGGATAAATGAAGCTATACGTATCTTAAAACCTACTGGTTCTATGTTTATCTTTGGATTCAGTGAAAACTTAGCCTACATTTTCGTTGAAATCCCGATAAACAAACGGTGGCTCGTATGGCATTACACAAACAAAAATGTTCCTTCCCTCAACTTCTGGCAGAGAAGCCACGAAAGTATTATACTCTGCTGGAAAGACAGCTTTATTTTTAACAGAGATGATGTAAGAGAGCCCTACACAGAACAGTTTTTAAAATCTGCAGCAGGAAAAATAAGAAAAGGAACACCAGGTAGATTTTCAAAAGGAGACAGGGAAACTGTTTATACAGCCCATGAAAAGGGAGCTCTCCCCAGAGATGTCATAAAAGTCCCTACACTTGCCGGTGGTGCAGGAAGAAAAGAGCGCTGGTTTCTCTGTAAAGATTGCAATGATGTTTATCCCCCTTCTGAAAAGAAGAATCACCAGGGCCACGAAGTAATTTTCCATCCAACACAAAAGCCAGAAGAACTTATAGAAAAGCTGATTCTGTCGGCCAAACCAAAAAATAAAGGAGTTGTAGTTGTCCCTTTTGCGGGCTCAGGAACAGAGTGTGTTGTTGCAAAAAGGTTAAGAATGGACTTTATAGGCTTTGAAATAAACAAAGATTACATAAAAATTGCTGAAAGAAGGATAGAGGAGGAAAATAAAGTTGGCCAAATTGGAGAACTATTTAAAGAAGTATGAAAACTTCCTCGAAGGAATTGATCTATCTAAATATTCCAGGTTAAGAAAAATAAAAACTGTTGAGCAGGATTTACCGAAATCTCTTAACCCATTACTGCTGATATATAAATACTACTGGGGAGAGAGAAAATTTTTGAACTACGAAGACTTTTTCAAAGTCTACTGGAATACAAACCTTCACCACATAATGGAGTTTGTAAAGAAATACTTTTATGGTTGCTCTCTTCAGTTTGTAGAAGAGGGCTTTAAGGCAAGACTCTACAGAACATGGACTTCTCTTTTAACCCAATTCCACTTTCAGTATTTATGGGTGGAAGTTTTTGGCAAGAGATATCCACTTGAAGCCTCTGCCGAATTAGACATGGCAGGAATTGACTCCCGTATAACCATTAACGGAATAGTTATAGGAATTCAGATAAAGAAAATCTCTTACAGAAGGGAAGCTTCCCAGAGGAGATTTACCAAAAGACAGAGGAAACTGGTAAACATTATGTGCGAAGTCCCTTATTTAGTCATTGACATTGAAGAAGTAGAGAGAAAACTCAACAGCAACAGAACAAGAGAGACCACGAAAAAGAAACTATCAGCTTTGCTTTCCTTTTTTAACAAAAATTTTAGAACATTAAAGAACGGATTTGTAGTTTTTAAGGAAAACTACCTTTATAAAGTAGAAAATGTCTTTCTATCTGCGGATAACTATGAAGACTTTATACCCTATACAGTTTTTCTACCGGAGGTTTTATGATAGTAATTGCAGGACCCTGCGTTATTGAGGATAGAGATACCGTTTTTGAAGTTGCAGAGGTTGTGGCGGAGCTCCAGCGCCGTTTCCCACAGCACAGGTTCATCTTCAAGGCCTCTTTTGACAAGGCCAACAGGAGCTCCATTAAGTCCTACCGTGGCCCCGGTCTTGAGAAAGGCCTTGAGATACTTGCAGAGGTAAAGGAAAAGTTCGGCCTTCTCCTAACAACAGACATCCACGAGAGCTGGCAGGCGGAACCGGTTGGAGAGGTAGTTGACGTTGTCCAGATTCCGGCTTTCCTGTGCCGACAGACAGACCTCTTAATTGCCGCAGCAAAAACGGGGAAGACCGTAAACGTTAAGAAGGGCCAGTTTATGGCTCCGTGGGATATGAAAAACGTTGTTGAGAAGTTAAAGGAGAGTTCCGCAAAGGAGGTGTGGCTCACAGAAAGAGGAACAACATTTGGCTACAACAACTTAGTTGTAGATTTTCGCTCACTTCCCATAATGAGAGAGTTTGCAGATAAAGTTATTTTTGACGCCACCCACTCAGTTCAGAGGCCAGGAGGACTTGGAAAGGCCAGCGGAGGAGACAGGGAGTTCGTTCCATACCTCTCAAGGGCTGCAGTTGGAGTTGGAGTTGACGGCCTCTTCTTTGAGACCCACCCTCAGCCTGAGAGGGCACTTTCAGACGGCCCCAACATGGTTCCGCTGAAGGAGTTTCCAGATTTAATAAGTAAACTACTGAAGCTCAAGGAGTGTGTAGATGACCTTGAAGGAAGAAGAGAGAATTAGAAAAATCGTTGAGATACTGAGGAAAGAAAAGGAGAAGTGGAACGTTCCCATAGTAACCCTTATGTCTCAAACTGGAAGTGATCCTTTTAAGATTTTAGTTGCAACGGTTCTTTCACTTAGAACGAAAGACGAGGTTACGGCAAAGGCTGCAGAGAGGCTCTTTCAGGTTGCAGACACGCCGGAGAAACTCCTGAAACTTGAAGAAGATGAGATCGCTTCCCTCATCTACCCGGTGGGATTTTACAGGCGCAAAGCCAAAAACCTTAAAGAGATAGCCAAGATACTCATTGAAAAATACGGAGGAAAGGTTCCAGACGAGATTGAGGAACTCCTCAAGCTCCCCGGCGTTGGAAGGAAGACGGCCAACCTCGTGATAACTTTAGGATACGGAAAGCCTGGAATCTGCGTTGACACCCACGTCCACAGGATAATGAACCGGCTGGGCTACGTTAAAACGAAAACCCCGGAGGAGACGGAGTTTGCACTGAGGGAAAAACTCCCCAAAGAGTTCTGGATTGAGATAAACGACCTTCTTGTCTCCTTAGGCCAGCACATCTGCCACCCAACCTCTCCAAAGTGTTCCCAGTGCCCCATTGAGCCCTACTGTCCAAAAATCGGCGTTAAGAGGAGCAGATGATGAAGACCTCACCACTCTTTACAGACCTCTACGAGTTAACGATGATGAACGGCTACCTGAAGGCTGGGAAGACGGAGTGGGCTGCATTTGAGCTCTTCGTGAGAAAGCTCCCTAAAAACAGGAACTATTTAGTGTTTGCAGGTTTAAACGACGTTGTGGAGCTCCTCCAGGACTACAGGTTCTCTGAAAGCGACATAGACTACCTCTACTCTTTAAAACTCTTTTCAGACGACTTTTTAGACTTCCTCAAAAACTTCAGATTCACAGGTAAGCTCTACGCAATGAGAGAAGGTGAAATCTTCTTCCAGAACGAGCCCGTTCTAAGGGTTGAAGCCCCGATATACGAAGCCCAGCTCTTTGAGACGGCCATTATGAACCAGGTTCACATCTCGTCCCTCATAGCCACAAAAGCAGCAAGGGTCTTCTCTGTTGCCAAAGGGAAAAAGCTCGCAGACTTTTCACTCAGGAGAACCCACGGGTTTGATGCCGGAATGAAGGTTGCAAGGAGCTCCTATCTGGCCGGGTTTGATGCAACGTCAAACGTTCTGGCAGGAAAGGTTTACGGAATTCCGGTTGTTGGAACAGTTGCCCACTCTTTCATAATGGCTTTTGAGAGTGAGGAAGAAGCGTTCAGGGCCTACCTTAACGCTTTTCCGAATCACGGCATCCTGCTTGTTGATACGTACGACACAGTAGAGGGAGTCAAAAAAGCGATAAAAATTGCGAAAGAGGTGGGAATTCCTCTTAAAGGCGTAAGGCTTGACAGCGGAAACGTTGTGGAGCTCTCTAAAATCGCCAGAAAACTCTTAGACGAGGCAGGATTTAAAGAGACGAAAATTATAGTCAGTGGTGGTTTAGATGAATACAGTATAAAGGAGATTCTGGAAAAGGGAGCTCCCGTTGACGCCTTTGGAGTTGGGACAAAGCTTGGAACGTCCGCAGACTCCCCCTACATAGACTTCGTTTATAAGTTAGTTGAGTTTAACGGAAAGCCTGTAATGAAGACCAGCTCAGGGAAGAAGATGTATCCGGGAAGGAAGCAGGTTTTCAGGAACGAAGACCACGATGTTGTAGGAGTTTTCGGAGAGGAGCTCCCCGGCGAGCCGCTCCTTGAAAAAGTGATGGAGAACGGCCTGCTGATAAAAGAATTTCCATCACTAAAAGAGTCAAGGGAGTATTTCCTTGAGAGGTTTTCAAAACTTCCGGAAGAGTTAAAGAGAATAGATCGGAAGGTAGAATATCCCGTCAGAATCAGCGAGAAACTGAAAGAGCTCTACCGGAAAACACTTTCAGAGATAGAGAGGGAGCGTTGATAAACCCCAGAATAATTACGATAGACGGACCTGCAGGAGCTGGAAAGAGCACGCTGGCAAAGGAGATAGCAAAACGGTTTGGATACGTCCACTTAGACTCGGGAGCTCTCTACCGAGCAATCGGCTACGGCTGTAAGCTGGCAGGAGTTGACCTGAAGGATAGAGAGGCCGTTTTAAAAGTTGCGGAAAGCCTGAAAATTGAGCTCCTGCCAGACGGCAGAGTTTTATTAAATGGAAAAGACATAACCGAAAAGATAAGAACTCCAGAAGGCGGCCTTTTAGCCTCTCAGGTTGCCCAGTTTCCAGAAGTAAGGGAGATAGTTGTAAAACTCCTAAGACATATGGCGGAAGGGAAAAAGATAGTAATAGACGGCAGAGACGCAGGAACCTACATCTTCCCCAACGCAGAGCTGAAAATCTACCTGACTGCAAGCCCTGAAGAGAGAGCAAGGAGACGGTACGAGGAGCTGAAGAAAAAGGGATTTAACGTAAGCTACGAGGAGGTTCTGAAAGAGGTAATTGAGCGGGACAGACAGGACGAGAACAGACCCTTTGCCCCCCTCAGAGTTCCAGAAGGAGCTGTTATAATTGACACAACCGGAAAAAGCCTTGAAGAAGTTTTAAAAGAGGTCGGTAGGCTGATTGACCCCTAACCCTGGAGCTCTTTGAGGAAGTCTTCAACGGTTATGATTTCAAAGTCAAGTCTGGGAGCTCCGCACTCCCTCACCCACTCAAGGGCAGTCTTCCTACACCAGTCAAGGTCTATATCGGGGGCAAAGCTGGCAAGGTAAACTTTAGTTTCAAAGTATCTCCTCAACTCGTAGGCCAGCTGGTTCAGGTAGAGTATCTTCTCCCTCACTTTCCTCGCCTTTTCGCCGCCGTGGAATGCCAGCTTCATAAAAAATTCAACGTTTCCCTTACACTCGTAGGCCTCAACGTAGTGTTTTCCCCAGAAGGCAACGTCAACATTTTTCCCGGAGAGCTCCCTCTTCCCGCAGAAAATCCTCAACCTTTCCCTGTTTACCATAGGTTGACAGTGCATTGAGAGGAGCTCCACTTTCTCTTTATTTATCGGCCCAAGGTGATAGACAAGTTCTTCAAAGAGCCTTCCCTTTCTTAAAGATACAACGTCATCCTGAGGAATAGGCTTTCCGGAAGAGTTCTCTGCGTGCTTTAGAAAAAAGTTCTCTATCAGATTCCAGAGTATCCTTTTTTCCGCAAGCGATACTGGAAGTGAGTTCAAAAATTCCTCTTTTTTCTCCCTTTTAAACTGATAAAACTGGCCAACGTGGTCAACATACTGGAAAAATTTTGCTATCTGAGTGATAACAGGTATTCTCTCTTTCCTCCTCAAGCATATTAAAAAGTGGACAAGCTCTTTAACAGGCTCTCCCAAAAATCGCTCAATATCAACATAGCAGCTGAAAAGTGCCATACCTAATCTACTTTACAAAGAAATTCAAAAGAGAAAGGTTCTGTGTCTGGCTTATTGCCGCTAAAAGGGCCTGGTATGCAGTTTTAGCCTTTTCATACTCAGCTATTGCTCCAGCGTAGTCTGCATCCTCTATTTTTGATTTAAGCTCTTTAAAATGAACCATAATCGCATCGTTTTGGCTCTTAATATCCTCAACAACCCTTTCCTGAGTTCCAAGAATTGACCTGTAGGCTTCAATTTGTGAAAGTCCTTTATCAAAGGCATCTAAGAGTTTAAGGTTCTGAACTCCGTCTCCCAAATCTACCTGAACTGTATCTGTGTGGAGCTCATTTAAACTGCCAGAATCAAGGATATCAGCAATTTTGTTGAGAACCTCAACAACGGTAATTTTGTTTGAAACCCTGTTAACGCCGAAATAGTTAGCTCCGTTAAAGGTCGTATTCACTTCAACCCCGTTTGCAACGGGAACCGTGGTTTCAACGGTCTCACCGTTGTAGGTTCCATCACTGCCAAAGGGAGAGCTCTGGCTCTTCACACCGCCGAAAATGTAGGAATCCCCAACCTTCGTATTTCCCATATTTACAACGTAAGAGGCCACACTCCTGAAGTAATCGGCAAGGACTTTAGCATCCTCTCCGTTGAGAGCTCCGGTGTTCAAAACCTGAATTATCTTTACCCGGGCTTCCTGCAGAAGGTTTACGGCAGAAGTCATAGAGGTTTCCGCAGTTTTCAGGACGTTATCTGTAAGGTCTATGTTCCTGTTGAACCTCTCAACTCCCTCTATAAAGCGCTGAAGCCGGAGTCCCCTTGCAAAGTCAACAGGGTTGTCGGATGGCTTCAGTATGGCTTTACCGGAGGAGAGCTCCTCTGTTCTCCTTTTCAGCTGGGAGCTCCTCAACCTGTCGTATTTGAGGAGAATGTCAAAAATCATCCCATCAGAAACTCTCATGGCTACCTCACCATACCGAGAACTGTCTGGAGAAGTTCATCCGTTACCGTAACAATCCTTGCAGCAGCCTGGTAAGCCCTCTGGTATTTCGTAAGGTTTACAAGCTCTTCATCAATGTTCACCCCAGAGAGCTCCTTCACCTTCTCCTCTATAGACTCAAGCCTGAACTGAGAGGCTTTTAAACGGTCATCTACAGACTTTACTTCAGTTCCAATAGAAGAGGTAATTTCTGTTCCGTAATACTCAGAGAAACTCAAGTCAGAAAGCTCTGAAAAAGTCTGCTGTCCCAGATCAATAAGCGCCTTTACATTTGTATTGTCTGAATTGAGATAGTTAGAATCTGAAGCTGCAGCAACCTTTTTCGGATCTTCAAACGCCAGAACAATGTTGGAAGCGTCTATCGGCTGACCGTTATCGGACTTAAATAGGGAAACTCCCGTTTCTCCGTAAAGGTCATAGCCGGCCTCGTGCTGCTCATTTACCTTCTCTGCAAAAGTTGAAACCAAAAGGTTAAGCTTACTTTTGTACTCTTCAGCCGCTTTTATTCCAGAAACGATACCGGCAACTTTTCCTTTTTTAAACTCATCTGTAACGTCAACACCGTCGGCAATAACCTTAACTCCGTCTGAAGACTGTTCAACAGAGACGTTAAAACTCCTCTCCTCAGAGACCAGAGGAAAACCTTTAGCTGTAAAGACCCTAACCCTTTCGTCTGGCAGGTAAACAACCTTTACATCAATCAGGGAGCCGAGCTCCTTCAGGGTTCTATCTCTCTCGTCTAAGTACTGGTTAAAACGCTCGGGAGAGTCTTTAAAGATGAGCATACTCCTGTTTATCTCTGCAAGCTTTTCAGTTAACCTGTTAACCTCAGAAACAATATCTTTCAAGTGGGAAACAGAAGTTGACTCAATCTCTTCTAAAGAGGAGTAAGTATCCCTAATTCTTCCAACCAGTGTTTTAGCAACAGAGAGGAAGTTAGCCCTTGCCGCGATATCGTCCGGCTTAACGGCTATATCGTGAAGTGAGTTGAAAAACTGGTTAATAGCCTCTGAAAGACCGCTACCCATAGGGTCGTTAAAGAGGCTCTCTATCTGGGAGAGAACGTTCTTATAGGCTGAAAGTTGCGCGTTGTCTCCGTTTTCTGAAATTAACCGCTTGAAGTAAGCTCTGCTGAAAACCCGCTTAACAGTTTCTACCTGAACTCCAAGGCCGGGCAGGTCGGCAAAAACTGGAGTTTCCCTTGAATAACCCTCTGTGTAGACGTTATTCATATTTCTGTTGGTAGTTGTTATACCTATCTTCTGGGAAAGGAGAGCCTGACTGGCCGCCGTGAGAGCTCCAAAGAGAGACATAATCCCTCCAATGTAAGGTCTAATTCTATTATCGCAAATAACTACAGGAATTTAACGATATCAGATACGGGTTGGAGCTCTCTGCACGAATTTGAATTTCATTATCTGACTTTTTCAGCGTTAAGCCTTCCTGTTGAAAAGGCTATTTGCCCTATTTCTCCTATAAGTTGCACTTTCTCCAAAGAGCTCTTTCTCTACCTCTTCAAAAAATGAAAGCCCGTTAGATACAAGGGCTGATATTGATGTATTGAGTCTATGAATTTCAACCAACAGCTCCTTTTCTCTCTCTACCTCTTCTTTTGAAAAAGAAGATATTTTTAGAAGGAGCTCCCTCTTTTCCTCCTGAATCTTTTTGAACCGATCCAAATCTTTTAGAGGAAATACGAGGAGGAGCTCTCTCTCTTCCCTTAAGAGCTCTATCAACTTTTTAAGATCCCTTTTTACCTGCAACATCACTCTACCAACAGTCTTATCTTATCTAAGATCTCCCTCTGCCTTGTCATAACATACTTGTGAAGCAAGTTTCTGAACTTCTGGTTTAAGTTAAGAAATTTTACTCCAACTTTCTCCTTACTATCGTAAGGCTCTAAAGATCTCACCTCTGCTTCCGACTGAAAACTGCCGTACGGCAGTTCAACTCCAAGATTAATTTTATCTCCTAATGAAAATTCCCCTTTTTCAGATAAAAACCCTATTCCATTCTCTGAAACATCAACTACATTATAAGTTAACTCATTTTTATACTTCTCTCCATCCGGTAAAAGGGTCAGTTTTATTGGCAATTTAGGGGATACTGTAACTCTCGGGAACTCTCTACTGAAACGTGGTTCTTCAAAAGGTTTAAGTTTGGTCGTTTCTATTAATTTATCGTTATGATATGTCACATCAGCAGCTAAAACACGAGTTTGATTGTAGAATGGGTCTTTAAAAGTTGTATAAACTCTACCGAAATCATTGATTGCCAACTTTAATTTAGGATGGTTTTCCCACTGAATAAATTTTTCCTCTATTGAAATAGGTCTTGACTTGACTCTTATTGGGAGCTCCTCATAAAAGCTTATAAGCTCAACCGGTTCTCCTTTACTGATCAGTTCTTGAAGCCATTCATCTACTCTTTTTTCAACATTCATCCCTGTAATTTCCCCCTTTAAACGTCTTGCCAAATTTTACACTACTGCCTAAATTACGATACCGTCAGTTCGGGGCATAGCTCAGCTTGGTTAGAGCGCGTGCCTTGGGAGCACGAGGTCGCCCGTTCAAATCGGGCTGCCCCGACCATTTTCCTCTAAATTCCCCTGGGCCCGTAGCTCAGCTGGATAGAGCAACGGACTTCTAATCCGTAGGTCGGAGGTTCGAATCCTCCCGGGCCCGCCACTTGAGAATCTTCCTCTTCTGAAGAAGCTCAAAATAAAGAATTCCAACGTATTCCCTGAAAGCTACCATTGAGTCCTGAAGGTAATCAAGCTTGGGTAGGTAGGAATACCAGCTGTATTTCTCCCTGTAAACTCTGTAGTCTGCCGGAACCGGAGTTACTTTAAATTCCACTTCCTTGAATATCATTACGCTTCTCGGCATGTGAAAGGCAGACGTAACGAGGCAGATGTTTTTTACTCCTTTTCTGCTAAGAATTTCGTAAGAGAATATTCCGTTTTCTAAGGTATTCCTGCTCTTTCTCTCTTCTGTTATCTTTTCGGCAGGAACTCCTAAAGTTTTAAGGAACCCTGCCATTGCTTCTGCTTCACTTTCAGATTCTCTTCCGTAAACTTTTCCGCCGGAAACTAATATGGGGAGCTCCCTTTCTTTGTAGAGCTTAAACGCCTCATACAGCCTCTTTGCAACTGCCGGTTTTATGGAGGCTTTACCGTTTTCCGCCGGAGAGTGGGGAATCTCCCCTCCGCCCAGAACTACAATGTATTGGCAGTTAACTTTTGAGAACTCTGGGTGAGGGTATGCGTTTTCAAGGGGAGAGAGTATCAGGTCTTTCCCAAGCTCTGTTGAGATGAAGTAGATGAGGAAAAGGGTAAAGGAGAGAAGAACCAGACCGGTTTTCCGTTTGTTCAGGAGGAAAAGGGAAATGGAGAGAAAAAGGAGGAGAACAAAGAGGCCGGGGGGAACCAAGAAAACACCTAACGTTTTTGAGAGGATAAAGAG
>WFNZ01000044.1 GCA_015488335.1 Thermovibrio sp.
GGCAGGGTTCTGGGGTTCTCTCTGCCCTTGTGGGGAGGAGAGCTCTCATGGTAGTTCCTAAGGGGGTAAAGAGTCTAAATAGGGGAGATTCAGTTGACCTTGTCCTCGTCAAGGGGCTCTGACCTTTTCTCCCTCATTTTTTCAAGAACTTCCGGGTCAATCCTGAGTTTTTCCACCCTGTGAACTTCTATCTCCTCTCCCGTTACCTCTATCAGCACTCCGCCGCTTCCGTCAAACTCCACTTCCCTTTCTGCTACAACTTTCCCGTCTTCATGCTCTTCATCTTCCGAAAAGGAAAACACTATCTGCTCGGTGCCGTCCTCTTTCTCAATAACTTTAACTTTCAGAATCATTGAAACTCCTAAAAGTGTTTAAACTACAACGAACCTTACTGTGAAAATCTTTCTGAAATCATCTTTTACGTCAAAGGCAATGCGTCTCTTTATCCCGATTTTCCTAAAGTTCATATTGACGTCTGGTGAAACGGCGTTTGTTCCGGCAGTTCCGTGGAAGGATGTGAACTCTACTCTGCTGTTTTTCGGGAGTTTAAACGTTCTGTTTGAGCTGACTAAAACGCTTCTTCCGTTGATGTTCAAGTTTACTGAGTAGGAAATGTTTGGTTTTAAAAATTCTTTTAAGTGTGAAATGATGTAGTCAAAACCAGGTTCAATTTCTACACTGTGGAGAGCAAAGAATTCTTTAAGGAGTAAAAGGTGGGTTTTAACTTTCAGCTCTAAGTTTGGCATCTGTTTTGACGTTTCAAGGCAGATGGCAGGAACGTTTGCCTCTTTGAGGCAGAAGTAGGTTAGCGATTTCCTCTGTTCAGGGTGTTTAGTTTTTGGTGAGAACGTATGGGTGTTGTAAACGGGAACTCTCCACTCCCTCTTTTTGAAGAACCTGTTAACCCTTTTAGAAACGAGCCTTGCCTCTTTTCCCAAGGAGAAGTTTCTGTACCTCTCCTCGTCTATCACGATGCACTGACCCCAGGCTCTTGGGTTTACGGAGTGGAAGCCAAAGCCGTCGTGGAGAGTTAAGAGGAGAGCTGGTTTTACCTCTTTTACATAGTTTTTCAGCCACTTAACCCTTTCGTAGTCCGGGTCTTTGGGGGAGAGGTGGGCAAACTTCCTGTTCATATCTCCGTTGTAGCCCCGCCTGTTGGCAAGGATTGAGACAAAGTTCATCCTGGGGGCGATGAAGAGCTCTCCTCTTTTCACCTTAACGTGCCTTAAGATTTCTGCCGCCTTATAGGCTCCCGGCTCGTTTCCGTGAATTCCCCCAACTATAAGGATTCTTCCCCCCTTTTTCTCTCCCTTCAGGTAGGTGTCCTGTATGGGGAAGGGGGGGAGCTCTATCTGAACCTTTGGCCGTTTGTGGCCGGCGAATGCATTTACCGGAAGGAATGGGAGGAGGGGAGCTCCTATCAGGGCTTTTATAAGTTCTCTTCTCCAAGGATTTTCCATTTGTTCCCCTCTTTTATTATATAAAGGATCTTATTTGCAGCGGAGCTATAGTTGTTAGACCTGTAATCAAGCCTCATCCTTACAACGTAAAGGTTTCCAAAGCTGAGTATCCTTCCATCTTTTGCTGCAGTTAGGTCTGTAATTCTAATTTTAATCCATTTCTTAAACTTTGTTATCCGCTTTTTGTATTTAATCCAGTCATTAAAGTTCCCTTTTTCCCATACGAAGTTTTTTGAATAGCAGTTAAGGTATGGTTCTATATCTTCAGGAGTCTCTTCCCACGCCTTTTTCCAGTGGAAGATAAAATTAATTAACGATTTCTGCTCAGATAAAAACTCCCTCTTTGTTGAGTAGCTCAGATGAGATACCACAATTACCGGAGTTCTTTTAGGGATGATGAGTTTTTTCAGAACCTTTAAATATTCATTTTTCAAGACTATGCAGCCGTTTGTGCTGTGTGGAGGCCTGTTGGGGTTGTCTGTTCCGTGTATCCAGATGCCGTGGCCGTCCCTTTTCAGGATTTTCCTGTCTAACAGGTTGGGATAGTTCAGAGGAAATGCTCCTATTCCGTAAATTGGCGGAAGGTTTGTTTTCCAGTAGAGGGGAAAGTAGATGCCTTCAGGGGTTCTCTGGTCTCCTTCCTCAAGTTTGTCCCCCGGCCTCTTTCCGGTTATGCAAGGAAACTTCCTGACAATAAAGGGAACTCCTTTGTCTATCTTTACTACGTAGAGAATTTCGTTTGTTTTATCAACTAAAATTGCTGGAAGGTTCTGGGGGAGTTCCAAAACGTTTGAGACCAGTTTTCCAGAGTAGAGCTTTTGAAGGAGCTCCCTCACCTTTCCATTCTCTCCGGCGTATGTGAGGAGAAGGAGCTGGAGCTTCAGTTTCTCTTCCTGAGGAAGGGAGTTTATCTCCTTCTGGAGCTGTTCCGGTGTGTATGAGCCGATGTTGGCTATTATCTCCTCAAGGGTTTTTCCGTATGAATTTGATAAGAGAGTAAAGAGAATGAGAAAACAGGCCAGAAGAAACCTCATCAAACTCTACCCCTCCGATGTGATGGGGCTATTTTACACCAGAGGGTTCCTATATTCCTGAAGAAATTTCATCAATTATCTCTTCCACGTCTTCTCTTTTTACCTCTTTCCTTGTTGCAAAGTCCTCAATCCTTCCAGAGAGCCAGAAGAGGTATTCTGCGTTTTTAAAGTCTTTTCTTATTCCTTTTCTCATAACCGGCCTGAAATAGCCTATAGGCCTTGACCAGAGCGTAACGTCGTCAGAACCGCACCTCACACACTCCGTTTTTCTACCAACCATCTTATGGCCACAGGAGTTGCACGTTGTGAGGAATGGAGTTTTCGTCAGGTACTGGATGGGGAAGTTCTCAATTATGCTGAAAATTAATCTCTCCTGCTCCTCAGGCTTCATCTCCTCGGCTGTGAACAGGTGCATTATGCTTCCGCCAGTTGCGTAAGACTGAAAGTGGGAATTGACGTCAATCTGTTTAAGCAGGTCTCCTTCCTGAAACGGTGCCTGAAAACCTGATGTTAAGAAAACTCTTCCAGTTTCAGGGTCTCCGTTTACGTAGATTTTGGGCCTAACCCTCGTCTCCATCCTCAACCTCCACCAGATCAAATATTTTCTCTCCGAACTTTTCAACAGATTCCTTTATAAACTCGTTAAGATTCGGGTCTTTTGAAATTTCTAAACTCCTACTGCCTTCCATAGCTTCTGCAAGGGCTCTTGCAAAGGAGAGGTCTTTCTGTGCCATTTTGCAGGCGGCGTTTTCGCTTGGGGCGTATTCTAAAGAGTAGAGAACCCTATCTCTCTCTATGAAGTAGTGGAGTTTTTCGTAGAGGTATTGGGCAATTGCGTGGGCGTAGTCCTTTGCTTCGCTGTTGAAAAGCCCCCCTCTGAAGCCTGCGTTTACCATTCCCTCGTGAACTCCAACGACCGAGAAGATGTTAAAGAGCGACCGGTCGTCTTTCTGGTAGAAGGAGAGGTAGGGAAACAGGTCGTTCCAGTGTTTCCTGAGCCACTCCCGTTTCCTCTGGAGAGCTCTTGCCCCAACGTCCATCGTGTAGTCAATCATCCTCTTTAGCAGGTCAAAGTCATCTTTTGCCAGAAAGAGTAGCCTGTTCATGTTTATTGCGTAAACGCCTATTCCACCTACGCCGCTTCCCGAGTGGAACGGGTTTGAACCTGTAACTGCCTCAACCTGAGATATGTTGAAAAGCATTCTGCAACAGTTTGAATAGATCATTCCCTCATCAAATGGTTTTATGTAGGGGTTTTTCTCCCTGTAGATGCTTGGCTTCTCAAAGGGCTCTTTTAGGTAGTTTTGAACGTAGAAACCCCCAAAATATTCACTCTCTTTAAGTAGCAGTTTCCAGGCAGGGTTGTTCCTGTCAAAGTCCTCCGTGATGTTTACAGTTATAAGGGGAAACGTAAAGGGATTTCCGTCTGCATCACCTCTTCTCATTGCCTTTATGAAGGCTGTGTTTATTCTGTCAAAGTAGTGGGCAGGTATCTGACTGTATGTAAAGTCAAGGAGTTTCCCTGCGTAGACAACCGGTTCGTTCTTCAGCCTGCTGTTTGGCTTTCCAAAGTCTAAGGTTATGTTTGAGAAGGGAGAGTTCCCGCTTCTGAAGGGCAGGTTTATGTTGTAGAGGAACTCCTGCCACAGGTTCTCAAGGTCGTAATCTGAGTAACTCTTTTTCCCTTCTTTCTCTAAGTAGTAGAGGTAACCGGCTGCAACTGTTGATAGGTCGTTAAGAGAGGTCGCACCGCTAACCTCTTGCGCCACAAGGCAGATGAGGTTCGCACACTGCATAAAGAGGGTTTCAAGTCTCTTTGGGGGAGCTGCCCTCCTTTCGTTCTTTGCGTTGCTCTGAAGCCCGTGGTATGCAATATCTTTAGCCGATAACCCTATGCAATAACTACTTAGGCGATAAGTTTGATGGTGATATGCCCAGCCCTCCTCGTGGTGGATTCTTACAGGGAGCCCTCTGTAGATAACATCAAAGAGGTAGTCTTTCATTACTTCGCCGACAACAACGTGTTCTAAAACGGGAATTCCCCTTACGAAATTTGCGTTGTTCCTTGAAACGTCGTCGTTGTCTATGAAGAGGTCTATCAGGCGGAAATACTTGTTATACACTGTTCTCCTCCACAGGGTAGAAGGGGTTAAACTGGTGCGGAAAAGATTTTAGCCCCTCCTTGATGGCCCTTTTGTCATCTTCTGAGAAGAGAGGGTACTCAACAGTTCTGAAGATTGTATAGGGAAGGGAGTATCTCTTTATCAGCTCTATTGTTAATTTCACTTTTTTAGAGTAGTTATAAACTGCTGAATCGTCTAAATCTTCTGATGAAAATAGCACTCTTTTAAAGCGTTTCAGCTGGTAAGGGGTATACTCATTTAGAAGGGGGATTTTTACATCTAAAGCCACTCCGTCTATTAACCGATTCTCTATCAGTTTTTCAAGTCTTTCAGGGTCTGTTCCGTTTGAGTCAAGCCTCACCGGAAATCCATATTCCTTTATAAACTTCAGTCCTTCTTCTATTTTCTCTTCTAAAGTTGGTTCTCCACCTGAAACAATTACCAGCTCAACGCCCAGGGCTTTGAACATTGAGAGTTTTTCAGAGAGCTCCCTCCAGTTCAGGTATTTCGGTTTTTCCTTAAAGTGGTGCCTGTTGTGGCACTGGTAGCAGTTGAGGTTGCACAGGTGAAAGTTTGTATAGAGAACTGCAGACATTACGCCGGGGTGGTCTCTGAAAGTTATTGGGGTGTCAACAGAGAGAAAGGGGGAGAGCTCCACTCCCTACCTCCTTGAGATTTATATAAAACAATATAACACTTGAGAAGTGGAGGGGAGCTCTCCGTTGAATGGTGTTTATCCGTCTTCTCTCCTCAGCTCCTCTGCCAGCCTGACAAGGTTTCTGAGAGCAGGGATAACCTCTTCCCAGCGTCTTGTTTTCAGTCCGCAGTCGGGGTTTACCCAGAAGTTCTCTTTGGGGATTACCCTGAGAGCTCTCTCTACAATCTCCTTCATCTCCTCAACTGTTGGAACGTAAGGGGAATGGATGTCCCACACTCCAAGGCCTATCTGTCTGTCAAAGTTGACCCTCTCAAAGGCCTCTATGATATCTCCCTTAGAGCGGGTAGCCTCAATGGAGATGACGTCAAAGTCCATCTCTAGGATGTAATCAATAATCTCCCCAAACTCAGAGTAGCACATGTGGGTATGAACCTGGGTTTCAGGTTTAACTGAAGAGTGGCAGAGGCGGAAAGATTTAACGGCCCAGTCAAAATAACCCTTCCAGTTTCTTCTCTTTATGGGAGCTTTTTCTCTGATTGCCGGCTCATCTATCTGGACGATTCCGATTCCTGCTTTCTCGTAGTCTGAAATCTCATCTTTCAGGGCTAAGGCTATCTGGTAGGCAACTTCTTCTGTTGGGATGTCTTCCCTTACATAGCTCCAGGCGATAATCGTTACGGGGCCTGTGAGCATTCCTTTAACAGGTTTTTCGGTTAGGCTCTGGGCAAAGGCTATCTCTTTAACTGTCATCTGGCCTTTTCTCTCAACGTCTCCGTAGATAATGGGAGGTCTGTAGCACCTTGTTCCGTAGGAGATAACCCAGCCGTTTCCGGTTGTTGCAATTCCCTTCATCTTCTCGGCGAAGAACTCAACCATGTCCGTCCTTTCAAACTCTCCGTGGACAAAGACGTCCAGGCCCAAGTCTTCCTGTATCTGGATAGCTTTTGCTATCTCTCCTCTTATAAAGGTGTCGTAGTCTTCCTGGGAGAGCTTTCCTTTCCTGTAAAGGAGTCTTATCCTTCTTACCTCTTCTGTTTGAGGGAACGAACCTATTGTTGTTGTTGGGAAGAGCGGGAGTTTAAACTTCTCCTTCTGAACCTTAACCCTCTCTCTGTACTCAGGCTTTCTGACAAAGTCGTCGTCCTTTAGAGAGGACACTCTTTCTCTGACGTGGGGGAGCTCCCCGAAAGGAGTACTGATTCCCTTAACCCACTCTTCTGCCTCTTCCGTTCTGCCTGAGAGTATGTCTCCGATGAGTTTTATCTCCTTCAGCTTCTCCTCGGCAAATGCAACCTTCTGAAGGAGTTCCTCAGGAAGCGTTGCCCCTGAAAGACTGACAGGTAGGTGGAAAAGTGGAGCTCCGTTTGTAATAACAACGTTCTCTCCCAGCTCTCTTATTAGCTCTGCCGTTTTAAAGAGGTTATTCCTCCATACGTTCCTTCCGTCAACAACTCCGGCAAAGAGGGTTTTGCCGTTTCTGTCTATCTCTTTAAGCTGTTTCAGATTCTCTCCCCTATCGTGGACAAGGTCAACGCCGACTCCCGAAACGGGTAAGTTGAAGAGAACATCCAATCTGTCTACGCTGTCGTAGTAGGTAAACAGGTTTACAGGGCAGTTTGACTTCTCAAAGAGGGAGTAGGCTTCTTCAACGGCCTTCCACTCCTCTCCTGAGAGTTCCAAAACGAAGGCCGGGTCGTCTAAGTGAAGGGACTTAAATCCTTTTGTGTTTGCGTACTCAACTGTAAGTTCTACCAACTCTTTTAGAGCTCCGGCAAAGTACTCAGGTTTTAAACCCTTGGAGAGTTTAAGGAAAGTAAGGGGACCGATAACGTGGACGTTTTCCTTTGCTCCTTCGTGTCTGTCCCAAACGGGTTTTGTCAGTTTGAACTGGGGTTTTTTACCTCCAAAGTCGGGAACTAAGTAGTGGTAGTTTGTGTTGAACCACTTTGTCATCTCAAGAGCGTTCTTGCCGCGGCATAAGTTGAAGTAGTCGTTCAGCGTTTCAGCCCTGTAGACTCCAAAGAGGAGCGCCGTGTCAACCATCGGGTCGTAGAGGGTCATCTCACCTTGAGGGTGAGAGTCTACAAACTGGCTGTAGGTTTCCTCTCTTTTCTCGTTGAGTTTTTTGATTCCTGAGAGGAGCTCCTCTTCACTGACTTTTCCGGCCCAGTAGCCTTCAATGAGCCGTTTAAACTCTCTCTGCTTCCCCAGTCTCGGGAAGCCGTAAGCGTAAGTCTTCATGCTACTACCTCCTGTGGGTGTTTTGGTTTTAACACCCGCAGGAGCTCCAAGGCGGGAAAAGAAAAAGGAATACCCTCTCCTTTCCCGCGCCCCGAACCCCCGCAGGACGCGAAGGGGTGGGTCTTCCCACCCATCACGGGCCGGTCTCCCGGCTTGCAGGGTTTATCAGGTCAGTGCCTTCCCAGAGCGGCGGCTTTTCACCTTTCCACTCCAGTGGCAAAGACCCAGTTCTTTCCCTGCTCACGGTTGCGAGGACAGCGCCGGACTTTCACCGGACTTCCCGTTCACCCGTGACGGACAACAATTTATGCAGGGAAGGTTTGGAAGGCTACTTCTTTTTCTTCTGGAAAAGGGGGTCTAAGTTCTCGTAGAGTTCATCAAGGAGATACCAGAGAAATGCGAATCCTATAATCATTAGTATGATTAAGTTGAAGGACATATTTCCCCCACTTTTATTCCCTTTTAGATACCCCGTTCCACTATTAAAATTATAGTCAAACCGTTAGGAGGTTGTTTAATTGGAAATTAAGATAGGAAAGGGAAGGATCTATCTTGAACTACCAAACGGAGAAGAGGCTTTTATAACTTTTGGTGTGGATGAGGAGAAGAAGGTTGTAGTTGTAAGTACAACTTACGTTCCAGAGAGCCAGAGGGGTAAAGGAATTGCCGGTAAACTTTCGGCAAAACTTGTTGAGTTTGCAGATGAAAACGGTTATAAGATCTATCCCCTGTGTTCCTATACTCAGAAATACCTTGAGAGGAAAAGGCCAGACCTTATAGCGGAGAATAGATAGTGGAAGTTGTAGTAACAACAGATAGAAACCCCACTCCTGAGATGGTAGATGAAGCTGAACAGCTGGCAGAGAAGTTAGGAGCTCCCCTCGTTAAACGGCGCCACAACACGATAAACGCCATAAAAAAGCGATTCGGAAAGAACGTTTTAGTTGTTAACAGAGACCTGACACTGACCCTTCACACATTGAAAGGTCAAAAGCTTTTTTTTCACCCCGGTCTTTTTAAAATAAGGCTCCTCAATTACCTTTCCGGCGGAAAAGAGGCGATGGTTGAGGCTATGGACTTAAAGGAGGGAGAGACTGTTTTGGACTGTAATTTAGGACTTGCTCAGGACGCCCTGATGGCTGCCTTTGTAAGTAAAAGAGAGGTTGTTGGAGTTGAAAAAGACCCGGTTATTTACGAGATAGTGAAAAGAGGGCTTGAAAAATACAAACCGAAAGGGAAGTTAAAGGTTGCTGAGTTTGCCTTTAAACTGATTAAGCCTGTTCTTGGAGACAACTACGAGTTTCTCAAATCCCAGCCTAATAAATCATACGATATCGTCTATTTCTCTCCCATGTTTATTAAACCCAAGTGGCACTGTAGTGTAATGTCTCCTTTTAGAGAAGTTGCAGTTAAAGACTTCATTTCTCCCGAAACCCTTAAGGAAGCCGAGAGGGTTGCGAGGAAAAGGGTTGTTATAAAGGTGAACAGAGGGGTTAAAGAGCTCTTTCCCTTTCTGAGGGATTACAGGGTTCAGGGGAGCTCCACAAACGTAGAATACCTTTACAAAGAGCTTTAGGCTGAGTTCGTGTTAATTCCCCTCTTTTCAAAGTAGTATACAGCGTATGGCTAAGCAGTCATTCTGACTATACGATAGTGAAGAATCACCAGTTATTACCTTTTATTACCTTACTTTTCTCTTGAAATTTCCCTTGGGTTCTGTTCAGCGGAGTTGAAGTTCCCCCTTTAACCTGCCTAAATCATAGGCTAATTCTCTGTATTAGTGAGGTTGCTGACGAAGAGTTAATAAATTCATGAAACAATAATAATTGATGTGCTGTAAACTTTTCCTTGATGTAGAACTTGAGTGAAACCCCTCTGCAGTGATTAAATAGACAGTTGTCAAACCGGGAAAGGAGGCGCAATGAACAGAATAACAGTCGTTAAAAGGAAGGGGAACAGGGAGCCTCTCAACATTGAGAAGATAAGGAAAGTTATCAGCTGGGCGGCTGAAGGGCTGAACGTCAACACGCTGAAACTTGAGGCCAAGCTCAAGCTCCACTTCTTTGACGGTATAACAACTCGCCAGATTCATGAGGCCGTTATAAACACTGCCCTTCAGCTTACAACACCGGAAGAACCCGACTGGAGAATACTTGCTGGAAGGCTCTTTATCTTCAACCTCTACAAAGAAGTTTCAATCAGAAGGGGAACCAGTAAGCTGGCCTACGTTGGAGGGGGAAAGGAGTATTTGAGAGTTGTTAAAGATTTGGTTGAGAAGGGGCTCTACACTGAGGAGCTCCTTAAGAACTACACAGAGGAAGAACTTATAGAGGCCGGAGATTACTTAAAACTTGAGTACGATTTCCTCTACGACTACGCCGGTGCAAACCTCCTTGCAAAAAGGTACCTCTGCATCTACGAGGATTTTCCCATAGAGCTCCCACAGGAGATGTTCATGACCATCTCCCTCATGCTTGCAATAAACGAGCCTAAAGAGAGAAGGTTAGAGATTGCCAAACACTTCTACGACCTTATAGCAGGAAAAAAACTCTCCCTTGCAACTCCTATACTTATCAACCTCCGCCGCCCCAACGGAAACCTCTCCTCCTGCTTCATAACAGCAATGGACGACAACCTTGACTCCATTATGTATACGGCCAACCAGGTTGCCCAGATATCAAAGAGGGCTGGCGGAGTGGGAGTAAATCTCTCCCGGATAAGAGCACAGGGTTCCTGGATTAAAAAGGTGTTCGGTGCAAGCGGCGGAATCGTTCCCTGGACGAAAATCCTTAACGACGTTGCCGTTGCGGTGAATCAGGAAGGGAAAAGGGCAGGAGCTGTTACCGTTGCTTTAGACGTGTGGCACTTAGATATCTACGACTTCTTAGAGCTGAAAACGGAGAACGGAGACCTGAGGCGTAAAGCTTTTGATATTTTCCCTCAGGTTGTTGTTCCAGACCTCTTTATGGAGAGGGTGAAGTTTGACCAAGAGTGGCTCCTTGTAGATCCTTACGAGGTTGAGAGGAAGTTCGGCTACAAACTCTACGAACTCTGGGGAGAGGAGTTTGAGAAAGCCTACATGCACATAGAGGCAGAGAGCGATAAACTGAAGCTGAAAAAGAAGGTAAGGGCGAAGGAGCTCCTTAAAGAAATTCTCAAAACACAGGTTGCAACCGGTCTACCCTACATCTTCTTTAAAGACACTGCAAACAGGCTCAATCCCTTAAAGCACGACGGCTACATAGGAAACGGAAACCTCTGTATGGAGAGCTTCTCAAACTTCAGGCCTTCCAAAGGCTTTAAAACCTATATGAAAGATGGAAAGATAGTTAGCGAGATAGAGGAACCCGGCCTTGTTCACACCTGCAACCTTCTCTCTATTAACCTTGCAAATATTGAAAACGATGAGGAACTTGAAGAGGCCGTTAGGGCTGCAGTGAGAATTCTTGACAACACGATAGAGCTCACGGCTCCGCCCATTTTAGAGAGTAAACTCCACAACGACAGGTATAGAACAATCGGAATAGGGACTTTAGGACTTGCAGATTACCTGGCAAAGAGAGAAATACCCTACGGCAAGCAGTCTTTAGGCGTGATAGATGAACTCTACGAAAAAATTGCCTACTACGGGATAGACGAGAGTATAAACCTTGCAAAGGAGAGGGGAGTTTTCCCTGCCTACGAGGGTTCAGACTGGAGCAGGGGAGTGATAATTGGGAAAGACGCAGAGTTCCTTTCTGAGAAGACCCATTTAAAGGCGAAATGGTTAGAGCTCCTTTCAAAGCTCAAAAAGTACGGAATCAGAAACGGCCAGCTCTTTGCGATAGCTCCCAACACAAGCTCAGGGCTCCTTCAGGGGGCAACTCCAGGAGTCCTGCCGCCTTTCTCAAGGTTCTACATAGATAAAAACCAGAAGCAGGCGGTTCCCATCTGTCCTCCTTACATAAAGGAGAGGTTCTGGTTCTACAGGGAAAGCAAGTTTATGGACCAGAAAGAGGTTATTGACGTAATCTCAACGATCCAGAAGTGGGTTGACAGCGGGATATCAATGGAGCTCCTTTTTAACCTCAACCTCGGAATCAGGGCAAAGGACATCTACGAAACCGTTATGTACGCCTGGGAAAAGGGGATAAAGACCATCTACTACGTAAGGACAGTTCAGAAAGACAGTCAGGGAGCCCTTAATAAAGAGGAGTGCATTGCCTGTGCAAATTAGTTTGAATCAGGACGGAAGACGTGATATATTTAGAATGTGAGATTATAGAAACAAATACGTTAAAGATTATGGGAGGCTCCCCCTCCCAACATTACTTGTCCGGGAGGCTCCCCCTCCCGCTACTACCTTCAATTCCAAGAGGTGGCCGGTGAAAACGGCCATTTACGTTGATTTTGATAACATCTACGGTGGAATTCTTGACAAGTTAGGAATTCCTGCAGATCAAAAACTTCAGAGAAAAGTAACAAATTTTCAGATTCATTTTCTAAAAGAAGTTTTCTCTAAGTTTTTCCGTCAACTGAAAGAAACATTAATTATGGTAGAGCCAACACATAAGTCCAATCACAATCCGCTCTGTATAAAGGTCTTTGCAGAATATGAAAATCTACCTCTTTCAACGAGATTTTCTCCAAGTATGCCTATCTTCCTTTACAATATTGGTGTTGTTCCTGTTAACCCTTTCATTGCTTCATCAAAGAAGAAAAAAAATAGAAATGCCGCTGATGTATCCCTGGTTTTGACTGCCATTGAAGATCTTATTGTAAAGTTAATACCTGCAGATGCTGTTATTATCTGTACATGTGATATTGACCTTTATCCTTTAATTCTCTGGTTGAGGGAGCACACCGGAAAAGAGATAATTCTTGGAGGGTTTCCGGATAGAACGAGTCGTTTGTATGATGCAGTTCTTGTAGGGAGGCGTTTAGAGCTTGATTACTATTTGGTAGAGGCAATAAGAGAGGTTTTTTACTCTTTTAACAATCCTGAAATTGCTGAAGACTGGTTGTTTCAGTTAAAGGAGAACGATTTTGAGTTCTTGAAGAACCTGATGGGTAGGTTTAAGCTATCGGAAAACTTACTGGTGAATAGATATAAATTGGAGCTCCTGAAGAAAGAAAGAGAGAAAATAGTTGAAACTGGGGAACTGGAAGAGGAATTAGTTGAAGTGTGCAAAGAGTTTAGTTCTAAACTCTTAGAAGGACTAAAAGACTGGCTGGAAAAACACGAATATGCCTCAACAGGTCTAATAGTTAAAAATTGGTTACCAAGGTGGAAACTCAATATTGATATTTCAGAGGCAAATGAATGTTTAAGAAGGATAATAGAGGATAAAGAACTCTTAGCAGAAAAAATTTAGTTTTTGAAATGTAAGATACAGAAAATGGTTTTATTAAAGGTAGATTTTTGAAGTTAGAACCAAACTCTGGGGGTAGTGATGTCTGATCTAAAGAAAGAGCTTATGAAACCCCGTCCGATATTTAACCCTGAAGGGAACGACGACCCTGCAAAGAGAGGGATCCTTCACGGAGATACAACAAACATATTTAACCTGAACGTTATTAAGTATGAGTGGGCTCCAAAGCTCTACCGTGTTATGATGGCAAACTTCTGGATCCCTGAAACTGTTGACCTTACTCAAGACGTTCAGGACTACAAGGAGCTCACAGACGATGAGAGGCAGGCCTACGACGAGATACTTTCCTTCCTTGTCTTCCTTGACTCCATTCAGACAACAAACATTCCAAATATAGCCGCCTACGTAAAGGCTCCTGAGATAACAATTGACCTGTCAATCCACGCCTACCAGGAAGCCATCCACTCACAGAGCTACGGCTACACAATTGAGTCTGTTGTTCCAGCAGAGAAGAGGGAAGAGGTCTACTACTGGTGGAAGAAAGACCCGATTCTCTTTGAGAGGAACAAGTACATTGCAGACATCTACCAAAAGTTCCTGGAAGACCCTACTATGGAAAACTATGGAGAGGTTTTGGTTGGGAATTATTTGCTTGAAGGGCTTTACTTCTACAACGGGTTTATGTTTTTCTACAACCTTGCCTCAAGGAACCTGATGCAGGGAACGGCAGACATAATCAGGTACATAAACAGGGACGAGCTTACCCACGTTATTCTTTTTGAACACTTTATGAAAGACCTTACAGATGAAGGGTTTAAGAAGTACCTGACGAAGGATAAAATCTACGAGATGTTTAAAATTGCCGTAGATCAGGAGCAGCGGTTCAGCAAGAAAGTTATAGGGAACAGAATCCTTGGAATGAACGAACAGTCTATTGAGGACTACACCTATTACATAGCCAACAAGAGATTGAAGGCCTTAGGGCTTGAGCCTATTTTCCCTGATAGCCCCAACCCTTACGAACACCTTGAAAGGATTGCCGATACAGGCGGAGAGGGCAACGTTAAGGCAAACTTCTTTGAGGCAACCGTTACAAGTTACAACCAGGCAAGTGCTGTTGAGGGGTGGGACGAGATTTAGTCTGTGGAGAGCTCCTCTGGAGAGGGGAGCTCCCTCTTTACCACCTTATGTTTCCTTAACTGCTTGTTCTGATACATCCTTTCGTCAGCTATCTCTATTACTTCTTTAGCTGTAATGCTGTCTTTTGGTATCTCGGCAATGCCGTAGCTCATAGAGATACCAAATCTCATAAACTCTCTTTCCAGTTTGTTTCTTAAATCTTCTAACCTTCTATTAAGGCTTTCGCAGTCAACGTTTTTCGCTATTACCAGAAACTCATCTCCTCCCAATCTTGCGATTACGTCACTTTTCCTGAAGAAGAGTTTGAATATAGAGGCAACTTTCTTTAAAACTGTATCTCCTACGGAGTGGCCAAATGTGTCGTTTACTGTTTTAAAGTTGTCAAGATCTATATAGACTACGCAGATGTTGTTTTTAGGATTTCTGTTTCTTTTAATTTCTTCCGTTTCCTTATCAAGATAAGAAAGGGCAAATGCTCTGTTGAACAGGCCAGTTAAAGGGTCTTTTACAGATATATTGTAGATTTCAAACGTAATGTCTTTCGCTGTTTTTGAGAGAAAGTAACTTACTATAACTACTAACAGGTAACTAAACATTAGCTCCAAAAGTACTTGATCACTTTTTATCCCCTGAATGCTGTTTATAGGGAGAATTTTTAGTAGATCTTTCTTAGTTAGAAACGTTAGTGTAAAACCAAAAATTAAGGGTAGATTCCAGGGGATTACAGATCTATATCCCCTTGTAAAGGCGACTATAAAAGGATAGGCAGTTAGACCGAAGATAGAGTCTATATTTTCCCCTTTTGATAGGGCAAATAAGAAGGAGATGAGGCCGCTCATGATTAGAAATATTGTTATATTTATCTCATTCTTAAGCTTAAGGAAAACTATAAGATTTAATGTTATTAGAATAGCTCCTAACATTTCAACATAATAGAATACGTTGGTAAGGTTCTTATGGATATAAAAATCAACTAAGATGTCAAATGACAGGAACAGAATAAATATCAGTGAGAAAATAACGAATGCTTTTGCTCTAAATCTGAAATCGCTATTTTCTACTATGTTTTCTCTTATCATGATTTTTAACCTTTCTAAGTTTAAAGTGCTTCTATCTTTGTTAATTTAACGAGAGCAGTTACCTTTTCTGGTCTGCAAAGTTTCGTTCCTTCCTCCGTTACTGTTGCTGTTCCACAGGCTACGCCAAACTGCAGAGCCTCAGGTATCCCTTTTCCCGAATAGAGTGCGTAGGCGAACCCCCCAACTAAGGAATCTCCTGCTCCTACTGTATTTTTAACCTCAACCCTTGGCGGAACTGCCCGGAAAACTCCGTCATCTGATACGCAGAGAGCTCCGAACTCCCCTAAGGATACTATAACGACTTTTACTCCCCTGTTTCTGACGCTCTCTGCAGCTTCTACTATGTCTTCTAAGGAGTAGAGCGGGTGGCCAACAAGCCTTTCAAGTTCATATTTGTTTGGTTTTATTGCAAAAGGACCTTTCTCAACGGCTTTTTTAAGGAGCTCCCCGTCGGCATCAACTATCACCTTTGTTTTTGTTCCTTTATAGTTCTCTACTATTTCCCCGTAGAACGTTTCCCTTATTCCCGGCGGAATACTTCCTCCTAAGATTAAAACTTCCGGCTCATAACACGTGCAGACCGTCTCTTTAAGTTTTTCCAGCTCTTCTTCTGTTAGGGGAGCTCCCCTTGCTGCAATAAGTATATGTTTCCCTTTTGCCTTCTGTTCTAAAATTGTATTGACTCTCGTTTCGGCAGAAATGTCAACAATTATGGATGAGACTCCCTCTTTCTCAAGGAGCTCCTTCACACACCTTCCTATACAGCCTCCAAGGGGCAGTGCAAGGTAGGATTCGTCGCAAAAGCGGGCAATAACCCTTGCGGCATTTACCCCCTTTCCTCCCGGAGAGAGTAGAGGGTTTTCAACCCTATTGGTGTCGTCCTCTTTCAAAACTCCCGTGTAGTAGTAAACGTCAAGGCACGGATTTGGACAGAGAGAGAGTAACATTCCCTCCTCACTTTTCCCTCTTCTCAAAGAGAGCTTTTATCTTCGGCCATAGAACTTCCCATTCTCCGTAGGCTGCCTCAATTACACCCATAACAGGGTCTTCTTCAGACCAGTTTTCCAGTGAAAAAGAGTCAAGAATCTCTTTCAAGAACTCTTTAAGTGCCTCTTTAAAGGCTTCCGGCTCGTGTCTTTCCCGAACTTCGAAAATGGTTTTAGATAGGGCCTCCTCCCTGCTGAGGCCCTCGTTTAAATATTTCTCGTAAGTTTCCTTTAGGTCTTTCTTTGCCTTCTCCAACTCTACATCTCTCTCTTAACCTTTTCTATAGTATAGCACTCTATGATGTCTCCCACCTTGATGTCGTTGAAGTTCTCAAGACCTACACCACATTCGTATCCTGCTGGAACTTCTTTAACGTCCTCTTTAAACCTCTTGAGGGAAGCTATTTTTCCGTCGTAGATAACTACTCCGTCCCTTACAAGGCGGACGTTTGCGTTTCTCCTTATAACTCCATCCCTTACGTAGCAACCTGCAACTGTTCCAACCTTTGGAACTTTAAACGTTGCACGGACTTCGGCAGACCCGAGGTAAACCTCTTTTTCCTCTGGCTCTAAAAGACCTTCCATAGCCTTCTTAATCTCGTCAACTATGTCGTAGATGACCCTGTATGTCCTTACATCAACCTTTTCCCTCTCTGCCGCCTTACGGGCTGCTGAGTCTGGGCGGACGTTGAAGCCTATAACGATTGCGTTTGAAGCTGCTGCGAGCATTACGTCGTTCTCTGTTATGGGGCCAACACCTGCGTGGATCACGTTTACCTTAACCTCGTCGGTTGAGAGCTCTTCTAAGGACTTCCTTATGGCCTCTATTGAACCCTGGGCATCTGCTTTGAGAACAACGTTGAGCTCCTTGACCTCTCCTGCCTGCATTTGGCTGAAGAGGTCTTCAAGGCTGACTCTCTTTTCCCTCTCAAGGGCAGACTGTCTTGCAAGTTCCTGCCTTTTTGCCGCTATCTCCCTTGCCTTCTCCAAGGACTCAACTACGTAGAACTTGTCTCCTGCAAGGGGAACGTCCTCAAGGCCTAAGATTTCAACCGGCGTTGCAGGGCCTGCCTCCTTAACAGGTCTTCCCTTATCGTCAAACATTGCTCTCACTTTTCCGGCGTAGAGGCCAGCAACGATGGCGTCTCCAACTTTTAACGTTCCGTTCTGAACTAAGAGCGTTGCAACAGGGCCTCTCTTCTTGTCCAGCTTGGCCTCTAATACAACTCCTCTTGCAGGCTTGTTGGGGTTGGCCTTCAGTTCCATTATGTCTGCCTGGAGGGCTATCATCTCAAGGAGCTCGTCAACTCCCTCTCCCGTTTTGGCAGATACCGGAACCATTACTGTATCACCGCCCCAGTCTTCAGGGATGAGGCCGTGCTGTGTCAGTTCCTGCTTGACCCTTTCGGGGTTTGCTCCCGGTTTATCTATCTTGTTTATTGCAACAATTATCGGAACTCCTGCAGCCTTTGCGTGGTTAATGGCTTCAACCGTCTGGGGCATTACGCCATCGTCTGCTGCAACCACAAGAACTGCAATGTCTGTTACCTGAGCTCCCCTTGCCCTCATAGCCGTAAAGGCTTCGTGGCCGGGAGTATCAAGGAATACGAGTTTCTTCTTTCCTTCGCTGGTCTCTGCTTCAACTACAGAAGCTCCTATGTGCTGCGTGATTCCTCCAGCTTCCCTCTCTGCAACTCTTGTGTTCCTTATGTAGTCAAGGAGGGTTGTTTTCCCGTGGTCAACATGTCCCATAACTGTGATGACGGGAGGCCTTGGCTGGAGGTCTTCTTCCCTGTCTGGGGTCTCCTGGAGCTCCGCTTCAAGGGCAGCCTCTTCCTCTTCAGCACCTTCAAGCTTAACTACCTTTCCGTACTTCTCTGCAACTTTCTGAGCAGTTTCAAAGTCTATCGGCTGGTTGATTGCGACGAACTTTCCAAGAGCTATTAAGTCCTGAAGAAGCTGGTTTGGTTCAACTCCAAGCTTCTCCGCAAACTCACGGACGGAGATAACTTCTGGAATGACAACGGTTTTAGCCCTTTCCTCTTCCTCAATGAGTCTCTGGAGCTGTTCCTCTTCAGAGAGCTCCTCAAAGGGCACCTCTTCAACAACTTCCTCTTTCTTTTTCTTCTTCCTCTTTTTCTTCTTTGCCCTGTTTTTTTCCTCAATTCTCCTCATGAGCTCTTCAAACTTCTTCTGATCCTCAAGCTCCTTCTGTTCCCTCTTCTTCTGGGCAAGTATCTCTTCCTGTGTTCTCGGTTTCTCTTTCTCTTTTTCACGGGCCTCTTTTGTTGAGGCTACCAACTTCTCAAGCTGTTCCCTCGTAACCTTTTCATCAACAGGTTTTCCGGCAGGCTTCCTCTGAGACCTTTCATGGCGCCTTCTTTCCCTCTGCTGGCGGGGAGCTCTCTCTCTCCTTTCCCTGGGCTGGCGCTTTTCCCCTTCTTCTCTCCTTGGTCTTCTGCGGCGCCTCCTCCTTGCAAGCTCCTCTGGAGAGAGGATTCTTACCTCAGAACTCTTCTTAGGTCTCTCTTCTCTCTTCTCTTCTGCCGGCTTCTCTACTTTTTCTTCTGGTTTTTTCTCCTCTTTAGCTTCAACAGTTTCCTTCTTCTCAACTGTCTCTTCCGGAACTTTTACCTCTTCCTTCTGCTCCTCTTTTGGTTGAGTCTCAACAGCCTCAACCGGGAGCTCCTCTCTCTTCTCACGAACTGGAGGAGCCTTCTCTTCCTCTTTTTTCTCAACTACTACAACAGGCTGCAGGAACTCTTTAACTATTCTTACCTGCTTTTCATCAAGACTTGACTGAGCACTCTTTACGTTTATGTCAAGCTCTTCTCTAAGTTTCTCTATGAGCTCTTTTGAGGACATTCCGAGCTCTTTTGCAAGCTGATGAACCCTTACCTTTGCCAAAACGAAACCTCCTGAAACGGTTAAGCCTTAATATAGACGGCTGGCAAATTATAGCAACAAGGTTTAAAAAGCGTTCTCTAAGTGTTCCTCTACCTGACCATCAATCACTGAGATTGCGTCAAACCTGACCGATGAGTAGTTAACTGTGGTTTCAGATAGAAATTGAAGTGCCGTCTTTTTTATTCTCTCTACTTTTAATGGAGTTATTGACTCAAGTGGAGAACTCAGTGAATTTGCCTTTCTGTGTTTAACCTCAACAAACACAAGTGTTTCTGTGGAAGGGTCGTAGGCGATTATGTCAACCTCTCCGAAGGAGCTCCTGTAGTTTCTCCTTATAATAGAGTAGCCTCTCCTCAACAGATAACGGGAAGCTATCTCCTCCCCCTCTCTTCCTCTCTCCTGAGACCTTCCCAAAGCTCCTCCTGTGTATCGGCGTTATTCCGAACTCTTTTATCGCTTTTATGTGTGCCTTTGTTGGGTATCCCTTATGCCTTTCAAAACTGTAGCCAGGAAAAATTTTCGCAAGTTCTTCCATTATGTAGTCCCTCGTTACCTTTGCGACAACGCTTGCGCAGGCGCAGGAAAAGCTCCTCTCATCTCCTTTGGGAATTGCAAGAATTCTACCTGCAAACTCCGGAATTTTCAGGTAGTCCGTTATGAAGAAATCCGGTTCAACTGAGAGCTCTTCAACTGCCCTCTTTGCTGCCAGAATGGTTGCTCTGTAGATGTTTATCTCGTCTATTTCTGTTGAGTCTGCAAACCCTACGCTAACGGAAATTGCGCTTTCAAAGATCCTGTAGAAGAGCTCTCTCCTCTCCCTCTCTTTTAACTTTTTAGAATCTTTAAATAAAAAAGGATTGACGCTCTGCGGGAAGACAACGGCTGCTGCCACAACCGGCCCTGCTAAGGGGCCCCTTCCCGCCTCGTCAATCCCTGCAACGAGTTTATAGCCTTTATTCCAGAGGCTTTTCTCTATTGAGAGGATTACTTTTTGGTCATCCACTCCTTCTTCTCTTTAATGCGGGCAGCTTTACCCCTCCTCTCTCTTAGGTAGTAGAGCCTTGCCCTTCTTACGATACCTCTCTTGAGAACTTCTATCTTCTCAACAACCGGAGCGTAGAGAGGGAAAGTTCTCTCTATTCCTACTCCGTAGGATACCTTCCTGACAGTAAATGTAGCGTCTGTTCCAGAGCCTCTCTTCCTTATCACAACTCCTTCAAAGGCCTGGATCCTCTCCTTGTCACCCTCTTTAATCTTTACGTGAACCCTTACTGTGTCCCCAACCCTGAAATCGGGTATCTCTTTTTGAGTATATTTTTCCTGAACTGCTCTTATGAGTTCGTCAAGCCCAGCCATAGTGAAACCTCCGCCTAATGCCGATTTGTGCGGCGTGATTTTATAGGAAGTTTTTAAAAAGTCAAGGAATAAAAAAAATGGTGCGCCCGGCAGGATTCGAACCTGCGACCTCGAGATTAGGAATCTCGCGCTCTATCCTACTGAGCTACGGGCGCACGGCAGTAGGTAAAATAGGCCGTGCAATTAGAAGTGTCAACGCTGTTTTTGATAATTTACCAAATTTGAGCTGGAGGCTTTGGATGTTAAGGTTTTTTACGGCTGGTGAGAGCCACGGCAAGGGAATTTTTGCCTACCTTGAGGGAATTCCTGCAAACTTCTCTCTTGACTTTGACTTTATAAACGGAGAGCTCTCAAGGCGTCAGAGCGGTTACGGCCGGGGCGGTAGGATGAAAATTGAGAGAGACAGGGTTGAATTCCTCTCTGGAGTGAGGCTCGGTAAGACCCTTGGAAGCCCGATTCTGATGGCCGTCTGGAACAAAGACTATAAAAACTGGGAAGAGATAATGAAACCGGAGCCGGGGGAGCTCCCTCCTGAAAAGCGGGTTACAAGACCCCGCCCCGGCCATGCAGACCTTCCTGGAGTTCTGAAGTTCGGCTTTAACGATATAAGGAACGTTTTAGAGAGGTCTTCAGCCAGAGAGACTGCAGGGAGGGTTGCTGCGGGAGCTCTCTGTAAGAACATTTTAAGGGAGCTCGGCGTAGAGATTGGAAGTTACGTTATTTCAATCGGCCCTATAAAAATTGAAGAGAAAGAAATTGAGGAGCTCCCCTTAACCGAAAAGTTTAAAAGAGCTGAGGAATCGGAGGTTCGGATTCCCGTTCCCGAAAAGGACTACCTCTTTAAAGAAGAGATAGACAAAGCGAGGAAAAAGGGAGAGAGTTTAGGGGGAACCTTTGTCGTTTTTGCGACAGGTATGCCCCCGGGAATTGGAGCACACACCCAATGGGACAAAAGGTTGGACGGCAAAATAGCCCAGGCCATAATGTCTATTCAGGCAATTAAGGGAGTAGAAATTGGGCTCGGTTTTAGGGGGGCGGAGCTCCCCGGGTCAAAAGTTCACGATGAGATCTTCTACTCTAAGGAAAAGGGCTTTTACAGGGAAACCAACAGGGCTGGAGGTCTTGAGGGGGGAATGACAAACGGAGAGCCCATAATCGTAAGGGCTGCAATGAAGCCGATTCCCACTCTCTACAACCCGTTAAGGAGTGTTGATATAAAGACCAAAGAACCCTTTGAGGCATCAATTGAGAGGTCTGACGTCTGTGCAGTTCCGGCAGCATCTGTTGTTGCTGAAGCGATGCTTGCAATAAGCCTCCTCTCTGCCGTTTTAGAGGAGTTTCCGGCTTCAGACTTCAACCGTTTAAAGAGGTGGTGGGAAGACTACAGAAGAGAAGTTACGAGCCGTTAGAGCCTCTCTTTCATAACAATCATCGGGTCTGCCCTCTCCCCTTCAACGTAAAAACCGAAGTGGAGGTGCGGGCCCGTTGACCTTCCTGTTGATCCCACTTTCCCGATAACCTGCCCTGCCTTTACGAATTGTCCTTCCTTAACGGTTAATTTTGAGAGGTGGGCATAGAGGGTGTGGATCCCAAGGCCGTGGTCAATGATTACCGTGTTCCCTGTAAAGTAGAGATTCTTTGCCAGAACAACTTTCCCTGAAAGGGCAGCGTGAACAGGAGTTCCTCTTTTAGCTCTAAAGTCAGTTCCCCAGTGGATTGAGCGCTTCTTCCCGTTAATTATCCTTCTTGCTCCGAAAGGAGTGGAGATAGAGAGATTCTTCAAGGGAGGGTAAAGCTTCTCTTCTTTGAACTTTTTAGGAGTGATCTGGTGGAAAATCCTTCTCAGCAGCCTGCTTTCCCTTACGACCCTCTTCAGAAGTTCTCCCTTTAAAGGCCTTGTCTTTACCCATATTCTTGAAACTCTGTAATGTTTTGGTTTTACCCTTTCTAATTTAAAAAACATTCTCCTTCCATTTTTATAGAGGGACAGTGAGAAAATTCCTTTCTGAACTCTGTATGGAATGACAAAGAAAACCTCTTTCGCTCCGTTCACGCTTTTAAAAACGTAACGCTTTCCCTTGTATCCTAAAACAACCTTTAACTTCTTTACAGGCCGGTCAACCTCAAACTTCCCAAGGCTTCCAGGATACGTAAACGGCAGGTAGAGTTCAACGGATTTTCCGTAAGATACAGATAAAAGAAGTGTTAGCAGTAAGAAAATGGTTTTAAACGCTGTTTTCATACTGGGGATTTTACCAGTTTTGATTTGTATTTTTTATTGAGTGGCGGAGGGGGCGGGATTCGAACCCGCGGTACCCCTTGTGGGGGTACACACGATTTCCAATCGTGCCCCTTCAGCCAGGCTCGGGCACCCCTCCGTGCAGAGAGCAAATATAGTCTATTTAAATAAGGTTGACAAGCCAGAACTCCTTTAGTAAATTTCCGCTGCCCGCTACATTTTCGGCGTTAAAACAAAACGCCATTTGTCTGGAGGAAACAGATGAAAACCTTTATGCAGAGGAAGGAGGACGTTCAGAGGGAGTGGTATTTAGTTGACGCCACAGGGAAAACTCTTGGCCGTTTAGCCTCTGAGATTGCAAAGATTTTAATGGGTAAGCACAAGCCCACCTACACTCCCCACGTTGACGGCGGAGACTTTGTAGTTGTTATCAACGCAGAGAAAATCCACGCGACAGGTAAAAAACTCAACCAGAAGATCTACTACAGGCACACAGGCTACCCTGGAGGCCTAAAAGAGACAACCCTCAGAGAGATGCTCCAGAAAAAGCCTGAAGAGGTTATCAGGCTTGCGGTTAGGGGAATGCTTCCAAAGAACAAGCTCAGGGACAGGAGAATGAAGAGGCTCAAGGTTTACGCAGGGCCAGGACATCCCCACAAAGCACAGAACCCCAAACCCCTTGAGCTTTAACGGAGGAGATAATGGCTGAAGTTAGATACTACGGAACGGGAAAGAGGAAAACTGCAATAGCAAGAGTTTGGCTCATACCCAACGGCGAAGGTAAAATAGTAGTAAGGGTTTCAAAGAAGAAAGAGATTCCTGCTGAAGAATACTTTGGAAGGCTTGCACTTCTGAAAATAATGCAACAGCCCTTTGACGTTACAGGGACGAACGGAAGATTTGACGTTCTCTGCACTCTTAAAGGTGGCGGAAAGTCTGCTCAGGCAGACGCTGTAAAGTACGGCATTGCAAAGGCTCTCCTTGCGTTCAACCCTGAGCTCAGGCCAACACTCAAGAAGGCTGGATTCCTGACCCGTGATGCCCGTATCAAGGAGAGGAAGAAGTACGGACAGAGGGGAGCCCGTGCAAGGTACCAGTGGTCAAAGCGTTAAGGTTGCCGTTGTTGGCGCTTCTGGATATACGGGGGCGGAGCTCCTCCGCCTCCTTTCACTCCACCCTTACGTGGAAGTTATCTCTATAACCTCCCGCCAGTTTGCAGGAAAACGGTTAACTGAGGTTTTTCCCCACTTTATCAGAGCTCCCTTTGAAAACCTCACATTTGAAGAATACTCTCCTGAAAGGATATCTCAGGCAGACGTTGTCTTCCTCTGTCTTCCACACAGAGCTTCGTTTCCCATTGTGAAAGAACTCTTTTACGCAAAAGAAGATCTGAAGATTATTGATTTCAGCGCAGACTTTAGATTTTCAAACCCTGAAACTTACGAAAAAGTTTATGGCGTTGAGCACATGGCCAAAGAGCTATTCAGAGAGGCCTCCTACGGTCTTCCAGAGATAAACAGGGAAGAGATAAAGAAAAAGAGGATAATTGCAAATCCCGGTTGCTATCCTACAAGCGCAATCCTTGGGCTCTACCCGGCGGTTAAAAAAAGTTTAATAGACAGCTCCTGCCCTGTTATCGTTGACAGTAAATCAGGCGTTACGGGAGCGGGAAGGAAGGCAAACCTTTCACTCCTCTTCTGCGAGGTTAACGAGGGTTTTAAGGCCTACTCTGTTGAGGGACACAGACATTCTTACGAAATTGCTGAGAAGTTAAACCTCCCTGCTGTCAGGTTTACCCCCCATCTGGTTCCAATGAACAGAGGAATTCTCACAACCGCTTACTTTAAAACTGAGGCGAGCAAAGAGGAACTCCTCTTCGTTTACGAAGAGTTCTACAGAAACGAATTCTTCGTAAGGCTCAGGAAAGAGCCACCTAACACAAAAGAGGTTGCCGGAACGAACTTCTGCGATATCTACGTGACAAAAGAAGAGTCAACCGGCCTTGCACTTGTCATCTCTGCGATAGACAACATCGGGAAGGGAGCTTCGTCACAGGCCGTTCAGAACATGAACGTTTCTTGCGGCTTTCCTGAAACCACCGGCCTTAAAATTTTCAGCCAGTGGATCTAACTCTCTTTTTAGTTGTTCCTTTAAACAAATCAAAATATAATCTACCCTTAACTTAATCAAATCCCGGAGGAAGTTTTATGGCATTGGTTGTTCAGAAGTTCGGCGGGACCTCCATGGGAAGTATAGACAGGATTGTTAATAAAGTAGCCCAGAAAGTAATAAAGGAAAAGGAGAAGGGAAACGACGTTGTTGTTGTTGTTTCTGCAATGGCAGGGGAGACAGATAGGCTCATAAACCTTGTTAAGTCAATAACCGATGAGCCCAACGAGAGAGATATGGACTTTGTTGTGTCAACGGGGGAGCAGGTATCTGCAGGTCTCCTCTCAATTGCCCTTAACCACATGGGCTACCCGGCAGTTGCACTCTCCGGCTGGCAGGCAGGAATTAAGACAGATAAGGCCTTTACAAAGGCAAGGATTTTAGAAATAGATACAGACCGGATTATGAAGCAGCTGAAAGATGGGAAAATCGTTGTAATTACAGGATTTCAAGGAATTACAGATGAGGGAGACATAACAACCCTTGGAAGGGGAGGTTCCGACACTTCTGCCGTTGCAATAGCTGCAGCCCTTAAGGCCGACAGGTGCGACATCTACACAGACGTTGACGGAGTTTACACTGCAGACCCGAGAATAGTTCCGGAAGCAAGAAGAATTCCGGTTCTCTCCTACGAGGAGATGTTAGAGCTTGCCTCATTAGGTGCGAAAGTCCTTCAGATAAGATCTGTTGAGTTTGCAATGAAGTACAGTGTTCCGTTGAGAGTGAGGAGTACGTTTGCAGAGGATGAGGGAACGCTTATTAAGGAGGAAGATGAGACGATGGAAAGGGTTGTTGTAAGGGGTATTGCCCACAACAAGAACGAGGCAAGAATTACGGTTGAGAGGGTTCCAGACAAGCCAGGAATTGCTGCAAAGCTATTTGACGCCCTTGCCGAGGCCAACATTCCCGTTGACATGATTGTCCAGAACGTCTCCGTTGACGGCTACACAGACATTTCATTCACAGTTGAGAAGAACGACGCTCCAAAGGCTGAGAAGATAACAAAAGAGGTTGCGAAAGAAATTGGAGCAAGGGGCGTTATAAGGGACGACAAAATTGCAAAAGTTTCCATTGTCGGCCTTGGGATGAGGAGCCACGCAGGTGTTGCCGGGAAAGTCTTTGAAACCCTTGCCAAGTACGGGATCAACATTCTGATGATTTCAACCTCTGAGATAAAGATTTCCTGCATAATTGATGAGAAGTTTACAGAGCTTGCCGTTCGTGTTCTCCACGAGGCTTTCGGACTTGATAAGGATGAGAGAGAGCGTTAAAGAAAAGATTGGAATCTATAAGGAAGTCTTTAAGAGCCTTTTTGTTTTGATGACTCTTATTGGAGGAGCTTCTGTCGCTTCTCTTTCCCGTGGACGTGCTGATTTATAGGCAATAATAGGGGCTGTTTCTACTGTATGGCTCGGAGTAATTTTAATTATGCTATGGCGCTACATGATTAACCTTACTGAGGAACTTGATGGTGAGTGAAGAGGCTGTCTCTTTGGTTTTAGTATTTCTTATCGTTCTTACGTTTTTCCTTGTTACCGGTTTTATAGCATTTTATCGGGGAAAGGAAGCAAAGTAGAGGAGAAATGGGTATGGTTTACATATACGACACAACCCTTAGAGATGGAGCTCAGACAAGGGGAGTCTCCTTCTCTTTAGAGGATAAGCTCAGGATAACTCAGGCTTTAGACGACCTTGGAATTCATTACATAGAGGGTGGCTGGCCCGGTTCAAACCCGAAAGACCTTGCATACTTTGAAGCCGTTAGAGGGCTTGATTTAAAGAACGCAAAAATCGTTGCGTTCAGCTCAACAAAGAGGAAGGGTTTAAAGATAGAGGAAGATGCCAACATCCAGCAGCTTGTAAAAACAGAAGTTCCCGCAGTTACGGTTTTTGGAAAGTCGTGGGATTTACACGCAACTCAGGGGCTTGGAATTTCACTTGAGGAGAACTTAGAGCTCATTTACGACACAATTTCGTATCTAAAGCGCTACTTTAACGAAGTTTTCTTTGATGCAGAGCACTTCTTTGACGGCTATAAGTCCAACCCGGAGTATGCTTTAAAGACTCTATTGGTTGCTGAAGAGGCGGGAGCAGACTGTTTGGTTCTCTGTGATACGAACGGCGGGACTCTCTGGTATGAAACTGAAGAGATAATAAACGCTGTTCTTGAAAGAGTTAAGGCTCCTATTGGCATCCACGCTCACAATGACTCAGACATGGCAGTTGTTAACTCCCTCATTGCTGTAAGGAAAGGGGCTGTTCAGGTTCAGGGAACTATAAACGGTTTGGGCGAGAGGACAGGAAACGCAAATCTCTGTTCAATCATTCCAAACTTAGTTCTAAAGATGAAGGTTAAGTCAATACCTGAGGAGAACCTGAAGAAGCTTTACTCGGTTTCAAGGTTAGTTTCGGAGCTCTCCAACCGCCCCCATCCTGTAAACCTGCCCTACGTTGGAGATAACGCCTTTGCCCACAAGGCCGGCGTTCACGTTTCTGCCGTTGAGAAAAACCCAAGACTCTACGAGCACATTGAGCCGGAAAAGGTAGGTAATAAGCGGAAGATTATGGTTTCGGAGCTCTCTGGAAAGAGCAACATCATCAGCAAGGCAAGAGAGCTTGGAATAGAGCTCTCCAAAGACTCTCCCGCCGTTAGAAAAATCCTTGAAAAGATTAAAGAGCTTGAAGCTCAGGGCTACCACTTTGAAGGGGCAGAAGGTTCCTTTGAACTCCTTTTGAAGGAAACTTTAGGACTTACGAAAAAATACTTTGAGCTAAAAGGTTTCAGGGTTCTAACTGAGAAAAGGTCTGAAAACGAGGAAGCCTACGCAGAGGCCACGATAAAGGTTGAAATTCCGGAAGAGATTGCAAAAGAGAGGGGGATAGAGGATAGGTTTGAACATACTGCTGCAGAGGGTAGAGGCCCCGTGGAGGCTCTTGATAAAGCCCTCAGAAAAGCCCTTGAGAAGTTCTACCCGTCAATAAAAGAGGTGAAGCTTACAGACTACAAAGTCCGAATCCTCAACGAGGCTGCCGGAACTGCTGCGTCTCCGAGGGTTCTCATTGAGTCAACAGACGGTAAGAGAAAGTGGGGAACAGTTGGAGTTTCTCCAAACGTTATAGAGGCTTCCTGGTTGGCTCTTGCCGATGCCATAAAGTACAAGCTTATGAAGGATGATGAGGAGAAAGAAGTATAATAAAAGAAATTTCTAATCCTTTGGGGAGGAATTATGAACAGCAACGTGAAGATTTTAGGGGGATTGGGTTCTCTTTTTCTCGTTCTGAGCTTTATCCCTTACCTTGGAGCCGTTTTAGGTATTGCAGGACTAATTCTCCTGATTGTGGCGGTTAAGCAGTTTGCAGATGGTGAGGGCAGAGGGGAAATCTTTTCCATTTTCCTTAAAGGAATTCTTGTCAGCATCATCGGTGGCATTGTTGGTGCGGTTATTATGTTTGCAGGATTCGGTTCCGCTGCAGCGGGAAATTCTGGAGCTTTAAGCTGGCTCATTGCCGGAATTGGAGGACTGATAGTTTACGCTTCCTCTGTTTACGGAAACTACTACGTAAAGCAGGCTTTTGAGGAGATAGCTCTTCTAACGGGTAATACCCTCTTTGCCTGGGCTGGAAAGCTCCTCTTCTGGGGAGCAATTCTGATGATTATTCTCGTTGGAAGTTTAGTGATGTGGGTTGGCTGGATACTTTCTGCCGTGGCGTTCTTCACAACAGAGGAGAAGAAAAGCGGAAGTGTTGTAGAAAGCTCCGGTCAGAGCTAAATTAATATTGGATAAAATTTAAAGCAGTCTTTTAAGGAGGGAGACGATGGAGAGCATCAGAGCTCTGGCCGGAGAGGTGGAGAGGTTTGGCGAGCACGTTGAGAGTTTAAAGAGGAAGATTGACGAGCTCTTTAAGAAGCTTGAGGAGAAAGAGAAAGCCCTTGAAGAGGTTAAGAGCAGGCTTTTAAAGGTTGAGCAGGAGGTTCTTGAAGTTCTCAGGAAATTGAAGGAGAAAGAGCACGAGCTTTCAGAGCTCCGCCACAAGATCGCCCGCCACCGGAAGCTCCTTGCCGAGGCAGACTCTCCGAGGGAGTATGAAGTCCTCTCTGAACAGAGGAGGAAACTTGTTGAGAGAGCAGAAAAGGTCAGCGAGGAGATTGAGGAACTCCGCCAAAAGTACAGGGAGCTGGTCTTTGAGGAGAACAGGCTCTTAGATGAAGAGGAGAAGTTGGAGAGGGAGCTCCGCAACCTCAAGAGAGACTACCAGTTCTACCTGAGGGAACTTGAGAGGCTTATGGAGTCTTTAAGAGGAAGAATCTGCCAGGTTCAGGAAAGGTTCAGCCTTTAAGGTTGTAAGTTTTGAGGAGTTCCTTCAGCCTTGCAAGGAGCATCAGGGCTTCAAGGGGAGTGGTTGTAGAGATTTCAACCCTTTCAACTTCGTCTAAAATCCGTTTAACTTCGGGGGGGATTTCTCCCTTTTCCTTCACCCTGTAGGTCTCTTTTCTCTCTGCGACTGAGAAGAGGGGGAGCTCCTCTCTTTTCTCTTCTCTCCTGCCCTCTTCCCTCTCTAAACTCTCAAGGATTTCCCTTGCCCTCTCAACGACCTCTTTAGGAAGTCCTGCAAGCTCTGCAACGTGGATTCCGTAAGACTTCTCAGAAGCCCCCGGGAGGAGCCTGTGGGTGAAGAGGATTTTCCCGTCAACCTCTTTAACCTCAACGTGGTAGTTCTTTACTCCTTCAACTTCTCCTTCAAGCTCTGTCAGTTCGTGATAGTGAGTCGCAAAGAGAGTTTTCGCTCTAATTTTCTCTGCCAGGAACTCAACAACAGCCCTTGCTATGCTCATTCCGTCGTAGGTACTGGTTCCTCTTCCTATCTCGTCTAAGATTACAAGGCTCTTTTCTGTTGCGTTTTTCAGTATGTTTGCCGTTTCAACCATCTCCATCATAAAGGTTGAAAGGCCACGGCTCAGATTGTCTGCAGCTCCAACCCTTGTAAATATCCTATCAACAACTCCAACTCTTGCAAATTCAGCCGGAACAAATGAGCCCATCTGAGCCATCAGCGTTATTAGTGCCGTTTGCCTCAGGAAGACGGACTTTCCACCCATGTTCGGGCCGGTTATTATGAGAACCCTTTCTTTTCTGTTTAGATAAGTATCGTTTGGAATGAACTCGTCCTCTAAGAACTTTTCTAAAACGGGGTGTCTTCCCCCCTTTATCTCAACTGAGTAAGAGTCTGTAATTTCAGGCTTTGTGTAGCCCCTCTCCTGTGCAA
>WFNZ01000045.1 GCA_015488335.1 Thermovibrio sp.
CAACAGTTACAGGAACCTTTTTGTTGCCCTCTTTCTTCTCAACCAAAATAGGCGAGCAGGTCTTTACAGTTATTTCTCCTTTTGTTATCGGCCTGTTTCTGATTAGAAAGACTCTCTTAAACTTCCATTTAAGCCTCTCTCCGCCTACCAGCATCTCTTCATTTCCGCTGAAGTCAAACTTTTCCATGCTCATGAGCCCGTTGAAGAGGGAGATTAAAAACCGGTAGTCTGAGGAGCTTATCCAGAGGGAGAGGGGAGCTCCCTCCTCAAACTCAAAAACGGGAAATTCTCTTAACTGAGTGAATTTCTCAGGAGTAAACTCTGAATCTATCTGAACAGGCTCTTTTACCATTTTGTAGTTTTGAGGGAGAGAAACGTTGAAAGTAAAAGGTTTTGGCGTTGTTCTATCGTATAGCTCGGTTTTAAGCTCAGGGTCAGATTTTTTAAGAGCTTCCTTAATTAGCGATACTACTCTGTGCCTGTAGATAACGGGCAGTTTAGGCGTCTCAAAGAGAATTCTAAATCTCAAAATCCCCTCCCATATTAGATAAAAGTATACCATACTAAACTATGGGTGTTGGGTGTCCTGCAGAAGATTCAGCAAGGCTGCACTTTTATAACTCTACTAAGCCCTTTCTATTATATTAACGAAGTTCTTAAGGAGTTTCTGACCCGCCTTCTGGCTCTTCTCCGGATGGAACTGTGTGGCGAAGATGTTTTCCTTTTCAATAGAAGAGGTAAAGTAGATGCCGTAGTCCGTTTCTGTCAGAACAACGTTTTTATTCTTCGGCTTCACGTAGTAGGAGTGGACGAAGTAGAAGAACTCTCCCTCTTTTATGTTTTTGAGGAGCTCCGAATCCTTCTTCTTATAAACCTGGTTCCAGCCCATGTGGGGAATCTTGAAATCTTTGGGAAGTTCAAACCTTACAACCTCTCCCTCTATAAAACCGAAGCCCTCCGTCTCTCCAAACTCGTAGCTCTTCTCAAAGAGAAGCTGAAGTCCTAAACAGATACCTAAAAATGGTTTCCCCTTTTCAACTTCCCTGATAATAGCTTCCCAGAGTCCGAACTCCTTTAAATTCCTTACTGCGTCTTTAAAAGCTCCAACTCCCGGTAGGACAATTCCTTTAGCGTCTTTCAGGTCTTGAGGGTTTCTCGTTACTTTAACGTCTGCACCAACGTGCTCTATCGCCTTGCTCACGCTCCTCAGGTTTCCCATTCCGTAGTCTACAACGGCTATCACTTGATACCCCCGGGCATTGAACCTAAGAGGTATTTAATATCCTCGTCTCCAAAGAGAACACCGAACCCAAGGTAGGCACCACGCCACTTGTGGTAGAGGAGCTCGTCTCCACCGCCGTAAACAAACCAGTTCTTCTTGAAGAAGTATTTAGCACCAACTCTCAGGTGGGGAGGTATGTCGTCTCCGTCTGAGTCCTTCCTTCCTGTATCCCACAGGTCTGATGTGAAGATGAGTTTCGGGCTGTAGATGTAGTCTAAGCCGAAACCGCCTGTGCTCTCCTTTAAACCGCCCCTCAGAACAATCTTTGAGCCGGGGTGGAGCCACTTATCGTCAAAGACCCTTGCATACTGAAGGGTAAACTCCGTTCTGTAGTTTGTCTCTATCTCCTCCTGCCAGTGGGGAGATGAGCCGTAGTTTACGTAGTACTTCTTCCTCTCAACCTTACCCTGTGAGTCTCCGACAACTTCCAATAGGTAGTAGTGGTCTCTGGACGGAACAATCTTAAAAGTGAACACTCCACGGCCTTCACCGGTTCTGGTATTTACATCTCCTCTGAAGCCGATAAAGGTCTTTGTCTTTTCAACCTTTTCAGCAAGTTTCCCAAGGGTTTCCGTTGTTTTTGAAAGGTTCTGGTAGAGTTTCTCGTCGTTAAAGAGCTTTCCTATCGTTCCCTTACCCTCGTTGACTTTAGCAAGTATCTCTTTCAGCTCCTCTGTTGTTTCCTTTATGTTTGCTACTGTCTCTTTTATGTTCTGGGTGTCCTTTTCGCTTAAGAGGCTCTGGAGTCTTCTTGTAAGCTGGTCAAGGTTCTGGGCTATTTGTGGAGCTTTTGCCGTAGCCTCTTTCAGATTGACAACTATCTGCCTTATGTCCTGTCTGTTCTCAAGGGTCATTTCGGAGAGCTGAGTTGTGAGGGTGTTAACGTTATCAAGTATCTGCGGTAAATCTTCCTTAAGCATTTCTGAAAGTGCAAGGGCGTTTTCAAGGACTTTCTTGATATTTTCTCTGTTCTCTGTTACTACAGTGTTTAAGTTGTTAACAACAGAGTTTACGCTTTTAGTAAGCTGTGCAACCCTGTCCATAATAATTGCAAGTCTGTTTTTACCGTCGGGAGTTATCAGTGCCTGGTTGAACTTTGTTAAGAGCTGGTTCAGTGAAGACATTACTTCATCCATAGAGGCCGGAACCTGAGTGTTCTCTATCGTTGAGCCGGGGGGAAGGGGTGGAGCAGGTGGGTGGCCGGGCTCTATCTCAACGTATTTTTCTCCCATAAGTCCCATCGTTTCAATCTTTGCGACGGCGTTTTTGTAGAGCTTAACCGGTTTTGTGAAGACTATTTCAACTTCTGCCTTACTGTCCTTTACTCCAACGCTTAAAACTTTACCAACTGTAACTCCAGCAACTCTTACGGGGGCGTCTTTCTCAAGGCCGGCGGCGTTTCTGAAGTAAATTTTGTAAACTTGTGAAACTTTCCCCCTTTGGAATTTCAGAGGTTCTAATGTTGTTGCTATTATCCCGAGGCCTACAAGTCCGGCTACAACAAAGGCTCCGACCTTTGCCTCTAATGAGAGCTTACCCATCTTCCTGCTCCAGAACTTCTGTTATCGGTCCTTCCGGTTCTCCGTTGATGAACTGTTTTACAACGGGGTTCCGGCTGTTTCTTATCTCTTCCGGCGTTCCTATTTCCACTATTTTTCCCTTAAAGAGTATTGCTATCCTGTCTGCTATTCTGAAAGCGCTGTTGACGTCGTGGCTTACAACAACGCAGGTTTTGTTGAACTCGTTTCTGAGTCTAATTATAAGCCTGTCTAAAACGGCAGTCATAACTGGGTCTAAACCGCTTGTTGGTTCGTCAAAAAGGATGCATTTAGGGTTCATGCAGAGAGCTCTCGCCACAGCCACCCTCTTTCTCATACCGCCGGAGAGCTCCGAAGGGTATAGCTCCTCAGTTCCGGAAAGACCCAAAAGTGAGAGGTAGTAGCTGGCCTTTTCCCTTGCAACCTTCTCCTTTACCCCCTTTTTCTCTATCAGGTAAAAGGCCACGTTGTACCAGACCGGGTAGGAGTCAAAGAGAGCTCCGCTCTGGAAAACGTAGGTTAACGTCTCTCTGAACTTCTCAAGCTCTTCATCTTTAAGGTTTAAAACGTCCATTCCGTAAACGAGAATTTTTCCCTCGTCTGGCTCAATGAGCCTTGCAATCTGCTTTAAGAGAACGCTCTTTCCCGTTCCGGAAGGCCCCATAACGACGAATATCTCTCTGTCGTAAACGGTAAACGAGACCCCGTCGTGAACAACCTTCTTACCGAAGCGCTTCTTCAGGTTCTCAACAACAATTGCCTTTTCTCTCATAGGTTAAAGAGCCTCAAGATGTATGTAATCAGGTAGTCAAATATGAGAATTGCCATAGATGACGAAACAACCGCTTTGGTTGTAGACTCCCCAACTCCCTTTGCTCCGCCCCTTGTGTAGTAACCGTAGAGGCAGCTGATCGTTGAAAGGAGAAATCCGAAAACTGCTGCCTTTATCAGGCCGTGGTAAACGTCGTCCATCTCTGCAAGGTTCTGTGTGTATCGGATAAAGAGAACTTTATTGACTCCAAAGAGGTAAACGCTTACCAAATAGCCACCTATGTAGCCGATTATGTCGGCAATTATCGTAAGGAGAACTAAAGAAACGATTGAAGTGTAAATTCTGGGAGTTATCAGGAACTTAACCGGGTTAACGGCCATCATTTCTAAGGCATCTATCTGCTCCGTTACCCTCATAGTTCCAATCTCTGCGGCCATTGCTGAGCCAGAACGGGCAGTTACAAGGAGTGCAGAGAGGACAGGTGCAAGCTCTCTGGCCATTGAAATTGCAACAACTGCGCCTATCATATACTCGGCGTTGAACCTGTGGAATGCGTTGTAGGTTTCAAGAGCGATAACTCCCCCTGTAAAGAGAGATGTAATTCCCACAACTGGAGTTGAACCGGCTCCAATATCTGCAAGGTAGTAGATGTACCTCTTTATCCTTAAAGGTTTTTTAAATGCAAGTGAGAGTGCCTTAACTGAAAGTAGAAACCACCTTCCCCAGAACTCTAAGAATGAGAGAACAGCACTGCCTATTGCCTCAAGGAGTTTTACAAACAATTTACTCAGCCTCAGGATTTTAAAGTTGTTTCTTAAGCCCTTTGGATTATACAAAAAGCAAGTATTAAAATTGTCAGGTTTACTTTCAGATAAAGGAGAGAAGTATGGCTGAAGAGAGGATTTTAGAGCAGAGGAAGGAGAAGGTTGAAAAACTGAAAGAGCTTGGTTACGAGCCCTACGCATACAGGTATGAGGTTAACGCTAAGGCCGGGGAGCTCCTTGGAAAGTTCGGAAAAGTAAAGAATGAAGAAGAAAGGGAGAGTGAGGAGCTCCCCAAAGAGGAGTTTTCACTGGCCGGCCGTATCATGTCTATGAGGATTATGGGAAAGGCTGCCTTTTTCCACATTCAGGACGAGTCTGGAAAAATTCAGTGCTACATAAGGAGAGACACAGTTGGAGCAGACTTCTACAACAAAGTTTTCAAGAAGCTGATTGACATTGGGGATATTGTAGGAGTTAAAGGAACTCTCTTTAGAACGAGAACCGGAGAGCTCACTTTAGAGGTTAAGGAGCTTATTCCTCTCACAAAATCTTTAAGGCCTCTCCCCGAGAAGTGGCACGGCTTAAAGGATACAGAGAAGCGTTACCGCCAGAGGTATTTAGATTTAATCGTTAACCCGGAAGTTCGGGAGATTTTCAGGACGAGAACAAAGGTAATCAAAAAGATAAGGGAGTTCCTGGATAGCAGAGGTTTTATTGAGGTTGAGACCCCCATCCTGCAATCCATAGCCTCTGGAGCCGCCGCAAGGCCCTTCATTACCCACTACAACGCATTAGACATAGACGTTTACCTGAGGATTGCGCCGGAGCTCTACCTGAAGAGGCTGTTAGTTGGCGGTTTTGAGAGGGTTTACGAGCTTGGAAAGAACTTCAGGAACGAGGGAATATCTACCCGCCACAACCCCGAGTTTACGATGATTGAGTGGTACATGGCCTACGCCGACTACAACGACCTTATGGAGATGACCGAGGAGCTCTTTGAGTTCCTCTTAGACGAGATATTCGGAAAGGGCGTTCGTGAGATAGAGTATCAGGGAACGAAAATCTCGTTTGAGAGACCCTTCAGGAGGATTTCATACCTTGGTGAGCTCTCCAGGAAAACAGGCCTTACGGAGGAGGAGCTCCTCCACGACGAGGAGAAGGTTCTTCAGAAGGCAAAGGAGTTAGGAATAGAGAGGACTGAGGAACTCTCCCACTTTAAGAGAGTCCAGGAGCTCTTTGAGGCCCTGGTTGAGCCTAAACTCATCCAGCCAACCTTCGTTATAGACTTCCCCAAGGCCATTTCTCCGCTTGCAAAGGAGAAGAGGGGAAACCCTGAGCTTGTTGAGAGGTTTGAGCTCTTTGTCTTCGGAAGGGAGATTGCAAACGCCTATACGGAGCTCAACAACCCGAAAGAGCAGGAGGAGAGGTTCAAGCAGCAGCTTGAGGAGAAGGCAAAGGGGGACGAAGAGGCGATGGAATACGATGCCGACTTCATAACGGCACTTGAATACGGAATGCCCCCAACTGCCGGCGAGGGAATTGGAATAGACAGATTAGTAATGCTCTTTACAGATAAAGATTCCATCAGGGAGGTTCTGCTCTTCCCTCAGCTCCGCCCGGAGAAGAGGTGCGGAGAGGAGATATGTGAAGTTGAGCCGGAGAAGAAGGAAGAATGAACCCGCTTTTAAGGTGGTTAGCCCTTAGGGGGTTAAGCTTCCGTAAGGGCTACCTCTCTTTTGCCTTTATCATTGCCGTCTTCGGCGTAGTTGTGGGCGTTGCCGCCCTTATAATCGTCAACTCTGTTATGACAGGATTTCAGGACGCAATTAAAGAGAGGCTCCTCTCTGCAAACGCAGACATAATAGTTATGAGGAGAGACGGAAAGCCCTTCTACCGCTACGACTATGCTGAGAGAAAAATCTCTGAACTGAAACACGTTGTTGGAACGGAGCCTTTTATATACGTTCCTGTAATGGCGGCGAGCAGTTCCGTTACCTCCGCTTCAAGCGGAGCTCTCCGGGGCTGCATTCCAGACAAGGAGCCTCAGGTTACGTCAATACCAAAGCACCTGATACTTGGAGACTGGGAGCTCTTCAAGAAAAACCCGAAGGGTGTTGTAATCGGGAACCAGCTTGCAGAGACCCTTGGAGTTACTTTAGGAGACAGGATAAAGCTCATTTCCCCAATGGGAAGGAAAACCCCCTTTGGAGTAATCCCTAGAACTGCCACCTACACCGTTGTTGGGATATTTGAAGTTGGAATGTATCAGTTTGACTCCTCACTAATCCTTGCTCACTTCAAGACCGTTCAGAAGGACTTTGGATTTGGCGACGTTGCAACGGGAATAATGGTAAAGGTTGACAGGCTGGAAAACGTGAAAACCGTTGAGAGGGAAATTGAGAGAACTTTAGGAAAAGACTACACGGCGGAAGACTGGATATCTCTAAACAAAAGCCTCTTTTCAGCCCTGAAACTTGAAAAACTTGCGATGTTTCTGATTTTAACCCTCATTGTTATCGTTGCATCTTTCAACATCTCAAGCCTTCTCATGATGAATGTAAACTCAAGGGCAAGGGAAATAGCAATACTGAAAACAGTAGGAGCGTTAAACAGTTTCATACTGAAGATTTTTATATTTCAGGGTTTCATAATTGGTTTAATCGGAACTGTTATCGGCGAGGTTATAGGGATTTCCGTTTCTCTCTTGGGAGAGAAGTTCAAGCTGATTCCGCTTCCGCCGGACGTTTACTACATAGACCACCTGCCCTTTAAGCTCCACCCGTTTGACTGCGTTGTTGCCGCCGTTGCTGCTATACTGATAAGCGTTGGAGCCACAATCTACCCCTCTCTGAGGGCGGCAAAGATGGACCCTGTTAAAGTTCTGAGGATGGGAGAGGAGTGATTGAAGGGGAAGATAAGAAAGGCCAGAATTAAAGACGCTGAAGCCATCCAGTTCCTCATAAACGAGTATGCAAAGTTGGGCCTTATGCTTCCGAGGACTATTCACAGTATTTACGAGAACATCAGAGACTTCTGGGTTTACGAGGAAGAGGGAGAGATACTTGGAACCTGTGCTCTAACTGTTTTCTGGGAAAACCTTGCGGAGGTCAGGTCTTTAGCCGTCTCTCCCAAGCACACGGGGAAAGGGATTGGGAGCTCCCTTGTCAAAACAGCCCTTAAAGAGGCAAAAGAGCTCGGAATAAACAGAGTTTTCACTCTAACCTATCAGGTTGAGTTCTTCAAGAAGTTGGGATTTCAGGTTATAGATAAGGAGCTCCTTCCCCATAAAATCTGGAGGGACTGTATAAACTGTGTTAAATTTCCAAGCTGCGATGAGACTGCAATGGAGATAAACCTTAGCGGAGAAGGAGAAAATGAGGCCGGAAGAGCAGCTGAAAATCATAAAGCGGGGAACCGCTGAGATAATAAACGAAGAGGAGCTCTTAGAGAAGCTAAAGAGCGGAAGGAAGCTGAGGGTAAAGGCGGGGTTTGACCCTACAGCCCCAGACCTTCACTTGGGTCACACCGTTCTACTCTGGAAGCTGAGGGACTTTCAGGAATTAGGCCACGAGGTCTACTTCCTCATTGGTGACTTTACGGCAATGATTGGAGACCCAACGGGGAAGAACGAGACAAGGCCGCCTTTAACCAGAGAGCAGGTTTTAAAGAACGCAGAAACCTACGCCCAGCAGGTCTTTAAGATTTTAGACCCTGAAAAAACCGTTGTTGTCTTCAACAGCGAGTGGCTCGGATCAATGACAGCCACAGACCTTATAAAACTTACGTCCAAATACACAGTTGCAAGGATGCTTGAGAGAGACGACTTCTCTAAACGGTTCAGAGAGGGAAGACCCATCCACATTCATGAGTTCATCTACCCCCTCCTTCAAGGTTACGACTCCGTTGAGTTAAAGGCAGACGTTGAGCTTGGTGGAACAGATCAGAAGTTCAACCTGTTAGTTGGAAGGCACCTTCAGAGGGAGTTTGGTCAGGAAGAACAGGTCTGCATTATGATGCCCATTTTAGAAGGGCTTGATGGCGTTCAGAAGATGAGCAAGTCTTTGGGGAACTACATCGGGATTTTAGAGCCTCCAGAAGAACAGTTTGGAAA
>WFNZ01000046.1 GCA_015488335.1 Thermovibrio sp.
ACTTTATAAACTTCTTTCCTGTAAGGCCAAAGACCTCTATTCCTTCATCTGTTATTACAACCCTCTTCTTCAGGAGAAAAATAAAGTAGGCGACAACCGGAAAAATAAGGAGAGCAAAAACCATAAGGCCGGGAGAGAGTCGGCCGGCCTTTACAATGAGAGCTCCGAAAAAGAGGACGTATGAAATTACCAGAAGGCCGTAGGCCAGAACTGTTAGTCCGTCGGATTTAAAAACCTTTCTCTTCTCAGCCATTTAACCTCTCAAGAACAGCTTCTTTAAACCTCTTAAGCCCTTCCTCTATATTCTCCATTGACGTTGCGTAAGAGAGCCTTAAGTAGCCGGGAGCTCCAAAGGCCGTTCCTGGAACAACGGCAATCTTGCCCCTCTCAAGGAGGTAGTCTGCAAGGTCAAAGTCGTCCTTAAATCCGCCTTTCTCAAGGAGCTCCTTAACGTTTGGAAAGGCATAGAAGGCACCCCTTGGCATTATGCAGGAAACTCCAGGAATCTCGTTGAGTCTCTCAACCATGTAGCGGCGCCTCTCGTCGTAGGCGGCTATCCACTCCTTCAGGAAGTCTTTTGGTTTAATTAGAGCCGCAACTGCTGCCTTCTGAGCAATTGAGTTAACGTTGGAGATAGACTGGGAGTTTATCTTAATCATTGCGTCAATTATCTCTTTTGGCCCTGCTGCATATCCCACTCTCCAACCCGTCATTGCAAAGGTTTTGGAGAGGGCGTTTATCGTTATAGTAATTTCCTTTATCTCATCTGAGAGGGATGCGATGCTTGTGTGTTTAAATCCATCGTAGGTGAGTTTCTCGTAACACTCATCTGAAGCTATTAGAATTCCCCTCTCTGCGCAGAACTTCCCTATCTTCTCAAGCTCCTCTTTTGGAATAACTGCTCCCGTCGGATTGTGTGGAGTGCAGAGGATTAAGAGCTTTGTCTTTTCGGTAACGGCCGGCTCAATGTCTTCAACTGTTAACGTAAAGTTCTTTACCTCTTTAGTTTCAACAAATACTGGCTTTCCGCCTGCAAACTTTACCTGCTCAGGGTAGGTAACCCAGTAGGGAGCTGGAATGATTACCTCGTCTCCCTCGTCAATTACAGAGAGCATTAAATTGAAGAGGGCCTGCTTCGCTCCATCCGTTATTACAACCTGTTCCGGCTCGTAGTCTATTCCGTTTTCATCTTTCAGTTTCCTTGCTACGGCCTGGCGGAGCTCCGGTATCCCTGCAGGTGGTGTGTATTTCGTAAATCCCATATCTATGGCTTCTTTTGCTGCCTCTTTAACGTGTTCTGGCGTATCAAAGTCCGGCTCTCCGGCTCCAAAGCCTATAACGTCTATTCCCTTTGCCCTCAGCTCCTTAGCCTTGCTGGTTATTGCCATTGTGGGAGAGGGAGACATCTTTAAAACTCTTTCTGAAAGCTTCATTTCTACCCCCAAAAGTTTGTCGTTGACATTTTACAAACTGTTAATTACCTTTCCCAACCAACAAAGGCAGGAGGAGACCATGAAGGGAAACAGGTGCCTTACAGCAGAACAGATGAAAGAGCTTAAAGAGATTCTTGAGCAGAAAAGGAGAGAGGTCCTTGAGGACATAAAGAGAGGCCTTGAGGAGACTGCCCAGTCTGAAAGGGAAGTTGGAGACATTGTTGATATGTCAACAGATGAAATTCTCAGAACCTTTGAGATGAGAATAAGAGACAGGGAAGCAAAATACCTGAAGAAAATTGAGAAAGCTTTAAAGAAGATTGAGGAAGGAACTTATGGAATCTGTGAAAAGTGCGGTTCCTGCATAAGCTACGAGAGGCTTAAGCTGAGGCCTGTAGCGGAGCTCTGTATAAAGTGTAAGCTTGAGCAGGAGAAGATGGAAAGGAAGTTTGGAGAGGAGTAATTGAAGGGGGGCTAACGCCCCCTCTAACAAGCACTCAGCCTACGCTTGCACAGAACGTAACTTCTTCTTCCTCGTTAACAACTCCCCTGAAGTGAACGTCCTTTTCAACCCTTTCAGGTTTCAGCTTATCAACAATATAGTCAAAAGCCTTAAAGGCATTTTCGTGGTCTCCACAGGTGTAAACATCTATTGCAACGTAGCCGTGTTCCGGCCAGGTGTGGAAAGAGAGGTGGGATTCTGAAATAACAACAACCCCCGTCGCCCCGTAGGGCTGGAACTGATGGTAGTAGGCTGAGAGCTTGTTGAGGTTGGCGTGTTTCACAGCCCCCTCAAAGATTTCTGCCATAGCCTTGGCAGACTTTAAAATCTCCGGGTCGCACCCGTAGAGGTCGGCAACAATGTGGACGCCGAGGGTCTTGGCCATTTTCCTTCCTCCTCTATTAGGGGTTACGGGGGACTCCTCCCCACGGGCGGCTATAATTATATGCTGAAACTACAAATTGTTAAGAGCTTCTCAACAAAAAGGGGGCAGAGCTGCAAAAACACGTTGTTTATATCCTCTTTCTCTCCTTCTTTGCCCTCGCTTTTGAAAAATACGGCACTCCTTATTTCCCCTACCTTTTGGTAGCAACGCTGATTCTCTTTTTCAACTATGCTGTGAGATTCAGGGTAAGGGAGCTCCTCCCCGGCGTTCTCGTTTTAATTCCTTTCCTTATTATTCCGCCTCTCTGGAAAGACCACGCTGGTAATCAAGGCCTGCGAAAAGTCCTCTGGGTAAAGGAATACAGAGATAACTACAGAGTGGCAGTTCTTGAAGGTTGGAAGTACGTAAGGTTAAAAGGTGAAGCAGAGCCGGGAGACTACGTTAATAACAAGGGAAGAGTAGTTGAAAGACCTTTTTTCTCACTTGACAGGTTCCGCTATCACCTATACAAAAGGATTGAAGAGTCTGTAGATTATCCCATTTCGGCTCTTGTTGGGGCAACAACTTTAGGTTTCAGATACGAGCTTCCTGCCTCTGTTAAAGGCTACTTTGCCCTTTCCGGCATCTACCACTTCCTTGCAATTTCCGGCCTTCACGTAGGAATTGTTGTGGGAGCTCTCGCCCTCCTCTTTAAACTCTTAAAGTTTAAAAAGCCCTTAACGGCTGCGTCGGTTGTCATTCTTCCCT